>CAJLCM010000069.1:0-10180 GCA_905205145.1 uncultured Collinsella sp.
GTGACCATGGCGTCGATAATGGCGACCCAGCCCACGATCTCGGGAATCTCGCCGGCAGAGACGAGTGCGCGCGCGAACACGCACACGCCGACCTTAACCATCGAGGCACCATGCAGGTAGGCCGAAACAGGCGTCGGCGCCCCCATGGCCGAAGGCAGCCACATGTACATGGGAACCTGTGCGGACTTGGCCCAGGCCGCAAACAGCACGAGCAAAAGGACGATAGCCTTGAGCTTGGCGTCGAGGCCGGCAATCGCGGTAATGGCGAAGGTGCCGGTGTGGGCAAACACGATGGCGGCGCCCAGATACAGGCCGAGCGCACCGATATGCGTAATGATCAGGGCCTTCATGCCGGCCTTCTTGGCCGTAGGCGACATATAGTAGCTGATGAGGCCCCAAGAGCAGGCACCCGTGATCTCAAAGAACACGAGCTGACCCAAAAGGGTCGAGCTGTACACGAGGCCGGCCATGGCACCAATGAAGGTCGCGAGATACGCGTAGAAGCGACGACGCGGTGCGTCGGGATGCTCACGGTTATTCTCGCTCATATAGGGAATCGAATAGATCACGACAAGCAGGCCGATACCCACAAAGGCGGGCGCGAGGAGCGTGCTCATGCGATCGAAGGTGAATCCCATGACGAGGGTCTGCCCAAACGAGATCAGGGGGACCTGCGTGTCGGGCATGCCGGCGCCAGCGAAATTCGCGGCGAGGGCGATGGTGCAGGCCGTCGAGACGGCGGCACCCAAAACGCTGAACCACTTGGCGTACGGACGGGGGAACAGGGCGACGAGCACCGAGGCCACCATCGGGGCCGCGATAGCGACCAAGCCGAGAAGGGACAGACTGACTGCAAATGACATTGTTTCTCCCTTCTCCTACACGCCGACGACCACGAAGACAAACGCCAGAACGGCGATGCCCACGACGGCCCAGGTCTGATTACCGAGTACCTTAAAACGCGAGCGCGAGCAGGAGTTCTCGATCACGCCGCACACGACAAAGTCGATAAGGCACTTCACCAGGAAGATGACGGCGCCCAGAACGGCGGCGGCGCCCACGGTCGTGGGCTCGCCCCAAGGGATGAAGATCGCGCAGAACCAAGCGACGACCAGGACCTGCTTCATAGACATGGCAAGCTTGGCCATGGCGAGCGACGGGCCGGAAAGCTCGGCGAGCGGACCTTCCTGGAGCTCCTGCTCGGCCTCGGCCTGATCAAACGGCAGCTTGCCGAGTTCCATGTAGCAGGCAATCGCAAAGGCGATGCCGGCGAGGATCACGGCGACCGGCGCGTCGATGGCGCCCGTCATGATGTGCTGGCCCATGGTGGCGATGTCGGTGGAACCGCACACCAGGGCGGCGGCAAACAGCGCCAGCAGCATGGACGGCTCGATGAGCACGCTCATGAGCAGCTCGCGGACGCCGCCGATACCGGCGTAGGCGTTGGACGAATCCACACCGCAGAGGGCGAAGAAGAAGCGGGCGAGCGCCAGGCTGTACATGATGGTGATGGCGTCACCAAAGACCGGGATGGGGCTTTGTGCCGTAAAGAGCGGCAGACCCATCGCGAGCATAAAGGCGACGGCGAAGAACAGCGGCGGCATGATGCGCAGCGCAAAGCTCGCATCCTCGCTCTGGGACTCGGGGCGCGCAAAGAGCTTGGCCAGGTCGCGGTAGTCCTGCATGATGCTGGGACCGCGACGGTTGTGCATCTTGGCGCGGATCACGCGGCCGAGACCGGAGAAGAACGGCGCGACGGCCATAACGACCACGCCCTGCAGAACGGCAAGTACGATGTTGTTCATGCTCTCCCCTCCTTAACCCATTTGCACGGCGAGCACGAGGAAGACCACGAGCGCCGCGACGATGTAGCAGATGTATACGGAGTAGTTGCCGCCCTCGATCTTGGAGGCGAGGCCGGCCAGCTTGTCGGCACCCTCGCTCGGTGCATCGACCAGGAAACGGTCGGGCAGGGGCTCAACGCCCTGGGCGACACCGGTGAGCTTCTGGAACACGTGCGCGATGGACCAGCAGATCTTGGTGCATACCTCGCGCAGGGTGTAGAGCGGGCCCATGAAGAGTTCGACGTCGGACGCGAAGCTCGTGGCGACGACGGGCATGTGCTCGTTGGGCTCGTAGCCGCACGCCCAAGGGTCGGTCTTCTTAGCGGGGGCCTTGGCGCCGAGGCAGGACCTCAACGCGAACGCGAGGCCGGTGAGGACCACGAGCGCAATGGCGATCGCGGGGGTGGAGGTGGCGGCACCGGAAATCTCGTTCACGAGAGACACGCCCGAGGTGGCTGTGACGGCGGAGCCGGCAAGCACGCTCTGGGCGACGTCGCCCAGAACCGGGGCGATGACCGGGGAGCCGATTCCCAGTACCACGCAGATGGCCGCGAGGAGCATCTGCGAGAACAACATCGGAGCCGGGGACTCCTTGGCGTTCGCGGCCTCCTGGGAACGAGGGCTGCTCGCGAACGAGACGCCGTAGGCCTTCACGAAGCACGTGACGGCCAGGGCACCGGTGATGGCGAGGGCGGCCGCGGAGGCGACGGCGAACACCATGACGACCGGGTCGGAGAGCGTCGAGATGTTGAACAGGGACTGGTAGGTGAACCACTCGGAAACGAAGCCGTTGAGCGGCGGGATGGCCGAGATGGCAAGGGCACCGATGAGGAAGTAGACGGCCGTGACCGGCATGCGGCGGAACAGACCGCCCATCTTCTCCATGTTGCGCGTACCCGTGGCATAGAGCAGGGAGCCCGCGCCGAGGAACAGCTCGCCCTTGAACATGGCGTGGTTGAGCGTGTGGTAGAGGGCGGCCATGAGCGCGATCGTCGCGATGACGTCGTTGCCCAGGGCGTGCGCCGTCATGGACGCGCCGACACCGAGCAAGATGATGCCGATGTTCTCGACGGAGTGATAGGCAAGCAGGCGCTTGATGTCGTGCTCGTGGAGGGCGTAGACGACACCCAGGACCGACGAGATGGATCCGAAGACCAGGACCATGAGGCCCCACCAGAGCTGGACGCCCGAACCCGCGAGCAGGTCGAGACCGACCTTGAGGATTCCCAGGATGCCGATCTTGATCATGCCGCCGGACATGAGGGCGGACACGTTGGACGGCGCCTCGGGGTGCGCCTGGGGCAGCCAGGAGTGCAGCGGAATGATACCGGCCTTCGCGCCAAATCCGAAGAACGCGAGGACGAAGCACGCGGAGGAGACGGCGGGTCCAAAGTCATGCGTACGGAAATCACTGAAGCTGAAGGAACCGCCCACGCCGTTGGTCATGAGCAGGAAGCTCGCCATGATGAGAACGAAGCCCACGTGCGCGATGACGAAGTAGAGCCAACCGCCCCTAATGGAGTTCTTGTTCTCCTCGATAACGACAAGGAAGTAGCTCGTAAGGGACATGAGCTCAAAGGCGACCAGGAACCAGAACACGTTGTCGGCGGTGATGACGAGCATCATCGAGGCGACGAAGGTGTTCATAAAGAAGCCGGCGCGCCCGACCTTGCCCGGGTACTCGTCGAAGTAGGACAGACCGTAGATGAAGCCCGCAAAGGCGAGAATCGAGATGAGGACCACGATCAGGCCCGCAAGGCCGTTGAGCAAGAGCTCGAGACGGGCGAACGGGAAGAAGAAGACCGTGTTGAGGGACGAAACGTCGCCAAGCACGGCCTCGAGGCCCGCGATGAACGACAGCACGGCCGCGACGGCGCCGATCAGGCAGCCGGCGGTCTTGGCGGCGTTGTCGGCCTTAATCAGCAGAACCGAGGCGAGCGCACCGATGCACGAGACGGCAAGCGATGCGATAAACAGCGTCATGCTATCCATTGTTTACGCTCCCTTCTGCTTTCTCGGACAGGCCCTGGGCCACAGCGGTAACGTCGACGACCGGACCGTTTTCGATCGAACGCAGGCGCTTGGCCTCGTCGAGCTCGCGATCGGCCGCGCCGCCCATGACGGTCAGCGCCTTGGTGGGGCACGCCGCCACACAATGCGGGCCGTCCGGATCGAAGGCGCACAGGTCGCACTTGACGGCGCAGGTGTACTGGCCGGGAGCCCACGTAAGAAGGCTGCTCAGGGACTTAGGATACGAAGGCGTCGGGTCGCACATGCCTGCGACACCGGCGATAGACGTGCCATCGGGATGGATGGCTCCGAAGGGGCACGCGATGGCGCACAGCCTGCACCCGATGCACTCCTGCTCCTTGACGTGGATGCGATCGCCATCGTGCTCGATGGCATTCACCGGGCAGACCTCGGCGCAGGGGGCACCCTCGCAATGGTGGCAGGCAAGGGCGGCCGAAATACCGCCGGTCTTCACGAGCGCCAGGCGCGGCGTATCCTGAAGACCCTGCATCCGGTGGGCGTCGGCACAGGCGGACTGGCATGTTCCGCAGCCGATGCACCTCTCCGGGTTGATGTCGATGAAGCGGTTCATCCCCACTTCCTTTCAAAATAACGGGCCGGGCTCCCGAACGTACGGGACGCCCGGCCCAAAAAGCCAACGAGAACGGGACTACACGATTTGATTCACGTGCGTCTCGTCGTCGAACTTGGCGGCGCCGGGCTCAACGTCCTGGGGAGCGGCGGCGTCCACCAGAGCCTGCTTGAGATCGGTGTACTGACGCTCGACCTCGCCCTCTGCCCAAACCTGGTCGGCAATGGCGTCGACCTGGCAGGCGGAGAACTTGTCCTCGGGCGTATGCGAGACCGGGTCGACCTTGTGAATGGTCAGCTCGTTGCACTTGCCGATCCACCACTGGTAGGTCATATAGACTGTGCCCTTGTTGATGCGATCGCTCACGTCGGCGCGGCTGTATACCTGGCCGCGGCGGCTGTGAATCGAGACGATGTCGCCGTTCTTGATGCCGCGCGCCTGGGCGTCCGCGGGATTCATGCGGACAAAGCCGGGCTCGTCGGCAAGCAGCGCCAGCGTCTTGCAGTTGCCGGTCATCGAGCGGCAGCTGTAGTGGCCGACCTCGCGGACGGTGCACAGGATGAGCGGGTACTCATCGTCGGGAAGCTCGGAGGGCGCCTCCCAGTCGTGCGCCATCAGGTTGGCGCGGCCGTCCTTGGTGGTGAACTTGCCACCAGCGAACATGTCGGGCGTACCGTGGTCGTTCACATCGGTGCTCTTGACGGGCCACTGGGCGTAGCCGCCCTCGGGAGCCATCTTCTCGTAGGTCGCGCCCACAAAGTTGGGGCACAGGCTAATGCACTCGTTCCAGATCTGCTCGGTGTTGTCGTAGTGCATGGGATAACCCATACGCGTGGACAGGTCCGCGAAGATCTCCCAGTCGTGACGGCACTCGCCCTTGGGCGGAACGGCCGCGTCAAAGTGCTGGAAGCTACGGTCGGATGCGGTAAAGACACCCTCGTGCTCGCCCCAAGAGGTGGCAGGCAGGATGACGTCGGCGAGCATGGTCGTCTGCGTCATAAAGATGTCCTGGCAAATGAACAGATCCAGCTCGGAGAGCGTCTTGCGCATACCGGCCGAATCGGGCTCGGTCTGCACCGGGTCCTCGCCGTAGTTGTAGAAGCAGTGCACCTTGCCCTCGTCGACCAGGTGGCCCAGGTCGGTGAGCTTGTAGCCCTCCTCGAGCGGGAGCTTTTCCTCGGGCACGCCCCAAGCCTTGGCAAACTTGGCACGCACAGCCGGGTCGGTGACTTTCTGGTAGCCAGGGTACAGGTTGGGCAGCATGCCCATATCGCAGGAGCCCTGGACGTTGTTCTGACCGCGCACGGGCGCGAGGCCGGAATTGGGTTTGCCGATCTGGCCGGCAACGCAGGCGATGGAGGCGATGGTGTGCACCGTCTTCAGGTTCTGCTTCTGCTGGCATACGCCCATGCCCCAGCCAATGATGGCGGAGGGCTTCGCCGTGGCGTACATCTCGGCAGCTTGGTGGATCAACGCGGGCTCGACACCCGTGATGTCCTGTACGGATTCGGGAGTGTAGTTCTTGATGGACTCCCACCACTCGTCAAAGCCGTTCGTGTGCTCGGCGACGAATTCCTTGTCGTAGAGGCCATCGTTGACCAGACAGTTGGCAAAGGCGTTGAGGAACGCGACGTTGCAACCGTTCTTGATCGGAAGGTAGAGATCGGCGATACGCGCGGTTTCGATATGGCGCGGGTCGGCGACGATGATCTTGCAACCCTTTTCTTTGGCTCGCACGATACGCCTTGCGACGATGGGGTGCGAATCGGCAGGGTTATAGCCGAAGAGGAAAATGCAGCCCGTATCCTCCATACCGGGGATGGAGCATGACATGCAACCTGAACCAACCGTGTCCATCAGACCGAGGACAGTAGGGCCGTGTCAAGTACGGGCGCAGTTGTCCACGCTGTGGGTGCCGATGCACGCACGCGTAAACTTCTGCATGACGTAGTTCGCCTCATTGCCGCCGCCTCGAGAGGAGCCGGTGGTCATGACAGCGTTAGGACCATATTCGTCAATTATGGCCTGCATCTTAGATGCGGTGAAATCCAGTGCCTCGTCCCAGCTTACGCGCTCAAGATCCGCGCCCTTGGTGCGGCGGATCATCGGGTGCAGTACGCGGGGAGTCAAGATCTTGGTGTCGTTGATGAAGTCGTAGCCGCTCATGCCCTTAAGGCACAGCTCGCCCTGATTGGTGATGCCGTTGAGCGGTTCGGTACCCACGACCTGGCCGTTTTGGACCAAGAGGTTAAACTGGCAACCGGCGCCGCAATACGGGCAGATCACTTTATGCTTCTCCATGACACCCTCCTTCCTTTCTCTGCTACCGAATACTCGGTACTTATTTGACAATCATTGGGCCTGTCGCCCCAACACTTACGCCTCGTTTTCAATGGTGGCGCGGGCACGCTCGGCAGTCAGTTCTGCCAGGCGCTCCTCGTCTACCAGGGTGAGGCCCTTGGTCGGGCACGCCTCGGCACACGCCGGACCGCCGGGACGGTCCACGCACAGGTCGCACTTGAGCACAAAGCTTTTGGTCTGCGAACCCACGCGAACGTCGCCCATCAAGACCGGAACCTGCGTGGTCGCCACGCTCACGGCGCCAAAGGGACATGCCATGACGCAGCTCTTGCAGCCGATGCAGTTGTCCTCGTTGACGCCGATGCGATGGTTCTTTGGATCAAAGAACAAGGCGCCCGTAGGACAGGCCTTCGCGCACGGAGCGTCCTCGCAGTGGTGACATGCCACCGGCGCGGAGATCTCGTAGGTGCGCGTTACGCGCAAGCGAGGTGCGGCGATGTTGCCGGGAATATCGTGTGCCTCGATGCACGCCGCCATACAGGTTTGGCACCCAATGCAGCGTGAAGAATCAGCCACGACTCGTTTATTGCCCATGTTGTTCACTCCCTCCTGAATCCCATGCCGGAGAGACCCTGCCGACGTTGCCCCGGACCGCCCGTGGTCCGGCATCGGCGTATCGAGTGCATGCGGCGAAACAGGCACTTCGATAGAATTCCTCCAACGATATACAGGTTAAATATACGCAGTTGCAGGGGGCAAACTTGAGCATAGGCCCTGCAATACGGGTGTATTGCAGGGGTTTTGGCAGGTTGGAACTATTCTCGGATAGCTATAAAGGTGAGTGTATTACATGCGTATATCCAGGGGAGATTTCACGCTCGTTTATAAAGGATGTAGTACGTTTGTAATGTCGTTTACACTCAATTACTCTAGTGCAATAAAGTAGTGGTTGTAAGATTGGCTATTATTAGCCGAAGTTGTATTTGACTATTCAAATTGCACGCTCATTAAGGGAGGCCAGTGATGTCATCGACTCAAAAACGAGCCATCCTGCAGGTGCGCATTCGCGAGGAAGACAAGCAGCATGCCGAGCGTCTCTACGACGCCATGGGCACATCGCTCGCCGAGGCTGTCCGTCTATTTGTCGCGCAGAGTATTTTGATGCGCAAGCTCCCCTTTCAGCCGGTCGCCGTGCGCTCAAAGGACGGCACGGCCGCCTATGGATTGCTCAAAGCATATGGGGACCCCAATCGCCGCTCCGAGGAGCGCAATGCCTGGATTGAGTACCTTGCCACAGAAAGCGACGATTCGATTTTGGGTCCCGAGGAAGTAGATATCCATGAGTAGCACCATCATCGACGAGACCGTCATCCTGCGCTACCTGCTTAACGACGACGAGGTCCTGTCACCGCGCGCCGCCAAGGTCATCGCCACGCGCACCGCTCGTGTCTACCCCGAAATCATCACGCGCGTCGTGGTCACGCTGCGCGACGTCTATAAGGTTCCCCGCGTTGAGATTGCCGCGGCCATGAAAAGGCTGCTCGATGACGTCATGGTCGACGAGCCCACCGTTGTCGCCCTTGCCATCAAACTCTTTGGCAAGACCCATATGGACTTTCCCGACTGCCTCCTCGCAGCCCGAACCGCCATCTACAACGATGGTGTCGTGAGCTTTGGCAAGCCCATCATCCAAGGCATGATCGATTACCGCCACAAGCGCCAAACCGCAGCCGAAGCCCGCAGCCGAAGCACCGACTCCACCATCGACAAGCTCCGCCACCAATCCCGCCACTAACCGACAGACAACGGCATCGCCCGCCCCTCAGCCCCATCCCCTCCTAAGTTGCGGTGAAATACGGACTGTTTCATGCCTTTAAAGGCCTCAACAGTCCGTATTTCACCGCAACTTATTGAAGGTTGGCTGCGAACGATTTCGCTATCGGGAGTCGGCGTAGGGTTTTGTTGTCGGAATGCCGTAACCGCGCATCATGGCACCGAACGATTCTACGTCGTAGGTGTCCGAAAGTTTGAAGTGAATGACGTTGTGGCCCATGGCACGAAGGTTCGCGTCGCGCATGAGGGCCGCTCGATAGGTTTTTGCCGCCGCTTGCTCTGGATCATCTTGAGCTTCGTCTTCAAACTTACCCAGCCCATGCAGCTCTGCCAGCGTCCATGAGCCGTCTGGCATCTGCCAGCCATAATCTGCTAGATAATAACCAGCGTTTCCCGGTCGCGTTATCTCAACTTGAAGCTCAGGCGCGGCAACCCCAGCGAGAATCATCGCTGCTCTCGCCTCGGACTCGCCACCATTGTCTGACCTGCCGTCCATATGCTCAAAAACGTCAAAAGCACGCGCGATGCCATGCAACCCTCGGCAATTTGCCTGCGCATATGCTCGCAGCTCTTCACGTTCGACATCGTACTCACGGGCCAAGCCATCGACATAGCCCAGCGCATAGCGAAAGGCGCTCGTTCGGGCGATATCAACAACCGTTCGATACGGATCCGTCAGCGTAAACAGACCGAGCCGCCACACTTCGCCCGCCCGCCAGCGCTTATATTCAACGAACTCATACGTATCACGCCTTGTAGACCGTGGCAGCAGCACTTGCACTTTATCCAGAAGCGAATAAGCCGAGCCGATGCCATAGAGCAGCGCTGCCGTCGATCCGCAAAACACAGCATCCGGTTCAACGACCGCAATAGCGGATGTCAGCTGAAAGATGCGATCTTCAACCCCAAGATTATTCCAATAGACCGGATCCGCATACACGTGGTTGTAAAGACGAAGCATGAGCTCTTCCTGCATAAGCTCGCGCGCACGGCGTTCTTCCCAAGGATCAATTGTTATAAGCAGCTGTCCATCTTGATGAATTCCAAGGGCCGAGAATAGCATCCTTGCATATGACTGCGGAAAATGTTTGCCTTTATCGAGCATGGCCAACCCCATAACCATCACGGCGGAGAGAATACCATTACGCTATCGCATGCTTCCGTCCGCAGGCCTTGCCAAAAGCTGACCAAAAGCTTGACGTCGCAGGTCAAGGCTTCAAAAAATTATTTCCACTCTCGGTAGACGGTCGCTACGACCCTCCCAACGGCATCAAAATCCAACCTTACAAATAGTTGCGGTGAAATACGGACTACATAGGCCATAAAAGCCGAAAAACAGTCCGTATTTCACCGCAACTTAGGTGGGGCGTGGGGCGGCATCGATTCCCGTCGCCCGGCACGCTTATGAAAACGGCTCTGGCACCAAATGGAGCCAAAGCCGTTAAAACTATCCTATGGAGCGGGCGACGGGAATCGAACCCGCGTCATCAGCTTGGAAGGCTGGGGTTCTACCATTGAACTACGCCCGCAAGATATGGTCGGGACGACAGGATTTGAACCTGCGACATCCTGCTCCCAAAGCAGGCGCGCTACCAAACTG
>CAJLCM010000070.1:0-10138 GCA_905205145.1 uncultured Collinsella sp.
ACATTACAGAGAATAATTCCTAAACAAAAAGCGTTAGTCTTTGTAGAGTTTGAGTCGACGCGGGTGGCTTACGAGCCGTTCACAAAACCGCAGGCCACAGGTCTTTGTCAACGATAAGCAAAGTGAATAGTCTCAGGTGGCTTGCCCATGAGTTGGCGTAAGCCTGTTTAGCAAAAGGCTAATCGGACACGACAGGCCGCCCGCATGGCGACGGCGTTTCCCGTGCGGGCACAAACAGCCCTGCGTGCCCTGTCGCGCGATATCCCAATGCGACGTTCAGAACCCTACCCGCCAAGCAGCCACCTCGCGAAATTCAGCACGAGCACGCCCTCCCGGGTATGGGGCTCATGCCTCGTGCGAGTGATGAGAATCTTCGGGAATGCATCCCCGATGGATAGAATCGGCGCAATCTCCCTCTCGAGCGTCGAATCGGCGCCGATATCGTCGCTCACATACACTTTCCTTCCCGGTTTCGAAACTTGGAAGGCAGTATGCGCAAGGATGCGTCGAGGTGCGATCCCAGTCGTACCATGCCAGCAGAGATGTCGAGGCACATTCGTTCATGCTGCAATGCGGGCATCGGAGATGAAAAACAGCCCGTCGGGTAGTCATGGGCGTGCGGGAGCCCGCATCAGTAACCTGCCTCCTCGGTTGTCCCTTCTTTGCATGGTCGTCTACATAAAGGAGGAACCAGCCATGCAGATCAGCATGCTTGCCCTTCTTGGGTCACGGACCGGGGAGGCGAGGGCCTCCGTCGGGACCGCCCCGAGCAACCGGCATATCCAAGGAATGACAAGGCTCGATCGCTGTGCTGGTCAGGATGCCGAAGCGGGCCGTCCGCCAATCGGAATGCGGGTCAGGATGCTGCAACGTGATTCCAGCTGCAGGATACGGCTCCTTTGCGGTTGCCGCAAAACCTGCTGGCAACATTCTTACTATCCGAATGATGTACGCATCCCTTGGGATCGTTTCGCCTGACCAGGGCCATCTTCAGCGCCTCATCGGCCAGCTCGGCAGGCGCCTCTTCCACGCGTAATAGCCCTGGCGGGTCACCTATGCAACCAAAGATACAAAAGGAATCGAATGGCCAGAGAGGATTGCCCTTTCCGATGGTCGATTCTTGACAGGCAAACTCAAGCCTCGTTAATATTACATGGTTTGCCAGACCGAATTAACAAAGGAGGGGTGTCGTGGTTGGTCTTTTCCGCACGTGGATGAGCGCCTAGAAAGCGGCGCTGTTGTGGCGTCGCGCTGTTTTTCTGCACGCCATTTCACGATTGGACATAACCATGATATTTGAAACCTCTCGGCGCAGGTCTGTTTCGCTGTGCCATTCATGGCAATTTAAGATTTGTTTCGTATGGGGCGGGGAGCTCGTGTCGACATTGACGAGCTCGATTCTCCAAATGGGTCTCATTTGGCATATCGCCCTCACGACAGAATCATCTTCCCTCCTCTCCCTGGCATCGTTAGCAGGCTTTCTGCCGATTGCTTTGTTCGGAGTCCTTGCGGGCGCCGTTGTCGACAGGCTGCCTTTGAAACGTGTTCTCATCGGCGCCGACCTCTTCGTTGCCGCGGTGGGCGCCGCCTTGGCGATTGCCTCGTTGGCCGGCAGCTTACCTGCGTGGTCAATACTCATCGCCCTGTTTCTCCGCGCAGCTGGCACTTCGTTCTACACGCCGGCCTCCCAATCCCTCACGCCCCATCTCGCCCCGCCAGAGCATCTCGTTCGCCTATCGGGAGTGATGCAGGCGATTCAGTCCGCCGGATACATTCTTGGCGCCGCGCTCGCGGCAGTGATTTATCCTGTGGCGGGCATTACCGCCATGATTGCCCTCGACGTGCTGGGGGCGCTTTTCGCTTCTCTAGCTGTCCTCGCCGCTCAGATAGACGCAGGAGGACTCGACGAAGCCGACCGCAGCTCGTCCTTTCCCAATAAAGTTCGAGAACTTTTCTCTGAGATTTCGGACGGCTACAAGCTGATCAGGGGATACAGGGGGCTGTTCGCCCTTCTTTGGTGCGGGTTCGTCTTCGCTTTCGCGTTCTCCCCACTCGCGGCATTGTTCCCAATAATGACCTTGGGACATTTTGGCGGTAGCACGGGGGATGCTGCTTTGGTGGAGGTCCTTTTCTCCGCAGGCATGCTGGCTGGGTCCGGCATTTTGGCGGCCACGGGAGGGTTCCGCAATAGGTCGCTCACCATGGTCGCCGCGATCGCCGGCTTCGGCGTCGTCGCAATCGCATCCGGATTGATCGGCCCGTCGCTGTTCGCCGTTTTCCTACCGGCGAGCTTTCTTATGGGCGCATGCTCCCCGTTGTACGCGGGAACCCAGACTGCCCTTATGCAGGAGCAGATACCTCCTGAGTACCTAGGCCGCGTTTTCGGCCTCTACGGAACCATCATGGCGTGGGCCATGCCCATGGGCCTCGCGGCCCCCTCCGTTTTTGCGGATCTGCTTGGAGCTCCGTTATGGTTCGTCGGCTCTGGAGCGACCATGGTACTGCTTGCGATGGCTATGCTGCTTGCTCCGAGCGTCCGAAACGTGGGGAAAAGAGATACCGGGCGGATTCAATAGCCCAAGTATTCGAAAAAAAGAGGCGGCAGCCATCGGTTCACGCGTCAGCCTTCAAGCCCTTGCGACGACGAGGTATTGCGCCGACATCCCACATCGCGCTCCTTATTCGTCGCCAACTATCATTTTCGGATTTGCCGGCTTGCGCAAGGTCAAAACGCTCGCGCCGGCAATTGGGCAAAGGCGAAAAATCGACGTGAGCAATCTTTTTTGGCATGGCTGCGCTTCCAGTAAAAGGCTAATACACAAAAGGCGGTTCAACCTATGGAACTCATAGTCAAAGCTAAAGACATCTTTTTGGAATATGCCGGCCGCGATATCCTGGATATCGAAGAGTTGGAAATCTACTCCTACGATCGCATCGGCTTGGTGGGAGACAATGGCGCAGGCAAAACCAGCCTGCTTAAAATTCTGAGCGGCAATCTTACCATTGCGGACGCCGACGTCAGGCGCTTCGGCAGCATTGCCCTCATCGGCCAACTCGATGAACTCGACCTTGATGCGGCTCAGGACAGTGGTGAGATGCTCTCCCGTCTCAACGTCGCCGGAGTGGCGCAGGAGACGATGAGCGGCGGGGAGGAAACACGCGCCAAGATTGCCTCTGCACTCTCCCAGCATGCAAGCGCGATCTTCGCCGACGAGCCTACGAGCCACCTCGACCAAGACGGCATCCGCCTTCTCGTCGGACAACTCAAGGCATTTGATGGGGCTCTGCTCATCGTGAGCCATGACCGTCATTTTCTCGACCAGGTGGTAGACAAGATCTGGGAGCTCAAAGACGGCGGTATTTCCGAATTCTGGGGTGACTACTCCGACTATCTGCGACAGAAAGAAGAAGAGCGCAAAGCTCAGGCGACTCGATACGAAGAGGCGATGCGCGAGCGCGATCGCCTCGAAGCCGCCATCGAAAAACAACGGAAAAAAGCACGGCAGGTCGACGCCAAGCGGAAGGCTGCGAAAAAAAGCAACGAGTATGCAGGTCGATTGGGGCATCAGAAAGCAACCGGCACCAAACAGAAGAGGATGTACCAGGCGGCTAAGGACATGGAGAAGCGCCTCGAAGCGCTCGAAGGGATTGAGGCCCCAGATAGCATTCGCGCCGTGCGGTTCCGCCAGAGCAAGGCCCTGGAACTGCATAGTAAATTTCCCATCTCGGCAGACGATTTCAGCTTGAGCTTCGGCAACTGCATGCTCTATGACCACGCGAAATTCGAGATACCGCTCGGTGCCAAAGTGGCCATCACCGGTGGCAACGGTACAGGAAAGACCAGCCTGCTGAAGGCAATCGCTCGACGCGCCGACGGTATCAACATCTCTCCCAAGGCAGAGATCGGTTACTTCGAGCAAACAGGCTACAAGTTCGACGCCCGTCAGTCTGCGATCTCGTTCATGCAGGATGGTTGCGAGTACAGCATGACCGAAATTCGAGGCATCCTCGCCTCTATGGGAATCGGACCGCGCGACCTGACAAAGGACGTTGGCGTTCTCTCGGGAGGCGAAGTCATCAAGCTGCTACTCGCGAAGATGCTGCTGGGCAGATACAACATCTTGCTCATGGACGAGCCTGGAAATTACCTGGACATCAAGAGCGCCGAAGCCCTCGAGCAGATGATGAGCGCCTATGCCGGAACGATAGTGTTCGTCTCCCACGATAAGAGGCTGGTCGAGAACGTCGCAGACATTGTCTACGAAATAAAGGACACCAAGCTAGTCAAAATCTTTCAGCGCGAATAGCCCTAAATGAGCAAGAAATAATCCCCGAACGGAGACAAGGGAGTAAAACGGCAAAGAAAGAGCCTCCGTCCCAACGCAGGGAACGGAGGCTCTTTAATCGCTTTTACTCATCTCCGTCGCTGGTGGCTTTGTCATGACTCTCGTACGAAACGAAACTCAGCGGCATAGTGCGGCACTCAAAATCGCAGGTCAGAACCCTGTCGTCCTACTCCCACTCGATGGCGTCGGTTCTGCCGTCCCGTCACTCCAGTTACACCCAGTTTTCGGCATCGACACGGAACGCGTGCCGCCGAATGACGCGATGTCGCGTTTCGTCGGCTTCGGGGACAAAAGCTGGGACAACCTCAAAAACTTTTTTCAAACTCAGGGCTTTGAGTTTTTGTTTTTGTCCCAAAGTGCGCGGCGGGTCGCCTTTGGAGGCTCGATGGCGCCGAAAACGCCCGTTTTGAAACTCAACCGCCCTTTTGCCCGCAAGCCGCCAGCTGCAATCGCAAGTGAATTAACGCGGGTGGCTTGCGCGCCATTTGCAAAACCCCAGGTCGCAGGTCTTCGCCATTCGTGAACAAAGTGAGTAGTCTCAGGTGGCTTGCTTATGAGTTGGCGAACGGGCCTTCAGGATTCAGGGCAAACATGCTGGTAGAATAGGATTCTCAAATCAATGACAGGAGACCGAGCATGGCCGAACCCCACGATAGGAAGCCGATCCTCACGATCGAGCGGCAGATAGAGCACCTCAAGCAGAAGGGCGTAGCCTTCGAACTGTGTTCCGAGGAAGAGGCCGCGGACTACCTGCGCGACAAGTGCAACTTCTTCAAGCTCGCATCCTACCGCAAACTCTTCTCGAAATACGAGGGAGGCCCGCGCGACGGCCGCTACGTAGACCTCGACTTCGGCCAGCTGCGCCTGCTCGCGGCGCTCGACCAGGAGCTGCGCCACGCCCTGCTCGGCATGACGCTCGACATCGAGCACTTCCAGAAGGTGACACTGCTTCGCGAGATGGAGGACCGTGGAGAGGACGGCTACGCCATCGTGGCCGACTACATGGCATCGCTTACCACTGCAAACAGGGAGTACCGCCTGCGCGAGCTCAAGATGAGCGGCCGCAGCCCCTACAGCTCGAGCCTCTACGCGAAGTACTCCGGCGACATGCCTGCCTGGGCCTTCCTTGAGCTCACCTCGTTCGGCACCCTCATCGACTTCGTGCGCTTCTGCGCCAGGCGATGGGGCGACAGGCGCCTCGAGGCCTCCCACTACGACCTCAAGCGCGTGAAGTCCGTCCGCAACTGCGCCGCGCACGGCTCGTGCCTGATCAACTGCTTCGCCGAGAGGGGCGCCGCCCGGGGCTCGGCGTCCAGCGGCGTCTCCCGAAGGGTCGCCGCCGTGGGGATTCCCAAGGCGACCAGGAGGAAGTGGATGGGGAATACGGCCATGCAGGAGGTCGCGACCGTGCTCGTGGCGCACTCCGGCTTGGTACCCGAGGGCTCCTCGCGCTCGCGCGCCGCATCCGAGCTCGCCGAGATGTTCGCCAGGGCCGACGGCGAAACCGAGGCGCTGCCCGACAAGGGGCCCGACGCCGCAGCTCGCTCCGCGCTCGAGTTCCTTCGCAGGTTGACAGAATCGCTCGGGTTGGTAGAATAGCCTGCAGATAGCAAAACCTTCACGGTTTTAGGGGCGGACTTGCGCAAGCGACTCTGCCCTATTTTTATATTCACTCGCTATAGGAGACGGATGATACCTGGGTCAATGACAGAACTGAGAAGCCCGGAATAATGGAGCCAGTTAGAAACCCTCGGGTTTGCGGGGCGGGATCGTGAGAGCGATTCTGCCCTATTTTTTTCCTCCGTCTGCCCCAACCAAGTAGTTCGAAGATAGCCTGTAGGTGTCCTCGTGGGCGCCTTTTATTTTCAGGGAATCGGCCGCTTCATGAACGAGCGACCGGCTTGACCTAGATCGAACCGCCTTCATCTCCGTCTAGGCGCCGGCAATCAACATCGTGAATCCGCGCGTGCTACAATGCGGGCACCAGAGATGAAAACACAGTCCCCGTCGGGTAGTCGTGGGCGTGCGGATGTCCGCATCAGTAACCTGCCTCCTTGGTTGTCCCTTCTCTGCATGGTCATCTACATAAAGGAGGAACCAGCCATGCAGATCAGCGTGTCGTCCACCCTGACCGTATATCACGACGGCCAATTCTGGGTCGGGCTGGCGGAGCATGTCGAGGACGGCAGGTACGGCGTCGCCCGCATCGTCTTCGGCGCAGAACCGTCCGATGAGGAGATCCTGCGATTCGTTACAAGCAAATGGGCGAAGCTCGCGTTCTTCGGTGACGATCCGTCCGAGGCGAGCGAGCCCGCGAAGAACCCCAAGAGACGCGCCCGCGAGGCGGCGAAAGCCCTCAAGCAGCCGGCGATGAGCACCAAGGCGCAGCAGGCGCTCGCGAATCAGCGGGAGACGATGAAGCGGGAATCGGCTCAAGCAAGAAGCCAGCGTCGCGCGGATGAGGCGGAGGCGCGCTTCGAGCAGCGAAAACTGAAGCGCAAACAGAAGCATCGCGGTCATTGATACCACCATCAACCCATATATAGCAGCAGGCGTAGCTTCGATTGAAACTACGCCTGCCACCTGGTGCTATAACGTTATACAGAACGTATGTTCTATACCCACTCGATGACTAACCCAGTCCGAGCACTACCGATGCGTGTCGCGTCATACCGCCTAAGAGCTGATTCGTTCAGAAAAGGTTCAGGGGGATCGTCGAGTTTATTGCACCCTCGCGTTTTACAAAAGAGAGTACAAGGCCCTTTAGCTCGAATTATTGCATTTAGAACCCCGCCGCTCATCCATCCTAGCTTGCCCAAACAGCCCTCCCGCGATGTCCATGTTCCAACGGATGGGTACCATTTACCCGGGTGCACCTGGGGCAACGGGCCGGCAGGCCCGCGCAAGGTCGCTCGCATAACACACAACATCAAACACGACAGAAGAGGCGAACGACAGATGCCGGACCCCGGACGACAGCACCGCGGAAGAGAAGCATTCCAACCACAACCGAACGAACATCGCTCCTAGGCAGGCGCCCGCATGGGCGCCTTTTACTTTTCAGGGACTTAGCTGAGAGCTAAGCCACGCGGCTCATGGCCGTTTCGTGGAGGCCCGACCAGCTCGACCCACCTCGACCCGTCTCCGTTCCCGTCATGCGCGCGATGCGCCAGCAGGCGGTTCAATCGTCGCGCAGACGAAAAGGGACACTGTGCCGCGCGGTGTGCCCGCACGGTGCCGCACGGGAAGATTGGAGGAACCATGGCACGCACAGCCGAATGCGCCGCGCCCGAGAACAACCAGGGCCGCGACGAATGGATGACGGTGATCGAGATGCAGCAGTACATGAGGGCGAGCCGAAACAAGGCGTACGACCTCATCTGGTCGGGAGAGATCGACTCGTACAGGCTCGGCAGGAAGCTCCTGGTTTCGAGGGCGTCAGTGGACGCCTACATCGAGTCAAGGAGCGGCAGGAAATGACGGCGGCGACCGCCCCGGGAGCCGCCCGCGGCCGGGCACGCGAGGGAGCCTCGAGACGAAAGGAGCTCGAGGACGACCATGACCAAGAGCACTAGCAGGAGCCAGGTGAGGCTCATCGCATCGACAAACGCGATATTCGGCGCCGACGAGGCGTGCGCGATGCTGCGCATCAGCCGCGACGCCATGTACCGGCTCGCCAAGGACCGCGACGACCCGTTCCCGATCCGCTACATCGGCGGCAAGACGCGCGACGGCATCGTGCTGCACGACGAGCTCGTCGCATGGGTCGAGCGCAACAGCGTCGTCGGCTCGCCAAGAAGGGGCTAGCGCCATGGCGGCCGCAGGCCCGAGGGGGCGCGACGGCCCCTCCCCGCGCGAGTTCGCGACGGTACGGCACTTCATGATGGCGGACCTCGGCCTCTCAGGCCTTCCCCTGCTCGTCTACGCGCGCATCTTCGGCTTCTGCGACGCCGGGTGCGGCTACTTCGAGAGCAAGGGCGGCCTGGCCCGATTCCTCAACGTGCAGGAGCGCAGCGTCCACCGCGCCATCCGCAACCTGCTCGACCAGGGCCTCATCGAGGAGTGCGGCGTGCACGCCCCGGCGCGCGGGCATGCCACCAAGCGATACCGCATCGTGCGCGAGAGGCTGCCGCCCGGAGCGTTGGCAACCCCTGACGATTCGTCAGGGTTCCCGGCGCGAAAGGGTGACGAAATGACAGGGTTCGCCGCGAACAAGGATGACGAACCGTCAGGGCTCGCAGCCCGAACCCCTGACGAAATGACAGGGAAACCCCTGACGATATGCCACCCAATAAGCAAAAGGGACAACAAGGACTTCAGAAGATAAGGAAGGGGCGCCCGATGGACCGAGCGGGACTCATCACCCTGGAGCAGGCCCGGGCCGCCGGGCTCTCCTTCGACGAGCCGGAGCCGAGGGCGTGCCCGCACTGCGGCGCCGCCCTCGAACCGCTCGGCGCAGCGCTGGCGGGCAGGGTCACCTGGGTCTCCAGCGCCCCCTGCCCGTGCGAGGGCGCAACCAGCGAGCGGGAGGCCGAGGCGCGAAGGCGCGCGGCCCTCGCCGCCAAGGAGGAGGCCGCCCGCCGGGAGAAGGCGCTCGCGCGCGCGGGCATCCCCAGGCGCTACTGGGCCGCCGAGGCCGACCGCCCCGAGTTCGCCGAGTACATCGCCTCGTTCGCCGGCAACGGAGGCGCCGGGCTCTACATACACGGGGGCGTCGGCGCCGGAAAGACGCACGCCGCCTCCGCCATGGCCAGGCTGTTCGCCGAGGCCGGCTACGACGTCGCCTTCACGACGGCCAAGGGCATGCTCGAGCGCGTGAAGGCCACGTTCGACGAGGGCGGCACCGAGGCGGCCGTCGCGCGGTACGCCAAGTGCGACGTCCTCGTGCTCGACGACCTCGGCAAGGAGGACGCGACCGAGTGGTCCGTCGGCACCGTGTTCAGCGTGCTCGACGCGCGCTACGAGGACATGCGCCCGACCATCGTCACGTCGAACTACGCGCCCGGCGCGCTTGCGGACAGGCTCGCCAGGCGCGGCGAGCGCGTAACGGCAGAGGCGATCGCGAGCAGGATCTCCCAGACCTGCAGGCCCGTCTACCTGGGCGAGAGGGACAGGCGCCGGCGCAGCTAGCTTGTGCGCTTCCCGTGGAGGCGCGGACGGCTCGACCCAGCTCGACCCATCGCGGGCGGCCCTGCTCTCTGCCGCAATCGAAATCGCTATACACGTCTTGGGCGGCGCCGACGCGCCGGCACGCACGCCTGCTCCGACTCGCACCGTGCCCCCATCGCGAGGACGCCGCCCGCCAAGCAACAAACGAAAGACGGAGGGCCCATGGACGGCTTCGAGAGGATAACCGGCCGCGAGCACGAAGAGCTCGTGGAGAAGTGCCAGGAGAACGGCTGGCTCAAGGTCGGCGGCTTCGACTGGCAGGACGACCCGTTCCTCGAGGAGTACCCCTACGAGTTCTCCCGCACGGAGAGCGTCGACAGGCTCCGCGAGGCGCTGGGCTCGGGCAACTGGGCCATACGCCAGGGGTTCTGCTACCGCGACCTCGCGTTCATCCAGCAGGTGAACGGCGGCGACGAGTGGTGGACGCTCAAGCGCGACGGCGACGCGTGGACCGGCTTCGAGAGCTGGAGCTTCGGCGCCATCGCCCAGGAGCCCGAGCGGTTCGAGCGCGCCATGCGCGACATGTGCGAGGCGACGCCGGAGCAGTGCCGCAGCGGCGAGTGGGCCCATCTGCACGAGAAGGCTCCCGAGCCGCTGGCGCAGCGCGCCGCGTCCGCCCGCTA
>CAJLCM010000071.1:0-10033 GCA_905205145.1 uncultured Collinsella sp.
AGCTGCCCTCAAACAGGATGTATGCCATCATGGAATCGACGATGTTCATGTCGATGGCGACAATCCCCGTCAGCACACCCGTAGCGATACGGTCCTGCTTTTGGACGCGCCCGAGTCTCGCCTCGTCGATATGGATGCGTGTGCTAGCCACGAGCCTTCGCCCCCTTGCGGCCGATAAGGTGGATGATCAGGATGAAGATGAGGCTCATGCCCATCAGCAGCAGACCAAGTGCCCACAGAACGTCGTCCTGAGCCGAGCCCTCGGCATAAACCGCCATGGACGTGGTAAGCGTGGTGGTGATGGTCGAAGCCGGCGACAGCAGCGAAGTCGGCATGGCCTCGATACCGCCGATAACCATGCGCACGGCGAGCGTCTCGCCAAAGGCGCGGGTCATGCCCAAGATAACCGCGGTCATGAGCGACGGCATGGCGGACTTGAGCACCACGTGCCAGATGGTCTGCCAGCGGGTGTAGCCCAGCGCGAGCGAGCCCTGGCGGTAGCCGTCGGGCACGGCGCGCAGGCCATCGACCGAAAGCGTGGTCATGGTCGGCAGAATCATGACAGCCAGCACGATGGCGCCGGGCAAGATGCCCAGACCCGTACTCACGTGGAAAACGCTCTTCATAAGGCCGACGACCACGTGAAAGCCGATCAGGCCAAAGACGACCGAGGGAATGCCGGTCAAAAGCTCAATAAGCGGCTGAAAGACCTTGGAACCAAACTTAGGCTGAATCTCGACCGCAAAGATGGCAGAGCCGATGGCGATGGGCAGCGCGATGAGCGTGGAGAGCACCATGACCGCAAACGAGGTGACAATCAGGGGCAGGGCGCCGGTGTAGGGCAGGCCGCTTTCGGCTGTGTTGGCCAGGTCCCACTTGGTGCCGGTGAAGAACTCGACGACCGAAACGCCGTCCTTGAGAAAAGCCGAGAGGCCCTTTTGGGCGACCATAAAGATGAGCGCGGCAACGACAAGCGTCACGAGCGCAACGCACGCGCCCGTGACGCCCAGGCCCACGTTCTCAAGGTCGCGCTTTGGCAGCTGTTTTGCCATTGCAAACCTTTCCGGGGCGATTACTTATTTAGCGGAGACCTTGCCGCTGGCGTCCTTGACGACCTTCATGGCAGAGACGGGGATAAAGCCCTGCTCCTCGACGAGCTTGCCCTGGACGTCGTCGGAAAGCATGAACTCCAGGAAAGCCTTGGTGGCCTCGTCGGCGTCCTTTGCGCAGTACATGTGCTCGGTAGCCCAGATCTTGAAGGAGTCGTCGGTGACATTCTTGCTCTTGGGCTCGACGCCCTCGACCTTGATGGCGTTGAACTTGGAGTCATCGAAGTGCGAGAAGTCGAGGTAAGAGATGGCGTTGTCGGTGCTGCCCATCTGAGTCTGGACATCGCCGGACTTATCGAGCTCGGCATCGCCCTTAAAGTCGACGGCCTCGTCGCCAAAGACGGCGGCCTCGAAGGTGGCGCGGGTGCCGGAGCCGGCCTTGCGGTTGAGAACGACGATCTTGGCGTCGTCGCCGCCGACCTCCTTCCAGTTGGTAATCTGACCGGAGAAGATACCCTTGAGCTGCTCGAGGGACAGGTCGTCGACCTTGACGTTCTTGGAGACGACGGGGCCCATGCCCACGACGGCGACCTCGTGGTCGACGAGGTTCTTGACTTGATCGGCCTCAAGCTTGGTCTCGGCGAAGACGTCGGAGTTGCCGATGGTGACGGTGCCGGCGGCGACAGCGGTCAGGCCCTTGCCCGAACCGTTACCCGAGCCGGAGACGGAAACGTCCGGATTGGCGTCCATGAACTTCTCGGCAGCGGCCTCGACGAGAGCCTGGAACGAAGAGGCACCGTCGTAGGTCACCTCGCCGGAGACGGACTCGGCAGCAGCGGCGCTACCCTTGTCGGCGGCATCGGATGCGCCGGAGCCACCGCACCCAACGAGACCGAGACCGACGATGCTGGCAAGACCACCAGCGAGGCCGAGGAACTGACGACGAGAATAAGCCTGATCGAGCATGATCTTCCTTTCATACATGCAACTCGCGGGCACCCTGCCCGCTTTGCTGTTCGGAAAGATACGGCCCCGACCGGGCAGCGTCCGCGCCAACTGCTGTTTCTTACGGGCATCTGATAGACCCTTACCGCAAGCGCGGCCCAGCCTTTACAAACGAATAACAATCCAGCGCCGAACATGGCGCACCTTTTACACCAATAAAAACAAAGTTGCGGTGAAATAGTTTCTGCTTGGCCATCAAATGGCCCATTCTAGGAACTATTCCACCGCAACTTAGATTGGGAAACCGCGAGACCTTAAAGCTCTAATTCATTCAAACGGAGGATCGCAACAATATAGATCTTGAGCGCTTGCTTGAGCTGTTCCTCGTTGGCGCACTCGTTGGGGCCGTGCATCTGGCCGCCCCATGCGGGCAGCTCCAGGCCGGTCTCCTCGGGGCCAAACGATACGGCGCGGGCAAAGTTGCGCGCGTACGTGCCACCGCCCATGGCGAAGGGCTCGGCATGCTTGCCCGTAAACTCGTTATAGGTGTCAATCAGCGCCTTCACGGCCGGGTCGTCGGCCGAAACTGAGAACGGCACCTTGGCACGACCCACGCGATACGTCACACCAAAGCGGCCCACGAGCGGCTCGAGCTGCTCGCAGATGGTATCGGCGCTCGTGCTGTCAGGGAAGCGCACGTCGATGACCTGCTCAATGTGGCCATCCACCACGCGGATGACGCCGGGGTTGCAGGTGAGCGGGCCAAACGCGGGACTCGTCGCGTCGATACCCAGGCCGCGGCCATAGGCATCCGCGTGCACAAAGGCCAAGAACTTGACGAACTCGTGCTCGGCAGGCGTCAGCAGGCGCTCGCCACGGGCGCCAAACGCGTCCTCAGCCTCGCGCAGATACGCTACGATGAGGCCGACGGCATTGATCGTTCCCTCGGGCATCGAGGCATGACCACCAATGCCGTGGGCGAAAATCTGGGCATGTCCGTTGTCGAGTGCTGTGATCTCCAGGCGGTCGGCGTTCTCAACGGGCGCCGACAGCTCATCGGCGGCAATCGCAAGCTCGCAGATAGACTGCGACGGAATGGCGTTGCTCGCCTCGGCACCGCTCCACGATACGATGCGTCCGCCGTCGATCTTGGGACTCACAAACGTCGCCCCAAACTGGCCCTTCTCGGCATTGCAGACCGGGAACTCGGCATCGGGCGTAAACAGAAAGTCGGGGTCTGCGTGGTTCTCCAGATAATGGTGAACGTCGGACATGCCCACTTCCTCATCGCAGCCCAGCAGCGCGCGGAAGGTATAACGCGGCACAATGCCGTGCTTGAGCAGATAAGCGCCAGCGTAGAGCGACAGCACCGCCGGACCCTTGTCGTCGATCACGCCGCGGCCGAGCAGCCAGCCCTCGCGACGCTCCATCGCAAACGGGTCGGTGTTCCAGCCGGGGCCAGCGGGTACCACGTCAACATGGCAGATAGTCGCAAGCTGCTTATCGCCGCGGCCCGGGATATCGGCAATGCCCACATAACCCTCGTCGTCGCTTGTCTGGTAGCCGAGCTTTTGCGCAATGCCGAGCGCGCAATCGAGCGCATCACGGACCGGACGGCCAAACGGCGCACCGGGCTCCGCATTGGCAGCAACGGCCACAGACGGATAGCTCACCAGCTGTTCGATATCGGCGACGACATCTTCCCAGACCTCGTCGACATACTCGGTAACGCTCTGCTCCACCTGATTCATGGACGACCTCCTTACCAATGAGCGACAAGCACGCCCGCCCCTCACATCACGTCATTAGATAGCGAAAAGTTTAGCAAGCTCGGCCACCGAGTGCACCACCGCATCGGCACCCGCCGCCTCGTGCTCACCCGGCGCCGCCGCGCCCGAATAGATGCCGACGCACGGCACGCTCATCGCGTGCGCGCCCTCGATGTCGTTAAAGCGATCGCCGATCATCACGGCATCGTCCGCCGTCGCACCGAGCTCCGCCAGGGCATCGCGAACCGAATCGGCCTTGGTCTCGCGCCCCTGCGGTGGATTCATGCCAACCACCGCCTCAAACTGAGAAAGTCCCAGCTCTCCCACCATGTCGATACACTTCGCCTCCATGCGTGACGTTGCCACGGCCAAGCGATGCCCCTGCGCGACAAGGCCATCGAGCAGCTCGGGGATTCCGTCGAACACGGGATACTCTTCCGGTCCCAGCTCATCAAAAAAGGCACGGTACTCGTCGGCCACCACAAGCGACTCCTCGCGGGAAAAGCCATAAAAGTCGTGAAAGCTCTTCCACAGGGGCGGCCCGATCATGCGGCGCAGGTCACCCATCTGCGCCTCCGAAAACCCGCGCGCGGCCAACGTCTTGCGCGTCGAGGTCATCACCGCCCGACCCGTATCGGCCACCGTGCCGTCAAAATCGAACAGCACAACCGGCCGCTTGCATATCTCCAGCGCCTCCATCGGTATCCCTCTTCCCCAGTTGATGATTTCCACACCGACACTTCAAACTGTTGACTATTCAACAATTGAACCTATAAATGTGGAACGACTCCACTATACTTGTCGCACTTTGCTCTCAGAAGGCGGCGCTGCCGCGCCCCAACGAAAGGTGCAATTATGTCTTTTGCCATCATAACCGACTCCACGTCGGACATCTCCCCCGCCCGCGCCCAAGAGCTCGGCATTTACGTCATTCCGCTGCATGTGATTATCGAAGGCGAGGACCTGCTCGACCAGGTACAGATCACCGCCCAGGAGTACGTCGCCCGCATGGCCGGCTCCGAGCAGCTGCCGCATACCTCGCAGCCGAGTGCCGGCGAGTTCAAGGCGCTGTTTGACCGCGTGCGCGCCGATGGCCACGACAGCGCGATCTTTATCTCGCTGTGCAGCGAGTGGTCCGCCTGCTATTCCAATGCATGCCTGGTCGCCGAGACCCACGAGCTCGACGTGCGCTGCATCGATTCGCGCACCGGCTCGGGTGCCGAGGGCCTGCTGGTGGAGTACGCGCTCGCCATGCGCGAGGACGGCCGCAGCCTGGACGAGACCGAGGCACAGATCCGCGCGACCCTGTCCGACGCGCACCTGCTGCTGATTCCCCGCACGCTCGAGAACCTCGTTAAGAACGGCCGCGCGCCCAAGCTCGCCGGCCAGCTCACGCAGATGCTCAATATTCGCCTGGCCGTTTCGCCGGAGTGGCAGTCGGGCGAGATCAAGGCCATCAAGAAGGGCCGCGGCGCCAAGCGCATCGTCGCCAACACCATGGCCGATTGCCTCGCATTTTTGGCCGAGCATCCGGGCTCCAGCGTGCGCGTGCTCACGACCGGCGCCGCCGAGGAGCAGGAACTTGTCAACGAGACGCTCGCAGGCCAAGACTATGTAGACGCCGGCACCGGCCCCATCGGCTGCACCATCGCCACCCATGTAGGCGTCGACGCCATCGCCATCAGCTACTGCCCCCGCTACCAGCCCATCCACTAGGGGCACCTTTACCACTTGCGGTGAAATAGGGACTGTTTTTGGCTCTTCAGCCGCCAATCAACCCCTATTCCACCGCAACTTAGAAGCAGTTCATTTGGGACGGGGCTAAAAAGACTGGTATCAAACGTTTCAGACCAGTCTTTTTAGCCCCGTCCCATTTTAGCTACTCTACATCAGCCCGCTCAGGGCGATGTCGACGGCCTCGTTGAGGTCGTCGGTGATGTGGACAAGGTCTGGATCGAGTGGGCTGATCATGCCGGCATCCATCACCGGGCCGTTGAGCCAGTCGAACAGGCCCCTCGCGGTACCCACTGGACAAAAAATGGCAAATATGAGTACCGCCACCAAATTAGTAGCAGCAAAATCTCGCCGGAATTGATCATTTCGATCAATTCCACGTCTTGCCAAGGCTCAAAATTCCGTGTTTAGTGGGTTAGATATATAGAATAATGTGGAATTGGTATTCTATTCTTACCAAATGTTATGAGACTACATTAACAACAGTACTCATATTTGACGTTATTTGACCACGGAGTCATTCGAGGACCCCTCCCCACGCCGCCAACACGCCCCATAGCCGCCAAAACACCTTTAACAACAGCCGCCGCACGTTTTGGCACCGGCTAATTGCCACTCACGGATCGGTACCCCACTATTACCGAACCAAAATCGAAGTCGCATATCTCATAAAGCTGAAATGACGTACCCTCATCCCAATGAACGCTGACAAGAATGGCATTCAAATGAGCAACGCCGTGCATCAATACGCCCTTTTCGGGAACGCCTTATTCAAACTCAATAAAACGGTTGTCCACGCTTCAGATCCGCGTAAGCAGATCGTAATCTGTAGCAACGGTCCAGACATCCGTTACGCAACACTCGAAGAATGGGACAAAGCCGGCAAATCTTTCGGCGAACGTGCACAGACCGAGGGCATCGTTACCAGCGCGAGCCCAGCGCGCGACAAACTCGAGCTCTTTCGCAATCTTTTTACCGGCCGCAAAGATGTGCACGCTCACGGGTATCGCAGAAAAGACGGGGGCATCGGCTATACACCCGCCTGCGCAAATGAGTGGAAGCCAGGCATTTGCCCCAAAGCAAACCATCACAGAATTAAATGCGCTGAATGTCGCAGCCGCACATTCCTTGAGCTGAACGATGCCGCCATTATCGCCCATTTCAAAGGCAGCGACGACAGGCTCCGGGACGTCATAGGTCAATATGTTCTCGACAAAGACTGCAACACAAATGTCCTTGTCATTGATTTTGACAAAGCCGATTGGAAAGAAGCGACAAACGCTATCAGGCTTGTCGTAAAAAACCATGGAATTAACGCTGCGGTCGAGCGATCAAGGTCAGGCAACGGCGCGCATATCTGGTTTTTCTTCCTAGAACCTATAAACGCAAAGACAGCACGAGATTTCGGTAGCTGCCTTATCGCCGAAGCAGCGGCACTCAACAAGACAATCACCTTCGAAGCCTTTGACCGAATGATACCCGCGCAGTCCACCATTCCTGAAGGCGGCTTTGGAAATCTCATTGCGCTGCCCTTTCAGGGAAAAGCGCAGCGGGAAGGAAACAGCGTATTTGTTGACGAACGATTCGAGCCCTTTCCCGACCAATGGCTTTACCTTTCGCAAATCCAACTAATCTCGCGTGCGACGGTGGATCGTCTGATCGAGGACACCAAAAACAAACCGCTTGGAATAGCAACAGCTGCAGCGACAAACAAAACCAGGCGCAATGTCCAAAAGCCACGAAAGCGGCTCCCGCTCACGCCACGAGACTTCCCCTCGAACCTGCTCGTCACACAAGCCGATATGCTCTACATCCCCGAAAAGTCTCTGAGCCCGGCAGCTCAAATGGAAATCCGCAGGCTTGCGACATTTGCCAACCCGGAGTTCTTCCGTGCGCAATCTATGCATCAATCAGTATTCGGCAAACCGCGACTCATAGACCTCAGCGAACTTAGAGATGGCCGCGTCGCGATTCCCAGAGGCTGCAAAGCCCAACTTGAGCAGCTGATTCAAGAAGCCCACGTTACTGCCCATTATTCAGACGAACGTAGCACAGGCAATCCAATTGAGATGGCATTCAAAGGGACCCTTCATCCCGAACAGCAAATTGCCGCCGACCAGATGCTTGAATACGAAGACGGAATCATGTCTGCGCCAACGGGCTTCGGTAAAACCGTCATCGGAGCTTATCTTATTGCCGCCGTTGGTCTTCCAGCGCTCGTCATTGTTCCAAAGACCGCGCTCATAGCCCAATGGAAATCGCAGCTCGAACGATTTCTCGACATTACGGACACCAGAGAGCCGGTCCGAACGCCAAAAGGACGAATCAGCAAAAAGCAACCTCCCCTTATTGGACAAATCGGAGGGGGCAAAACCGCCGTCAGCGGCCTTATCGACGTCGCTTCCTTTCAGTCGCTATCTGGCAAAGACTCCCAAACCGGGGAGCCGATAGTTAAGAACCTTGTTCGTAATTACGGCCTCATTATCTGCGACGAATGCCACCATGCTGCCGCGCCACAGCTCGAGCTCGTCCTCAAGTCCGCTCCAGCCAAATATATATATGGCCTCTCCGCGAC
The DNA here is from genome assembly GCA_905205145.1 of uncultured Collinsella sp. Taxonomy (GTDB): domain Bacteria; phylum Actinomycetota; class Coriobacteriia; order Coriobacteriales; family Coriobacteriaceae; genus Collinsella. The sequence goes on from CAJLCM010000071.1 coordinate 8,073, forward strand.
ACCCGAGCGCTCCGACGGACTCACGCGGGCGCTCTCGATGCTCTGCGGCCCGCTTCGCTATGTCATCGATCCAAAAACGCAGGCAATTCAGCAGGGCATCCAGCGCATCGTTCGACCGAGATTTACCGGCATTCGGCTATCCGCCTACGAGCCGGATGCAAGCTTCAATCAGATTCTCGATATGCTGTGTGCACATGCGGCAAGAAACGAATTGATTGTCGATGACGCCCTCGAAGCAGCGTCAAACGGTCGACATCCGCTCATACTATCCAAAAGGAAAAAGCATGCTGAGGAACTGTTCAGGTTGCTTAATGATCGCAGACACGAGCCCATACTCTTAACCGGAGAAATCGGCGCCAAAGAAAGAAAAGCGATACTGAACAGTCTTCCCGGCTTTGAGCATGAACATCGAATCATCGTCGCCACCGAAAGCCTTCTGAGCGAGGGCTTCGATCTGTCCTACCTTGACACCCTTTTCATTGCCACGCCGATATCTTGGGACGGCAGCGTAACGCAGCAGGTGGGCAGACTGCATAGAAGCCACGAGGGCAAGCAACAGGTTGAGATATTCGACTACATTGACCTGTCGATACCCATGCTCGCCCGCATGTACCAGAAAAGACTCAAGACGTACGCCAAGTTGGGGTACGAAATTTATTCAGCAGAGGACAGCGAGCAACCCGATTACAACATTCTCATAGAGCCGGCAAACGCTATTGAGGCATTAATTAAAGACATCACCGGTGCCACAAAGAGTGCCTTCATAGCCGCATCCTACGCATCCGCCGCATGCCTCACGAAACTCACCACCACACTCGCAGGCGCAGCCGCCCGTGGGATTACCCTTGAGGTTTATGTTGCCTCACCTCCGCGCGATGACGCGAAAGCGATTTTTGCCGAGATGAACGTCGACTATTCCGTCAAGGCCAAAGGGCGGCTGTGCGCGGCCGTGATTGACGAGGAAACTGTCTGGTACGGGACTATCCCGCTGCTGGCATTCCCCAAGAAAGAAGACCGCAGCATCCGTTTCAAAAGCAACGAAGTCGCCGCTGAGTTTTTGAGCGAAATCCAGCAATGAGGAGAACCGGGGGCCGCAGCAGCGAACGGGGCGCCCACATCAGTTGCGGTGAAATAGGGACTGTTTTTGGCCAATCGACCGCAAATCAGTCCCTATTCCACCGCAACTTGGAAATCGGCGATCAGCCCAGCGGACCCTGAAACAGTTCCTCATGCGAGCCCATTCTCACCAGCCTAATCACTGGGTTAGTCTTATGGGGAAGATAAAGAACGACCACATCGACCAAGCCATCGGATAGGTGGAAATCGATGTGGCCGTTGTAGTTTCCGCCCGGGTTTGAGAGCTCGTGGGCGCCATACTCCGCCGGAAGTGACCCATGAGCCACAAGCTCTGCAACCGCCGCTTTAAACTCACTTTTTAGCTGCGGATGCATGCGCATCGTTCGTTTGTAGTCCGCCTTAAATTGAGCCTCGACTTTAATCTCGAACATCGCTATTCCTCATCGAGGAATGACATAAGCTCATCAGCGTTATTGAATGACGGGCTATCGTCCGGCAAAATCCCCAACTCATGAGCCTCGGCGATCACCATGGCACGCCTCGTCGCCTCGTTGGGCATCTCCGCCCTTCCTACAATCTCAAAAGGAATCTTTCGCTGATTTACCAGCTGCCGAACGGCAAGATTGAGATAGGAATTGAGGCTGAGGCCGACCGAATCCAAGAACTCAGTCGCCTGCTCCTTGAGCCCCTCTTCGAGGCGAACCGTCGTAGGCTTAACCGTTGCAGTAGACATACGCGACCTCCTTGCCCTCGTCTTTTGCATCAGTATACCCAATATAAATGGCAACCTGACGTTAGATAGCATCAGATTGCCATGCATATTCATGTCGCCTTGATTATCAACTTTATCCGAACACCTCCCACATTCATCCGCACATGTACGG
>CAJLCM010000072.1:0-9271 GCA_905205145.1 uncultured Collinsella sp.
GCAAGCAGCTTGCCAAGCAGATCACTCCAGCCTTCCATGACGACGCCGCCAAGGCCGAGCAGGACGCTTCGACCCAGGCGCTCATCGAGTTCTACCGCGCTCACCGCAAGTAGTCGCTGCTGTTAACGCATCGCGCCTTATAGTCAGGGGCCCGTATCCCATCGGATGCGGGCCCCTTTGCTTTGCCGTGGCCCCGGGGCGCACGGCCTTTAAGGATCTTCGCCGGAGCGTCGCGTGCTGCGAGGGCCCTGCGTCTAGAGCTCGGCCTCCGCATGGCCTCGCTGCGCCTCGGGCAGCTCCCCGTAGAGCGGATGGTCTTCGAGCCTAAAGCGCTCGACCTGTTCGGGAGTGCAGCCGCGCACAAAGAGCCACGAGCGATCGATCGGCGTCGCCATGAGCGTGCTGGGCAGCGCGTCGGCGCGGTCGGAAAACACCCGGGCGCTCTCGGGATCCTGGAACGCCAGCACCAGATGCGTGTCGCAGTTGCCCATGATGGAGCGTGCGCGTGCCTCGCCATAGAGCGCATCGAGCTGGTTGGTCGACTGCAGCGGCAGCGTTGCCCAGATGTTGCGGCTTCGGATAATCGAGAGCACGTTGTCGATCTGGGGGATCTGCAGATTTGCGAAGTCATCGAGCATAAAGCGCACGGGCACGGGCAGGCTGCCGTCGGGCTGCCTATCGGCCTCACGAATGAGGCCCATAAACGCCTGCGAAATAAAGAGGCCGGTCAGCGGATCGAGATTGCGGTCAATATCGCTCACGGTTACAAACAGGGCGCAGGGGGTGTGTCCCATGGAAGCGAAGTCCACCTGATGGCACTCACGATAGAGCTGTGCCGCACCGTCGAATCCCAGACACATGACCTTTTCGGCAAGGATGCCGACGATGCTCGCGTGCATGCGCTCGGCATTTTGCGTAATGGCGTAGCGCCGCCATAGCGAGAGGGCATAGCTTTGGGGGTCGGTCGTGATCAGGTCGTCAAACAATCGACCTGTGGCACCGTCCTGCAGGTGCTCGATCAGCTTGATGACCGAGCTGATCGTCTGCTCGTCGGCGGGTAGCTGTTCGGTGACGTAGGCGATAAGACACGACAGCAGGTTTGCCGCCGCATGATCCCAAAAAGGCTGGTTGTTGTCCTCGATGGGGCAGATGGCCTTTGCCACCGAGAGGATGTCCTGCTGGTTGGGCCTGCCGTCCGCCTTGCGGTGAATGTGCCTCAGGGGGTTGTAGCCGCAGCGCTCGATGCCGGGCGCAAGGGCCGGGACGGTGTTGAGGTCGGCGAAGTTGAGACATTGCACGCGGTAACCGTGGGCTGCCAGCACGGGTCCCACTTCGCGACAGAGCGTGCCTTTGGTGTCGAGCACGATGTAGCTTGCGTTCATTTGCAGCAGGTTGGGCTTGAGGACGTTTCGGGTCTTGCCGGCTCCCGAGGGGCCGATCACAAGTGCATTGTTGTTGAGTCCCGTTTGGCGGGTGTCGCAGGAAAGCGTTCGATCCTTGGCGAGGATGGTGGACGATGCGGACTCAGATGCGGCGAGACGGCTGGCGAGGTTAGACATGGGCGACCTCCTTGGTGGTCGAGAGGATTTCGTGGGCAAAGCCGAGCTCGACGGCGCGCTCGGCCGAAAGGTAGGTGTCTTTTGCAGTGAGGGACTGGATGCGCTTGGGCGTGAGGCCGCTGCGGTCCGAGAGGATTTGCGTGAGGGTCTTGCGGGTCTGCATGAGACGCCGGCTGGTTTCCTGCAGCGCAAGTGCCGAGCCGCCTGCCCCCTGGGGGATCAGCGGGTCGTGAATCATGAGCTCTGCATGGGGCGCCATACGGCGATCGTCGCCGCCCATAAAGATCACGGCGCCCATGGACGCGGCGAATTCCAGGCAGACGGTGCGGATGGGGCACGATGCGAGGCGCATGGCGTCATAGATCGCAAGGCCCGATCGCACGCTTCCGCCGGCGCTGGCGACAAATATGGTGATGGGGCGGCTGGAGTCGGTGGCATCGAGCAGGCGGATCTGCTGGCATAGGTCGTGGGCCATCGGGGTTTCGATGTTTCCCATGACGGAGAGCTCGCGACGGGCGAGCATCTCATCGTAAATGCTGGTGAGCGTGATGCCTCGGGCGGATTCACGCATGGTGAGGGGGCTGATGATGGGGGAATGATTGGTGTCCATGAGGACTCCTTTCTGTTGGTTGTGTTGTGGAATAGGATTGTTGCCCGCGGAGGGGCTGGCGGGCTACAGGGTTCGTCCGAGCCTGAGATCGAGCTCGGTTGTGGGGCAGGCTGCCTGTTCGTGCGGCTCGCAAGCGCCAAGGGCTCCAAAGCGATAGAGCGTTGCGGCGGGCGTGGTGTAGGCGAGCCGCAGCTGATGCTCGACAGGGGCACATCCGTCATTTTTGTAATGAGCCGCGTAGTACTGCGCGATGCTGGCGTTCATCTCGCTGCCATTGCGATGGCGCTCAAACTGGCGTCTGCAGGTCTCGATGATCTTTGCTACCGACTTGGGTGCCGTCGCGGGAACAAGGGCGAGATAGCCCTCAAATAGCTCGTTGATGCTCGGGAGGCACAGCAGGTCGATCAGCGTCCTTATGGCTGCTCCCTCGGCAGAAAAATGCGCGGTCATGCGGTTATATCGGTTGCGGTCGACGATGGCCGCATGGGGTCTTGGAGTTTTCTGCCCTGTGGTCCCGGGCTTTTGCCGCGCCTGTGTATTGAGCTCGACGTTGCAGCGCTTGAGGCCGTCCAACGGAAGGAACAGTGCGGTGCGCAGGGTGTTCCGCTTGCTTTCGAGTTCATGACGCTCGTCGGGTTCCCATTCGAGCTTGAGTTTCGTGTCGAGCGCCGTAAGCATATGGGCTAGGCAGCCTACGGTAAGAACGTACGAATCGTTGTCGCGTTTTGGGGCATAGGGGTCTGTCAGCTTGCGAATGTCGGGGTCGCCCATGATCTTTGTACAGCGCTTCAGCAGTTGAGGGTGGTCGGCCAAGATCGTCGCGAGCGGTAGCGACGCGTAGTTCTTGATGGTCGCGGCGGCAAAGGCGGCGTCATATTCGTTTGCATATGCTCGCTCAATGCGGGCATCCAGAATGCTTTTCTTATCGCCGTCTTCAGCGCGGTGGTTTGTCATAGCTTCTCCAATCGGTTGATGTTCGTGCTGTTTGTTGATGTGTTGGTTGTCGTGAGTGATGTGCTTGCCGTGGGTGATGTGCTGACGTTGGGGTGCTATGCGGTTTTCAATGAGCCCGTGAGGCAGTTGCTGCAGGGGCGGGATGGAACGGCCCATGCAAGGCGGAAGGCATCGTGCTCAAAATCGAGACAGCAATGCCCTGGGTGCCTCACATGTGGCAGTTACCTCATTAAGTTGTCATTGCGTTTGGGGTTGTACTTTGCCGATCTTCTTTCTCTTACACGCTAAAAACTGAAATTTCATATGCTCGATCTACTTAAAACCGCAACGGCGGTCTTTTATCAACTTATATGTCGGAACGCGTCTTTGCAAGTACTTTTTTGCGTTTGTTTCAAATGGGGTGGTTTTGCAACCGTCACGCGCCACGCTATGCGAACGTGCCCCTTTTCTGTTGTCGGTCGGATACGATGAGTCGCGTGACGTCGTCAGAGGTCGAATTCGACCGCTAACGACGTTGTGCAGCTCATCATTTCTGGCCGCAAACAGTAAAGGGGCATGAGGGTGTATTGAGGGGGGATGTCTTGCTGTCGGCATCCGCGTGCGGTGCCATTCGCTGTCTGTAAATATACGTTTACAGCTAATTTCATACCACTTGTCGGAATGCGGACGCTGTCCTTGTATGTCGGGCGTACATTGAACGTGGTATTTCGCGTGAAACCACGAATCGGTTGTCAGTCCTGAACAAGGAGGCCCAGCATGACACTTGCCAAACCCATCAATAAATACATCGACTATATCGATGCCCCCGAGGACACGTTTGAGCAGTATGTCGAGAAGGCGTTAAAGTACAACTTTCGCTGCGTATTCGCGAACCTTCAGGAGTACGAGACGGGCCGCGCCATGCTCGAGGGCTCTGACATCATCCTTGCCGGCGCCATCGACTTTCCCCAGGGCACTATGACGCTTGAGGAGAAGCTTGCGAGGTTTGAGGAATACGCTGCGTGTGGCTTTACCGAGATTGACTACGTTTTGAATCAGGGGTCGATCGAGAACCGCGATTTTGATGCCATCGAGCGCGAGATGACTACCATTGCTGATTTTTGTCGCGCGCATGGCATCACTGACAAGGTAATCGTCGAGATGTGCAAGCTGGACGGCGACGACGCCGCCAAGCGCCGTGTATGCGAGATCGCGCTGGAGGCCAAGCCGGGATTCCTTAAGACATCGACCGGCAGAAGCTTTGGCGGTGCTAAGCTCGAGGACGTGCGGCTGATGCACGAGGTGCTCGGCGATGCCGTGGCAATCAAGGCGGCGGGCGGTATCCATAATTACGAAGAGGCTTGCGCATTCATCGAGGCCGGCGCCAGCGCGTTAGGCGCATCGGCGGGCATCGCGATCGTCGAGGGCGCACCGACGGATGAGCGTCGCTAGCAGACGTATTTGACCTGAGCGATAAAGCTTCACGACCACACGCCGTTCATGTTCGAGACAATATGACTTTTTGCCCGTTGTAAACGGAGTCGCGATGGGTGTTCTGTATGATGGCTCAGACAAGGTTGTTCAATGACAGGGAGGCATATATGGCAATCAAAGCCATCGCGATGGATATCGACGGTACGCTCACCAACGATCAGAAAGTGATTAGCCCGCGTACGCGCGAGAAGCTGCTCGCGGCGCAGGAGTCGGGCATTAAGCTCATCTTGGCTTCGGGCCGTCCCGCATGGGGACTGCACGCCTTGGCGCAGGAGCTCGACCTTCAAAACCATGACGGTCTGCTGGTTGCCTTTAATGGCGCGCATGTGGTCGACGCTCAGACCGATGAGGTCCTTTTTGACCAGGCTATGCCGGCTGACGAGCTGCACCGTCTGATTGATCACCTGCGTAATTTTGACGTGATCCCTATGATTTCGCTCGGTCGCGATTTGCATGTCGTGGATTCGTATCACTGCATGATCACGCTGCCTGACGGCTCGCAGAAAAACATCGTCAAATACGAGCGCGATGCGTGCGATCTTAAGATTCGCGAGGTGGAGAGCCTGCATGAGGTCGCTGATGCTTATCCCGTGGACAAGCTGCTGACGGCGGGCGATCCGGCCTACCTGCAGGCGCATTACGAGGAGATGTATGCGCCCTTTAAGCAGACGCTTTCGGGCATGTTTACGGCCGACTGGTACTTTGAGTACACGGCGCCCGGTATCGACAAGGCCCGCGCACTCGAGGGTGCCCTGCCCAAGCTCGGCATCGATGCCAGTGAGGTCGTATCGTTTGGCGACGGCCAGAACGACAAGTCCATGATTGAGTGGGCCGGCACCGGTGTTGCCATGGGTAACGCCGTCGAAGAGGTTAAGGCTGTAGCCCAGATGGTGACCGCCGATAACAACGAAGATGGCATTGCGGTGGCGCTGGATAAGCTGCTGGGTTAGAATCGCCGATTAATGCATGGCTCGGGCGCCTGCTTGCGGGCGTCCTTTTGCTAGGGAGGGTGCCGTGTCCGCATTTCCGTTCGACGCCGTTATCTTTGACATGGACGGCGTCATTGTCGATACCGAGTATTACTACTTGGGCGAGACTGCCGCGTTTGCCAAGGAGCTTGGACTTAATCTGACTCAAGAGGAGTTGAATGGGCAGGTCGGTACCTCGCATCAGTTCTTCCTGCATATGCTGGTCGATTGGTTTGAGCGCGCCGGTAAGGGACACTTCACTGGCGAGGAGGCGTTGGCCCGTTGGGACGAGTGGGCGCATAAGCGTCCGCGTGACTATCAGGCTTTGATTAACCCAGGCGCCGTGGATACGATTCGAGAGCTGCCGCGCCGTGGCGTTCGCGTGGCGCTTGCCAGCTCGTCTCCCATGGTTAGCATCGAGGAAGTGCTCAACGCATGCGGGCTGTCTGATGCCTTTGAGTATGTGGTGAGCGGCGAGCAGTTTAAGGAGAGCAAACCCGAGCCCGACATCTACCTGCATGCGCTGGACCTGCTGGGGCTGCCCGCGAATCGCTGCTGCTGCGTTGAGGATTCGGTGCCCGGCATCACCGCTGGCAAGCGAGCCGGCCTGACAGTCATTGCCAAGCGCGAGGAACGCTTTGGCTTTAGCCAGGATGCCGCGGACAAGATTATCGACCAGCTGCCGGAGCTGCTCACGCTTTCTTAGGAGCGCGGTAGTTGCGCGTTTTTCGGGTCTGATGAGTAAATAGCCAACATTTTGGTGCGACACCTAGCATACTTTAAGCTAATGCGGGCTTAAGGGCTTGTTGAATGCCCCTGAGCCCGCTTTAGACTTAATCGTGCTTGGAGAGGGTATATGCCACCGACTGAAGGGCTAACTGACGGTAAAGCAGCGATACCGCTGTACCAACAGGTTATCGATATCATTAAAAACGAAATCAACTCCGGCGCCTACAAGGCAGGCGCGCGGATACCCAACGAATTCGAATTGGCTGAGAGCTATAAAGTTGGCCGCGTTACCGTGCGACGTGCTATTGAGGAGCTCGTCCAGCAGGGCTATCTAACGAAGCGACAGGGGAAAGGCACGTTTGTCAATGCCCCCAAGCTCAAGCGCAAGATTCGCCAGAAGGATGACGTTCAGAGTTTTTCGGACGCATGCCGCGTTAACGGAATGGAACCGGGGGCGTGTGTCATTTCGAGAAAGATACTGCCGGCGGATTCCACCGAAGCACATTTCTTTGGTGTTCCCGTTGGAACTGACTTGATTTGCGTTGAGCGCGTGCGTACTGCCGATGGCGTCCCCGTCATGCTTGAGAACAACATATACGTTTACGAGGACAACGCCTATCTATCAACGGCGCCTCTATCTAACCAATCCATTTTTGAGTTCGTGCGCAACCAGACTGGCCGCATGCCCGCGTTTACCGACCCGTGCACGCTCGAGATCGCGTGCGCATCGCCCGAGGTCGCTCGGTTGCTGGCGGTTCCCGTTGGCGAACCCTTGTTTTATATGGAAGCCTTCTTTTTCGATGAGCAACGGCGGCCGTTTATCATCGGTCGTCAGCGGATCGTTGGGTCTCGCTACGTTTTTGACATCTAGGACATTGCGAATGGAAACGCCCGGTGGATCATCTCACCGGGCGCTTCCATACCGTTCACGGCGCGAACGCGACCGTTCAACCGCGTTGCGGCAATCAGTTTGAAATTATCTTGATGACGGGAAAAGCTGCTGGTAATCTATAGAACGTCATAGAACGTTTGCCTTATGCAAGCGTTGAAGCGAGATGCGATGCAGTCTCGAGTTCTTTGGAGGTATCTATGTCAGATACGAAGGCGAAGAAGACAAACAGACGTTTTAAGTTCAAATTACCGCATGTCTATACGATCATGTTCTTGCTGATCGTTGTCTTTGCGGTCCTGACTTGGATCGTTCCCTCGGGTCAGTATCAGCGCAAGACGATTTCGACAGCGGCGGGCGAGCGCGAAGTCGCCGTTGCTGGAACCTATGAACAGGTCGATAAGAACTACACCGATTCTGAGACCGGCGAGACCATCAATCCGGGTCAGGATATCTTCGCGGTCCTGCAAGCGCCCACTAAGGGCATCCAGGAGGCTGCCGACGTCGTTGCGTTCGTCTTATTGATTGGCGGATCGTTCGCAATCATCACCAAGACCAACGCTTTGAATGCCGGCATGAGCCGTGTGATTAAAAAGCTCAAGAACAAGGACATCCTCATCATTCCCATTACGATGACGTTGCTGTCCATTTGCGGCACTACGTTTGGCATGTCTGAGGAAGCCCTGCCGTTCTATGCCATCTTCATTCCCATCATGATGGGTATCGGTTATGACTCGATGACGGCATTCATCATCTGCTTCCTTGGTCCTAACCTGGGATATTGTGCTTCGACCATCGACCCGTTTAATGTTTTGATCGCCCAGGGCATCATTGGCATCGAGGGCAATCCTCAGCTGTGGCTGCGCGCCGTTTCTTGGGTCATCTTTACTGCCGTCGGTATCGCATGGGCCATGCGCTACGCTATGCGCGTCAAGAAAAACCCCGAGTCGTCCATTACGTACGAGGACGACAAGCTCAAGCGTGTTGAGTTTTCCGTGACCGATGCCTCCATCGAGGAAGAGTTCACTACCCGTCAGAAGCTCGTACTTATCGATTTTGCCTGCGGTATGGGCATTATCGTCTGGGGTCTTGTTACCCAGGGCTGGTACATGAATGAGATTTCCGCCGTGTTCCTTGGCATGGGCTTGCTTGCCGGTATCCTGGGCGGTCTTGACCAGCAGACGATCGCTGAGGAGTTCGTTAAGGGTCTCGCCGATTTTGCGTACGCTGCTATCGTTATCGGTATCGCTCGCGGTATTCTGGTCATCGCCGAGGGCGGCATGATCATCGACACCATCCTCCAGGCGCTCGCTACTGCGCTCGCCGGTGCACCCGCTGCCGTCTACACCACGTTTATGTATATCGTCCTTGGCCTGCTCTCTTTGCTGGTTCCCTCGAGTTCTGGACTTGCGGCGCTCACCATGCCCGTCATGGGTCCGCTGACCGAGCTTATGGGCCTCAATCCCGAAGCTGCCGTTACCGCGCTCCAGTTTGCTAATCAGACCATCAACACCATCAGTCCCGTGGCGGGCATGACGGTCGCCGGCCTTGCCGTGGCTAAGATTTCGTTTGGCCAATGGTGGAAGACCATTTGGAAGTTCTTCATTTTCATGGTCGTCTTTGGCCTGATCGTAACGGCAATCTCTGGCATGCTTCCGGTGTAGGTGGTTGTGATGTCTGATCGTTTAACGGTCCTGACGTCTAAGAGCGTCTTTACCGGTACGGGGGACCTGCCGTTCGAAGGTTTCGTAGCGGTCCGTGGCAATCGAATTGAGGCGGTTGGCACCAAGTGTGAGGTAGCTTCGTATTTGACCCAAGCGGACGAGGTAGTTGATCTGGGCGACCGTACCGTCATGCCTGGCCTGATCGATGTGCATACCTTCTATACAGGCTGGGCGCTGCGGACGTTGGGGTCTGATCTGTCCGGCATCGCTGATGCCAAAGAGGCCGTGTCGCTCTTGCGTGCATGGAAAGAAGATCATCCGGATTGCGCGGCGGCTTTTGGCCACAGCCTACCCGAAACGTTGGCATCGGATGCCGAGAACGCAAATACGGCAGCTGTGTTTGACAATTGTTTTGGCGATATCCC
>CAJLCM010000073.1:0-9005 GCA_905205145.1 uncultured Collinsella sp.
GCCGCAGCGCCCAGACCGTGCTGGCCGAGCTCTTCTCGATGCTCATGCGCGACCTTCAGCCGATCCTGTCCTACACGGTCGACGAGGCCATGGCCTATGCGCCCGCCGGCTGCGTCGATCACCAGAAGTACGCCGCGCTGCTCGATTGGTACAAGTCGCCCATCACGTTCGACGAGGCCAATGAGTTTGAGGGCGTGCTCGAGGCTTCGCTCGAGCTCCGTAGCGCCGTGACCAAGGCCCTTGAGGATGCCCGTTCTGCCGGCACCTTCACCAAGAGCCAGCAGGTCCGCGTCAAGGCGGTCGTTCCCGCCGAGATGTACGCGCTGCTGACCGGTGATAAGGCCGTCGACCTGGCCGAGTTCTACATTGTCTCCGATGTTGACTTGACCCAGGGCGAGGAGCTCTCCGTTGCCATCGAGGCAGCCGAGGGCGAGTGTTGCGACCGTTGCTGGAACTACCGCACCACCGTCGGCGAGTACAACGGCCACGCTCACATCTGCAAACGTTGTGCCGAAGCGCTGTAAGGCGCGGTAACGCGGCGTTTCCGCTGTTGGAACTAAAGCTATTAAGCGACATTCCGGTTTTCGGAATGTCGCTTTTGTTTTGTGCTGGTTATTTGACTTTCGTTAATGAATATGCTGCATGTTTCATGCATGTCACTATAAGATGATTACTTGCACTAAACGTTATTCAAGCTTTTGAGGGTAGGGGATTGATTTGGGTCGTGCTGGGGGTATGACGCCGCCTTTGCGTTGGCGGTTGGGTGTTGCTGGTGGGGTGGCGCTGGTTGTGCTGCTTGTTGACCAGTTGACCAAGCTTGCGGTTCGTGCCGTGGGCGATGCACTGCATGTGACCGTCATCCCCGGCGTGATCGACTTCCTGTTTGTCCGCAATATCGGCGCTGCCTTTAGCATGGGCGAGGGGCATGGCATCGCGTTTGCCGTGCTGGCGCTGGCGGTCATTGTCGCTATTGTCGTGTACCTCGTTCGTGCACCCCAGCTCGCCCATCTTGAGGTTGTGGGCATGGCGATGGTTGTGGGCGGTGCTATCGGCAACGCTATCGATCGTTTGGCCTTTGGCTTCGTGACCGATTTTATTGCCACCACCTTCATCGATTTTCCCGTCTTCAATGTGGCCGATATCGGCATTACCGTGGGCGTTGTGCTCGCCCTCTTCGGCTACATGTTCTTGAGTCCCGCCGCTCGCGAGGTCGATGCGACTGCCGAGCTCAATGCCCGTGATGAGGCCCGCGCTAAGCGCAAAGCCAAGCAGCGTGGGGAGCGTGCCCGCAAGATTCGCGAAAGGAATGAGCGCTAATGGCTGACATCCATATCCTTGTTGCCGACGATGCCGCTGGACAGCGTCTTGACGCCTATCTGGGCGCCAATGACGGCTGCCCTACGCGCTCTGCCTGTGCGCATCTGATCGAGGGCGGTGCCGTAATCGTGAACGGCGAGACCTGCCTGTCAAAAAAGTATGCCGTGCGCTCCGGTGACCGCATCTCGGTCGACCTGCCCGAGCCGCACGATCCGACTGACGTGATTCCTGAGGCCATTCCCCTCGATATTCGTTACGAGGACGACTACCTCATCGTGCTCTCCAAGCAGCGCGGCCTGGTGTGCCATCCCGCCCATGGCCACGAGAGCGGCACGCTTGCGAACGCTCTGGTCTACCACTGCGGCATCGATCATCTTGGTACTGTGCAGGGTGAGGACCGCCCCGGCATCGTGCATCGCCTGGATCGCGATACCTCGGGCCTTATGCTCGCGGCAAAAGACGACGATACCCAGCGCGCGCTTCAAAATCTCATCCGCACGCGCACGCTCGACCGTCGCTATATCACGCTCGTTCACGGGCACATCGCCATGGACGAGGGCACTATCAACACCGGTATCGCCCGATCGACGCGCGACCGCGTGAAGATGGCGGTTTCCGATGACCCCTTTGCGCGCCAGGCCATTACGACCTTTAAGGTCCTCGAGCGCTTCGATTCCACGCGTTTTGACGACGGCTATACGCTCGTCGAGTGCCACCTGTTTACGGGCCGCACACATCAGATCCGCGTGCATATGCGCCATATCAACCACGCCTGCGTGGGCGATCCGCTCTACGGCAAGTGCGATGCACGCGCCGATCAGGGTCTGACCAGGCAATTCCTTCATTCCTGGCGTGTTGCATTCGACCATCCCGTGACGGGGGAGCGCATTGAGTGCCGCGACGAGCTACCGTGGGATCTCGCCGCGGTTCTTGACGACCTGGCCCCGCGCTCGCTTGGCCGCACCGCTGCCGGCGACGAAATCGTTCCGCAGCTCGGTCTGCTCGAAGCCTAGCCAGTATTAGGTGGTTTCTTGAACTCGGTAAGCCTGCGGTAAGATATACGGTTGTTTACGTAACGCGTTCTCGGGAGCCTGCATGCTCGCCTTTTTACAAACCAACACACCCATCGTGATCTTCAACCAGATTGTTGTCACGCTGCTCACGGTCTGCTTTCTGTACCAGGTGGTCTTCTTTGTCATTGGCGCTCTTCGTGGCGAGGTCGCGCCTCCCAAGGCCAAAAAACTTCACCGCTATGCCTTCTTCATTGCTGCGCATAACGAGGAAGCCGTAATTGCCAATCTCGTACGCTCCATCAAGGACCAGGACTATCCGTCCGAGCTTATCGAGGTCTTTGTCGTTGCCGACGCCTGCACCGACAACACCGCGCAGCTCGCACGCGAGGCCGGTGCCATTGTTTACGAGCGCAATGACCTGGCCCGAAAGGGCAAGAGCTGGGTCATGGACTTTGGTTTCGATCGCATTCTCAACGAGTATCCCGACACGTTTGAGGGCTACTTTATCTTCGATGCCGATAACGTCATCTCCCGCGATTACGTCTCCAAGATGAACGATGCCTTTGACCAGGGCTTCCATGTGGTCACGAGCTATCGTAACTCCAAGAATTTTGGCAGCTCGTGGATCTCGGCAGCTAATGCTACTTGGTACCTGCGCGAGGCGCGCTTTCTCAATAACGCGCGCAACATCTGCAAGACTTCTTGCGCTGTCTCTGGTTCGGGCTACCTCATCTCCGCCAGCGTTATCGAGGGCATGCACGGTTGGCAGTTCCATACGCTGACCGAGGATATTCAGTTCACCACGTTCTGCGCCATTCACGGCATTCGCATCGGTTATGCGCCTGCGGAGTTCTTTGACGAGCAACCCGTGACGTTTAAGGCGTCCTGGAAACAGCGCATGCGTTGGACCAAGGGCTTCTACCAGGTCTTTTTTACCTATGGCAAGCATCTTGTCAAATCGACGTTCCGCTATCATCGCTTTGCCGCCTATGACATGTTTATGACTATCGCTCCGGGCATGCTGCTGTCCCTGATTTCCATGCTCGCCAACGCGACCTTCCTCATCGTGGGCGGGCTTTCGCATGGTTTCTTGGCTACCGAAGTCGAGATGCAGGCGTGCGCCGCTTCGCTCATTATGACCTTCGCCATGATGTATCAGACGTTCTTTATCCTGGCGCTGCTCACGACTATCTTTGAGTACAAGCACATTCACTGCGCGCAAAAGTGGCGTCTGGTGACTAACCTGTTTACCTTCCCGATCTTTATGTTCAGCTATATCCCCATCACGGTGGCCGCGCTGTTCCTGAAGGTCGACTGGGTTCCTACCCAGCATGCCGTAAACGTCACCCTCGACGAGGTCATGCAAGGCGCCAAATAACCACCACCAAAACCACCGCAAAGGGGACAGTGCACCTTTGTGGTGGTTTTTGCTTTTGCGATGCAGCTTGAGGAGGTGCACGATGTTTTATATTCCGTTTTGGATTTGCATCTTTGCCGGCGCGGCGATTGATGCCCGTCAGCGACGTTTTCCCAATGAGCTTGCCGGTGCGTGTGCGGTGACGGCGTTAGTGGGCGTTTGGCTCGACAAAGGCGTTAACACGGCGCTTGACCATGCCGGTCTTGCGGTCATCGTCTACCTTGCCCTTGTGCTGACTGAGTCTCTCTGGCGTCGTTTTCGCCAAACTTCGGGCATTGGCATGGGGGACGTCAAGGCGCTCTTCGCGCTTTGCACCTTCGATCCTATGGGCGGCATCGTGGCATTTACCGCTGCGCTCCTGACCCTTGCCGTCGCTTGCCTCATCGCAAAATCGCGCTCCCTGCCATTGCTCCCGTTTTTAGTGCCGATTTTTGCCATAATCGAGGTCGTGGGCTGCACTTTGTAACCGATTGCGCATCCTTTTTAAGGAGCATGCCATGGAATCTAATCAAGAAACGGCCGTCATTAAGGCGCGCATGGACCGTATTCCCTCGGCGTTGTCGCCCGAGCTTGTCGAGCGCATTGCCGCCGATCGTGCTTCGGGCTATGTCAACCCGTATCGTTGCAACGATGATCAGGTCATTCGTCGTATTGATCGCGCCGCCGACAAAGGCACGCTTATGCGTCCGGCGTTTATGCGCGATACCGAAAAGATACTTCATCTTCCGGCGTACACCCGTTATGCAGGCAAAACGCAGGTCTTTAGCTTCCGTAGCAATGATGATCTTTCACGCCGCGGTTTGCACGTACAGCTTGTCTCCCGCATTGCGCGCGATATCGGTCGCGCCCTGGGGCTCAATTGCGATCTGATCGAGGCGATTGGCCTGGGTCACGACTTGGGACACACGCCTTTCGGCCATGCCGGCGAGCGCTTCCTCAACGATATCTATCATGAGCGTACGGGGCGTTATTTTTTCCATAACGTGCAGTCGGTTCGCGTGCTCGACGCGTTGTATGGCCGCAACGAATCGCTCCAGACGCTCGACGGCGTGCTATGCCATAACGGCGAGTACGAGCAGCGTGTGTTTGAGCTCTCGGACATGGGCTCCTTTGACCAGTTTGACCAGACGGTTGAGGATTGCATTGCCACGGGCTATAGCGCAATTGAGCATCTGCGTCCCATGACGCTCGAGGGCTGCGTCGTTCGCATCTCGGATATTCTTGCCTACGTCGGTCGTGACCGTCAGGATGCGATCGCGGCGGGCCTGCTTTCGCCCGACGCTTTTGATGATGGCCGGGGCGGTGCCTACAACAGTTGGATCCTCACGCATGCCTCCATCGATATCGTTGAGCACAGCTATGGTAAGCCGCGCATCGAGATGAGCGAGGACCTGTTTGAGGAAATTCGCCGAGCCAAGCGCGAGAACTACGAGAAGATCTATAGCAAGGGCGGTATCGAAGGCGATTCCGAGGCGGAGCTGCGCGAGGCGTTCGTAAAGCTCTACGACCGTTGCCTGCGCGATCTAAACAGTGGCGACGAGTCCTCTTACATCTTTAAGCACCATATTTCGCGCATTGAGCAGCAGCTTTCCTACTATGATCGCACCTATGCCTGGCAGGACGACAAGGATCAAGCCGTGGTGGATTATATCGCGAGCATGACGGACGGTTATTTCTGCGAGCTGACGAGCAAGCTGTTCCCTGGTCTGGAGTTTCCGCACCGTACCTATATTAACGAACGGTAGTTCGTATTAATTCGGTATACTGTTAGTGGAAAACGTTTTTGATTGATACACGGGATGGCTATGGACGACCTTTTTTCTGCTTCGACGCGCGAGCGTTCCTTTCAGAATGCGCCGCTTGCGGTGCGCATGCGCCCCAATTCGCTCGACGAGTACGTGGGCCAGCAAAAGGCCGTCGGTAAGGGTTCATGGCTGCGTGCCGCGATCGAGCACGACGTGCTTTCGAGCGTGATTCTGTACGGGCCTGCCGGTACGGGCAAGACGACGCTGGCCCACATTATCGCCAACCATACCAAGAGCGAGTTTGTTGAGGTCAGCGCCGTCACGGGTACCGTGAAGGACCTGCGTCGTGTGATTGATGAGGCCAAGACGCGCCTGAATACGTACGACCGCCGCACCATTCTATTCATCGATGAGATTCACCGCTTCTCTAAGTCGCAGCAGGATGCCCTGCTGCATGCAGTTGAGAACCGTACCGTCATTATGATTGGCGCTACGACAGAGAACCCGTACTTTGAGGTCAACTCGGCACTGTTGTCGCGCGGGCGCGTGGTGGAGCTTGAACATCTGAAGGATGAGGATATCGCCACGCTTATTGAGCGTGCGCTCGAGGCACCACAGGGCTTGAATGGAAAGTTCTCGGCCGATGAGGATACGGTCAAGACCATTTGCACGCTGGCAGCGGGTGACGCTCGCTCGGCGCTCACGACGCTCGAGCTTGCGAGCGAGATTGCCGTCACGCGTCCCGATACCGAGGGAACGCCAGCGCCTGCGGCGGGGGAGCGCTATCCCATCACCGTGGATGACGTGAAGATTGCCAACCCGCGTCGCGGCTTTACGTATGACAAAAACGGCGACATGCACTACGACATCATCAGTGCGTTCATCAAGTCCATGCGCGGTAGTGACCCCGATGCCACGATCTATTGGCTCGCGCGCATGATCGATGCTGGGGAGGATCCTAAGTTTATCGCTCGCCGCATTATGATTCACGCTTCTGAGGATGTTGGCAACGCCGACCCGCAGGCGCTTTTGGTGGCGCATGCCGCGTTTAAGTCTGCCGAGGTCATTGGCTATCCCGAGTGCCGCATTAACCTGGCTCAGGCTGCACTCTATGTGTGCTTGGCGCCAAAATCCAATGCGTGCGAGGCCTCGATCGATGCGGCGCTAGCCGATATCCACAGCAGTGGTCTTCGCGAGGTGCCCAGCTACCTGCGCGATCGCCATCGCCCGGGCAGCGATGAATACGGTGTGTATAAGTATCCACATGATTATCCCGAAGGCTGGGTCGATCAGCGCTATTTGCCCGAGGGACTGGAGCGCGGCGCGTTCTGGCAGCCTGCCGGCCGCGGTTGGGAAGAATGGCGCGTAGAGCAAACCGAACGCGACCGCAGCGGGAATGCACCGAAGTAGCTGCTGATAATTTTGTCCCACGTTGCTGCTCTTGGCATGTTCGGTCCCCTTTGGGGTACCATAAAAAGCGTCTGTATTTCGATTCCTTTGGGAGGCTTGTATGAGTCCCATTCAAATCGCCCTGCTGCTGCTCGCCGTTGCCGGCGTGTGGGCCATCGTTGAGCTCGCGCTTACCCTGCGCAAGACCCGCAACGTTGTCGACTCGCTCGATAAGACCGTGAACGACCTCAACAACACCATCGCCGAGGCTCAGCCTGTGGTGGCAAAGCTCGATGGCGCCGTTGACGAGTTGACGCCCGCGCTTGCCCAGATTGAGCCGCTGCTCAAGTCGAGCAAGACCGCCGTTGACGCTCTGACGTCCAACCTCGTTGAGGTTGAGGCCGTCGTTCGCGACATCTCCGAGGTTACGGGCAGTATGGCCGAGGCCAGCAATGCTGTGTCGAGCGTGACTGATTCTGCGGCAGGTGCCGTGCAGAAACTCTTTAACAAGGTGAAGGCTCCTGCAGCTGACACCGAGCGCAAGCTCGCCGCTGCTGCTGCTGCGGAGGCAGAGCGGCCTACCGAGCGCGTCCTAATTGACGAGGACGATGACGCTACTGGTGACGATGATGGCCAGAATCCAGCTGTTAAAGCGGCCCAGTATTACACCTACATGCCCTCCGAGACCTCTGAGGAGTCCTGCGATGAGTAGCGAAGCAACCTGCCCCATCACGCTGACCGTTGCCGGCGACCCGCGTCTCGCTCGCCTTGTGCGCATGACGGCAGCCAACGTTGGTGCCCTGTGTTCCATGTCTGTCGATCGCATCGAGGACATCCGCATGGCTGCCGAGGAAGCCTTTATCTTTGGCTGCACGGCTGTTGATTCCGACGACATCTCAATCAAATTCGATGTCGATGAATCTCACGTTGGCATGACCTTTACCTTTGGCGATCAGGCCACCGTCGACGAGGATGACCAGGCTACTGTTTATGCCGAGCTTATTTTGGCGAGCGTGTGCGACTCCTACGAAAAGACTGCGGCGCCCCTGACGCTTTCCCTCGACCTCAAGGCGGATATCTAATATGACCGAACGTTCCCGGAGCGGCAAGACCGCTTGGGACAAGGAGAAAACCCGCGAGCTGTTTCGTCGTTACAAGGAGACCGGTGATCCGGACGCCCGCGAGCAGCTCGTCATGTCCCATATGAATCTGGTAAGGTTTCTTGCCAACAAATTTAAGAATCGCGGCGAGCCGCTCGACGATCTCATGCAGGTCGGCTATTTGGGCCTGCTCAAGGCAATCGACCGCTTTGACCCTGAGCGCGGGCTCGAGTTCACGACGTTTGCAACACCCACTATCCTGGGCGAGATCAAACGCCATTTCCGCGACAAGGGCTGGAGCGTGCGCGTACCGCGTCGTCTGCAGGAGCTCTCGGCCAAGGTCAACCAGGCTACTGACAAACTTACGAACGAGCTGCAGCGTTCGCCCAAGGTTGAGGAGATCGCTGAGTATCTAGATGTGACTGTCGATGAGGTCCTCGAGGCTATGGAATCGTCTTCGGCTTATACCTCGGTGCCCATCGAGGCTCCTGGTGCGTCCGATTCCGACGATGCCCCCTCGATTCTCGACCGTTACGCCGACGACGACAACGAGCTCGACTTTACCGATGACCGCTTGGTGATTGAGGAGGCCATCCGTGATTTCTCGCCGCGCGAGCGCGAGGTGATCGAGCTGCGCTTTGTGAAGGGCATGACCCAGATCGAGATCGCTAAGAAGTTGGGTATTTCTCAGGTGCAGGTTTCGCGTCTGCTGCGCCGCACGCTTAAGAAGATTCAGGACAAGATCGACCCCGACGGAGTGATGATTCGTTCATGAGTGAGCACCCCCAACAAACCGATCGCGTGCTGCGCGACACCCGCATTCTGACGCTTCGCATTTGGGCTGTTGTCGGCTGCATTGTCATCGCCGCTGTCATCTTTAACCTTATGGGCATCCTGGCGCCGGTTATCGAGTTTCTCGCCGTTGGTTCCATCATTGCCTTTGTGATGTCCCCGATTACCAATTGGCTCGAGCATCATGGCGTCGGCCGTGGCATCGGTTCGCTTATCGCGCTTATTGTTGTTG
>CAJLCM010000074.1:0-8900 GCA_905205145.1 uncultured Collinsella sp.
GTGAAGACGACCCCATTATCATCGCCGGCGGTCCCTCGGTGTACAACCCCGAGCCGTACGCGGCCTTTTTCGATGCCATCCTCATCGGTGAGGGCGAGGAATCGCTGCTCGAGACCTGCCAGCTGCATCGCCGCCTGCGTGACGAAGGGGTCCCGCGCGCGCAGATTGTCGAGCAGCTTGCATCCATTGCCGGCAACTACGTGCCGTCGCTCTATGAGGTTCGTCACGACGAGCCCTGCTCGCCGCATGGCTACACCGTGCCGCGTGAGGGCAAGGATGCGCCGAGCGTGGTCTACAAGCGCGTCGTCGAGGATTTCGGCGCCACGAATCCGCTTTCGCAGTCGTGCGTGCCCTATGCGCAGCTGGTTCACGACCGCCTGTCTATCGAGATCCTGCGCGGCTGCGCCCGCGGCTGTCGTTTTTGCCAGGCCGGCATGACGTATCGCCCGGTGCGCGAGCGCTCGGCGGACCAGATCGTCTCGTCGGTGATTCAGGGTCTGGAAAAGACCGGCTATGACGAGGTGTCGCTGACCTCGCTCTCCACGACCGACCACTCCTGCATTCGCGACGTGCTCGGCAGGCTCAACCGTCGCCTGGAGGATACGGGTATTCGCGTGTCTATTCCGTCGCAGCGCCTGGATTCGTTTGGCGTGGATATGGCCGAGTCGGTCGCCGGCGAAAAGAAGGGCGGCCTGACGTTCGCGCCCGAGGCCGGCAGCCAGCGCATGCGCGACATCATTAACAAGAACGTGACCGAGGAGGACCTGGACCGTGCGGCCAAGGCGGCCTTCGAGGCCGGCTGGAACCGCATGAAGCTTTATTTCATGATGGGTCTTCCCGGTGAGCGTGACGAGGACATCGTGGCCATCGCCAACTTGGCCGATCACGTGCTGGAACTTGGTCGTTCCGTGGTGCCCAAGGCGCGCCGCGGCTCCATCTCGGTGTCCATCTCGGTTTCGGTGTTTATCCCCAAGGCAGCAACGCCGTTCCAGTGGTGCCCGCAGCTCGACTACGATGACGTCAAGCGTCGCCAAAAGCTGCTCATCACGAGCGTGCGCAACCGCGCCGTACGTGTGCATTACCACGATGCCGAGACCTCGCTCGTCGAGGCCGCGCTGTCCCGGGCCGGTCGCGACATGACGCCCGTCATCATCGATGCTTGGCGCGCTGGCTCTCGCTTTGACGCCTGGGTAGAGCATTTCTCGCTCGATAACTGGAAGGAGGCTGCTGCCAAAAACGGCATCGACCTCAATGAGCTTGTGCACCTGCCCTACGAGTTGGACTGGCGCCTGCCGTGGGAGCATGTGAGTCCCGGCTGCACGCGCGGCTTCCTCGAGCGCGAGTACCGTCGCTCGCTCGAGGGTGTCACGACCCCCGACTGCACCCGCACGTCGTGCACCGGCTGCGGGATCTGCCCCACGCTCCACGCCAAGAATGTATTGATGGGTGATCGCGCATGAGTGAGCGCCTGACCGACAACCCCTCGCTCTTTAGACTTCGTGTTCGCTATGGCAAGCGCGATCGCCTTAAGTACCTGGGCCATCTCGAAGTAATCCATACCATTGAGCGCATCGTGCGCCGTGCGGGACTTCCCTATGCCGTCACGCAGGGCTTCTCCCCGCACATGCGCGTGGGCTTCTCTTCGGCGCTACCGGTGGGTACGTCGTCGACCTGCGAGTGGTATGACCTGTTTATGACCGAGTTCGTGGCGCTCGACGAGGCGTTTGGGCGCCTGGCTGCGGCGTCTCCGGCCGATCTGGCGCCCATCGAGGCGGCGTACATCGACGTGCGCACGCCGGCGTTGACGGCGCAGCTCACGCGCCTGTCGTATCGCATCGACCTGCACTTGGATCCCGAGGCGCCCGTAAGCGCCGATGAGGTACGTCGTGCGATCGACACGCTGCGCGCGGACCATGGCATCGACTACGCGCGCGGAAAAAAGAGCAAGCGCTTGGATTTGGATCACACGCTCGTGGACTATGAGCTCACGGCGGGGGAGCGCCCGGACCATTTGGTGCTCATGCTCGACACCCATGCCGACAACGAAGGCTCCATGCGTCCGGAAATTTTGCTTTCCGCTGCTGATGTTTTGTTGCAGGGCTTGACCCCGGGCGTGGATGCACCTATTGTTTCCACCGGTATGCAAGACCTCGTGACCATCTGCTCCTACGATGTCGAGCGTCAGAATCAAGCATGCGAGGACGACGAGGGCCGACTCGTCAGCCCCATACCTGTGCGAACTTGTGGATTTGCTCCACATACTCGTTGACGGGGGTATTTTCGCCTGCTACTATATTCGGCTGTTGCACTAACTGATGCATGAAGGGCAAGTAAACATGTACGCAATCGTTAACACGGGCGGCAAGCAGTACAAGGTCGCCACCGACGATGTCATCACCGTCGAGAAGATCGAGGGCAATGAGGGCGACAAGGTCACCCTGCCGGTTATCTTCCTCAACGATGGTAAGAAGATCGTCACCGATCCCGACAAGCTGGCCAAGGCCAAGGTTACCGCTCAGATCGTTGAGCAGTTCAAGGGCGAGAAGCAGCTGGTCTTCAAGTTCCACAAGCGTAAGCGCTATCGTCGTCTGAAGGGTCACCGTCAGCAGCTCACCAAGCTGAAGATCGTGAAGGTCCAGGCTACGTCCCGCGCCAAGAAGGCTGTCAAGGCAGAGGCCGAGGCTGTTGCCGAGGCTCCCGTCGCCGAGTAGATTACACTCGTAACGAAAGAGTAGGTATACACAATGGCACACAAAAAAGGACTCGGTTCCTCCCGTAATGGCCGTGACTCCCGCGGTCAGCGCCTTGGCACGAAGCGCTTCGCCGGCCAGACGGTAACCACGGGCACGATTCTCGTCCGTCAGCACGGCACGCACATCCACCCGGGTGAGAACGTTGGCCGTGGCAAGGACGACACGCTGTTCGCGCTGGTCGACGGTACCGTTGAGTTCCACAAGGGTATCAAGCACAGGGTCAGCGTACGCCCGCTCGCGAACGCGTAATTCACCCTTCATAGAGCACATATGTGGGAGGCACTTGAGTTTTAGGATTCAAGGGTCTCCCTCTTTTTTGTAGGAGGCGATTCTGTTGTCACAGTTCACCGATATCAGCCGCATTAACGTGTGCGGCGGCGACGGCGGAGCCGGATGCATGTCGTTTAGGCGCGAGGCATTTGTCCCCAAGGGCGGCCCCGATGGCGGCGACGGCGGTCGTGGCGGCAATGTCGTCATCCAGGCCGATGCTCAGCTGTCTTCGCTGATCGATTACCGCTTTAAGCATCACTTCCGCGCCGAGCGCGGCACGCACGGGCAGGGTGCCCGTCGTAACGGTAAGAGCGGCGAGGACCTGATTCTCAAGGTCCCTATGGGTACCGTGGTGCGCGAGCTCGACCCCGAGACGCAGACACCGATGTTCGAGATTGCCGACCTGGTGCACGACGGCGAGCGCGTCGTCGTGGCGCCCGGTGGTGCCGGCGGTCTGGGCAACACGCACTTTGTGACGTCGGTGCGCCGCGCGCCCGCGTTCGCTCAGCTGGGCGAGCCGGCCGAGGAGCACTGGATCGAGCTCGAGATGAAGCTTATGGCTGATGCCGCGCTCGTGGGCTTTCCCTCGGTGGGTAAGTCATCGCTCATTGCGCGCATGAGTGCCGCCCGTCCCAAGATTGCCGACTACCCGTTTACCACGCTCGTGCCGAACCTCGGCATGGTGCGTGCCGGCGAATATTCTTACGTCGTTGCCGACGTCCCCGGTCTCATCGAGGGCGCGAGCGAGGGCAAGGGCTTGGGTCACCAGTTCCTGCGCCACATTGAGCGTACGGCCCTGATCATGCACGTCGTCGACATGACGGGT
Source organism: uncultured Collinsella sp. (assembly GCA_905205145.1). Lineage (GTDB taxonomy): Bacteria > Actinomycetota > Coriobacteriia > Coriobacteriales > Coriobacteriaceae > Collinsella. The sequence continues at coordinate 3,850 of CAJLCM010000074.1, forward strand.
GGTTTTGAGGATCGCGATCCGGTTGAGGACTACCGCATCATCAACCGTGAGCTCGAGCAGTATGGTGCCGAGCTTTCGGAGCGTCCGCAGATTGTCGTCGCCAACAAGTGCGATGCGCCGGGCACGGCCGACAAGATTGCCGACCTCAAGCGCGCGGCGCTCGACGATGGACATATGTTCTTTGCCGTGTCTGCTGTGACGGGCGCCGGTCTCAACACGCTGATGCTTGCCGTGGGTGAGCAGGTGGCTAAGCTGCGCGCCGAGCTGGCTGTCTCGGATGAGCCGGTCGTTCTGCGCGACGATGAGTGGGAGCGCCGCCGCCTGCAGCGTGAGAAGCGTTTCCGCATTGTCCAGGAAGAGCCCGGTGCCTTCCGCGTGGTCGGTCGTGCCATCGAGCGCATGGTCATCCAGACCGACTGGGAAAACGAGGAAGCCGTCATTTACCTGCAGCATAAGTTTGCGCGTATGGGTGTCGACGACGCGCTCGAGAAGGCCGGCTGCCGTGCGGGCGACGAGGTCCGCATTTGCCAGCGCGCCTTTGACTTTGAGGGCGCTGAGGACTTCTCGGAGTACGAGGAGCTCGAGGATGCCGGCGAGGACGTTGCCGTTGAGGCCATTGACGTGACCGATGCTGCGGATGAGGGCGTCGAGGTTGTCGATGCGGTGGATGCCGCGGACGATGCCGAGACCTCGGAGGGCGAGTAAGCCATGTCGCTGCGCGGTGGAATCGGTCTGCCCGAGCTTCCTCTAGAGGACGGGCAGGAGTTTAGGCTTGGCATTATGGGTGGCACCTTTGATCCCATCCATTACGGGCACCTGGTGACCGCCGAGCAGGCGCGCGAGTCGCTCGACTTGGACGCTGTGCTCTTTATGCCGGCGGGCTCTCCCGCCTTTAAGCTTGACAAGCCGGTGACGCCTGCTGAGGACCGTTATGCCATGACGGTCCTCGCCACCGCCGCGAACCCGGCCTTTTTGGCGAGTCGGTTCGAGATCGACCGTCCGGGCGTAACCTACACGGCCGATACGCTTCATGCCCTTCGCGACTTTTACCCGCCGCAGGTAAAGCTCTACTTTATTACGGGCGCCGACGCGATTATCGATATTGTGACCTGGCATGATGCCGAACGAATCGCTGAGCTTGCCACCTTTATTGCGGCGACGCGACCGGGCTTTGATATCGATACGGCGCGTGCCCGAATCAAAGAGTCGGGGCTGCCGTTCGACGTGCGCTATATTCAGATTCCGGCGCTGGCGATCAGCTCGACGAACATTCGTAAGCGAGTTGCCCGCGGCATGAGCGTGCGCTATCTTACGAGCGAGTCCGTGCTCGGCTACATTCGCAAACGCAGGCTATATGCCGATTTGGGCCAAGAAGATTTTGAGTGATGGGGGTCTACGTTGTCGGTAGAGGATCAGTTTGAGGGCGATGAGCGCGCGCTGCTCAAGCGCATTCAAGAGCTGCTCGATGTTCGCATGAAGAATAAGCGCAAGCGCTATGTGCATTCGCTGGGTGTTGCCGAGACCGCACTTCATCTGGCCGAGGTCTACGGCGTTGACCGCTTTGATGCGGCTGCCGCCGGCCTGATCCATGACTGGGACAAAGTGCTCTCCGACGACGAGCTGGTCACGCGCGCTCTGCATTACGGCATTAAGATTGCCGGCTCGCCTTCCGCCGCGACGCCGCTTTTGCATGGCCCTGTTGCCGCCTATGAGCTTCCGCAGCTTTTTCCCGAGCTGTCGCCGGCCGTTTTCCAGGCTGTCGACCGTCACACCGTCGGTGCCTGCGACATGACGCCGCTCGATATGGTGGTCTTTGTGGCCGATGCCATCGAGCCCAACCGCCACGGCGACTATGCACATGCGCTGCGCAAGATGGTGGGGGAGTCGACGCTCGATGAGTTGTTCTTCTCCTGTTTTGCGCAGGGTTTGGTCTATGTGATCCAGTCCGGGCGCTATCTTTATCCCACGGCTATTTCGATTTACAACCATTACGCCCAGCTGCGTTAGCTCGGGCTGTCTAGAAAGAGGTATTCCATGGCCGACGAGACCATGACCGACGAGCAGATTCTTGAACGTGTGGAGCACAAGAGCTTCGCCGCCACGTCCGACCGCACTGCCGCCTCGCTGTCCGCGAGCGGTGTCGCCGCCGAGGATGTCGCCCGCGCCGCCGCGCAGGCCGCCTACGACAAGAAGGGCGAGGACGTTCAGGTGCTCGATCTGACCGAGCTTTCCGACGTATGCGACTACTTTGTGCTTGCCACCGGTACCAACAACCGCCAGGTCGATTCTATCGTCGACGAGATCGAGGAGAAGGTCGCCGAGGCTTGCGGCGAGCATCCGTTCTCCATCGAGGGCCGCGAGCAGAAGACCTGGATGCTCATGGACTACGGTTCGGTTGTCGTCCACGTCTTCACTCCCGAAGCCCGCGACTTCTACCGCCTAGAAAAGCTCTGGGGCGACGCCCCCCAGCTCCCCCTCGACCTCCTCTAAATGATTTTTCTGGGACGGGGATAAAAAAATCATTGCTACCGTTTGCCGAACCGCTCACCTTTGTTGGGCGGTTCGGCCTTTTTCTTCCTTTCCTTTTGTATGCTGTGACTACTGCATCCTTGGAAGGGAGGGTTTCGATGACTCGTGTTGCCCGTGTGTTGTCCGAACTCGGCCATTATCACGTCATGCTCAAGGGCTGTGCTGGCCAGCTGATCTTCGAAGACGATGACGATCGCCTTTATTTTCTCAATCTATTGAACAGACGATTTACGTCCGCTCATATTCGTCTTCTTGCCTGGTGCCTCATGGACAATCATGTTCACCTGCTATTTGATGATCTCGATAATCAGATGAGCGTTGCTATGCATGCGATTGATACGGCATATGCGAAACACTTCAATCAAAAAACCGGCCGCCGCGGACCGGTGTTCCAGGAACGATTCAAGAGTGTGATCATTTCTGACGACAAACAGCTGCTCCGTTGCGTCCGATACATACACGACAATCCTGCAAAAGCAGGTATTTCTTCTGCTCCTCTGTATCGCTGGAGCAGCTTCCATGAGTATTTCTCTCATCCCGAAATTTGTGATTGTGAAGGTATTCTCAATCTGTTTGGGGGTACGGAAGCGTTTTATCTTTCGAGTACCGACGGCAAGCCTAATCCCTATTTTATGCCCGAAGGTAAGCATATCTCCGATATGGATGCGCTGGAAGTTGCCCGGGCTCTTTTGGCTCCGCATGAGCCTTATCAGCTTAAAACTTTGCCGAAATCAGAGCGAAATCGTCTTCTGGCAGTGTTGAGGCATCGGGGGTTTACGATTGACCAGATTTCGCGTCTGACGGGAATTGGGACCAATATCATTCAAAGGGCGAAATGACGCTCCAAATGATTAAAAAATCCCCGTCCTAGAATAATCATTCGCAGCTAACCGGCTTTCTTTTTGCCTCAGGGACTAATCGTTGAAGCGGGATTGGCGGCCGAAGGATAGGGCGGTGTCGCCGAACTTGTCTCGGACGGCGTCGATAGCGACCGAGAGGTCGCGACGGTCGCTCGATTGGGCTCCGCGGTCGTCGACTTCGCAGAACAGGTCAGTCTGGATGCCGCCCTGATGGTCAAAGTCGCTCATGCCGATGCCCGCTAAGCGAACATGCATGCCTTCCTGCCAGATGTTGTCGAGCAGTTCGAGTGCAACCGCTACGAAGATGTTCTCATCGTCGGTCGGATGAGGCAGCCGGCGCTGTGCCGTACGCCCGCTGCCATACGAATACTTAAGCTTGAGCGTCACCGTGGCGCCTGTTAGTCCCTGACGGCGCAGACGGCGTCCCACTGACTCTCCCAACAGCGCAATCGCCGCCTCAATATCCCCACGCTCAGTCAAATCTTTAGCAAAGGTGCGTTCATTGCTGACCGACTTGACCTCGCGCTCTTCATCGAGGTTCGTGACTTCAGAGATTTCGAGTCCCAGCGCACGCTGACGCATGCGCTCGCCGTTGACGCCAAAAATAGAGGCCAAGGTGGACTCCGGCGCACGCGAAAGCTCGCCAAGGGTGTAGATGCGCATGCGGCGCAGTCGCTCCTCGGCCGAGCGCCCGATGCCGCTCATGGCAGATACCGGCAGCGCGGCCAAAAAGCGCTGCTCGGTTCCGGGGCGCACGATGGTCAGCCCAAACGGCTTATCCCGCTCGCTTGCGATCTTTGCGACCGTCTTGTTGCAGCCCACGCCAATGGAGCACGTCACTCCCAGCGCTGCCACGCGGTCGCTTATACGCCGCGCAACTAGCAGCGGGTCTTCGGGCGCAAAGCGGCCCGGTGTGATATCGATAAAGGCTTCGTCGATGGATACGCGCTCCACGCGCGGCGTCTCCTCGGCAAGAATCGCCATGACCTGCGCGCTGACCTCACGATAGCGATCAAAATGCCCATGCGTCCAAATGGCCTGCGGGCACAGGCGCCGTGCCTCGGCCGAGGGCATGGCAGAGTGCACGCCAAAGCGACGCGCCTCATACGAACACGTGGACACGACGCCACGCGAATCGGCGTCTCCGCCCACGATGAGCGGCTTGCCGCGCCACTCGGGATGATCGAGCATCTCCACGCTCGCAAAAAACGCATCAAGGTCCATCAGACCCACCGCCGGACCCGTCCAGGGAGGCGGCGTGACGCCCATGGCATCCTCATAACCGTATGTATGTTCGCGTCTTTCCATGTCATGAGTATACCGCGCAGCTCATGTGGGGTGCGTGTATGTGCTTGCAAATCCCGAATTCTTGTCTAAGATATGGATTTGCCCTCGACTACACCGAAGAAGTTGGTCTCACGGACTTCACCTGCCCGCGTCGATGGCGTATTATGTTCAACTGTTTGTTTGTAGTTGCAGCCTAAAGCTGCTTGGTTGGAGGAGTTTCCTTTGGCAGTCAAGATTCGCCTTGCTCGTCACGGCGCTAAGAAGCGTCCGTACTACCGTGTCGTCGTCGCCGATTCCCGCGCCCCGCGTGACGGTCGTATCATCGAGGAGGTTGGCCGCTACAACCCGATGACCGCCCCCAAGACCATCAACCTT
>CAJLCM010000075.1:0-8696 GCA_905205145.1 uncultured Collinsella sp.
GCTATGGTCGTTGCCGATGCCGTCGTACGCCTGATTCCCGGCGCCCTTGGTGACGAGATGAGCAACGTGGACGAGTCGTTCTCGACCGCCGAGGACGGAGGCCTGCTCGAGTATGCGCAGTACACCCGTCCCGCCGAGTTCAACGGCGAGGGCGTTCCTCCGGTGCTCGTGAGTGGCGATCACGCAAAAGTTGACGCTTGGCGCCGCAAGAACGCCATCGAGCGCACCTGCCGCTGGCGTCCCGACCTGATCGAGACGGCACGGCTTACGCCCGAGGAGCGCGCTTACGCGCAGGAGATCCTTGACGCTTCGTATTCGCAGAGCGAGGAGTGAGTATGGTTCCTACGCAACATTCCGCGTTGAGGGGCGCTTTTGAGTGGATCGCGGTCATCGCGATCGCGCTTGTGGCCACCTTCCTGATCCGCACCTTTGTGGTCGAGCCCTTTGTGGTGCCCACCGGCTCTATGGAGGACACAATCGAGATTGGCGACCAGATCCTGGCGCAAAAGGTGAGCCTCGAGCTCGGTCAGCCCGTCAAGCAGGGCGATATCGTGGTGTTTCACAACCCCGATGGCACCTCCGAGCATGATGTTCTTGTCAAGCGCGTTATTGCCACGGCCGGCCAGACGGTTGACCTGCAGGACGGCAAGGTGGTCGTTGACGGCCAGGCGCTCGACGAGGACTATACGACGGGCATGAGCTGGCCGCTTTCGGTCCAAGCGCCCGCTGCCCAGGTGAGCTATCCCTACACCGTCCCTGATGACTGTGTGTGGGTGATGGGCGACAACCGAGAGAACTCAGCCGACTCCCGCTATTTTGGGCCGGTCGACCGCTCCGATTTAATGGCCGTGGCACTCGTTCGCTACTGGCCGCTCAACCGCATCGGCGCTATCGACTAAAAACCGCTATAGTACAGTACCTAACCGTGTAATCGTTTCGACGAGGGGATATTAGAGGCATGAACGCTTCATCGCTTTCCTTCCAAGACATCATCCTGCGCCTCCAGCAGTACTGGGGCGAGCAGGGCTGCGTCATTATGCAGCCCTATGACTCCGAGGTCGGTGCCGGTACCTTCCATACCGCGACCACGCTGCGCTCGCTCGGTCCCGCCGAGTGGCGCACCTGCTATGCGCAGCCCTGCCGCCGTCCCGCCGACGGCCGCTACGGCGAGAACCCCAACCGCATGCAGCACTACTATCAGTTCCAGGTGCTCATCAAGCCGTCGCCGGTCAACGCCCAGGAGCTCTACCTGGGTTCGCTGGCCGCCATTGGCCTGGATCCCAACGACCATGACGTCCGCTTTGTCGAGGACGACTGGGAGAGCCCGACCCTGGGTGCCTGGGGCCTTGGCTGGGAGGTCTGGCTCAACGGCATGGAGGTCACGCAGTTTACGTACTTCCAGCAGGTGGGCGGCATCGAGGTCGACCCCGTGCCCGTCGAGATCACCTATGGCCTGGAGCGCATCGCCATGTATGCGCAGGGCGTCAACTCCGTCTACGACCTGGTGTGGAGCTACCTGCCCGACGGCACGCCCATGACCTATGGCGACGTGTTCCTGGAGAACGAGCGCGAGTTCAGTGCCTATAACTTTGAGGTCGCTAACGTCGAGATGATGCGTCAGAAGTTTGACGACTACGAGGCCGAGTGCCACTCCTGCCTGGAGCGCAAGCTTCCGCTGCCGGCGTACGACTGCGTTATGAAGTGCAGCCACGCCTTCAACCTGCTCGACGCCCGTGGCGCCCTGTCCGCGGTCGAGCGCGCTAACTACATCTTGCGCGTCCGCGCCGTCGCTAAGGCGTGCTGCGAGGCCTATATGGCCGAGGTCGCCGGAGTTAACGAGAATGCCGATCAGGAAGGCGAGGTGGCGTAAGCCATGGCAGACGCTAAGGATTTCCTGTTTGAGATCGGTACGGAGGAGATGCCCTCCGCGCCGCTGAACAATGCCGTCAAGCAGCTTGGCACCATGATCGCCAAGGGTCTCGACGAGGCCGGTCTGGCCCACGGCGAGGTCCGCGTGATCTCGAGCCCTCGTCGTCTGGCTGCGCTCGTGGCCAACGTCGCCACCGCGACCGATGAGGTCCATGAGGTCAAACGCGGTCCCGCGGCAAACATTGCCTTCGACGCTGACGGTAACGCCACCAAGGCCGCCCAGGGCTTCGCCCGCAAGTGCGGTGTGGCTGCCGAGGATCTGGTTCGACGCGAGGACACTGACGGTCGCGAGTATGTGTTCGCCGAGAAGAACATTCCCTCCGCACCGGCTACGCCTATTCTGACCGCTCTGTGCGAGAAGACCATCGCCGGCCTGCAGTGGCCCAACTACCGCAGTCAGCGCTGGGGTCACGAGCACGCCACGTTCGTGCGTCCGGTCCGTTGGATCTGCTGCCTTTTGGGCGAGGATGTCGTGCCCGTGTCCTTTGCCGATGTGACGAGCGGCAACACCACGCGCGGACATCGCGTTCTGGGCCCCGGTGACCATATGGTCGCCAGCCCCGCCGTCTACGAGCAGGTGCTCGAGGACGCCGGCGTGCTCTCTGCCGAGCGTCGTCGTGAGGCTATCCTTGCCGGTATCGCCGAGGTCGAGGCTGCTCGCCCCGGCTGCCATGTCGATACTCCCAAGAAAGTCTTCGAGGAGGTTGTCAACCTCTGCGAGTGGCCGACGGTGCTCGTCGGTACCTTCGATGAGGAGTTCCTCAAGGTCCCGCACGAGATCATCTGCGAGTCCATGCTCACCAACCAGCGCTACTTCCCGATCTATGACGGCGAGGGCAAGCTCACGCGTGAGTTCGTGGTCGTCTCCAACAGCAAGCCCGAGAACGCCGAGCGCGTGATCGACGGCAACGAGCGCGTCGTGCGCGCCCGTCTGGACGACGCAAAGTTCTTCTACGAGGAGGACCTGAAGATCTCCCTCGACGAGTTCCGTGAGCGTCTGGCCAAGGTTGCCTTCCAGGAGAAGCTCGGTAGCGTGCTCGCCAAGTCCGAGCGCATCGAGCAGCTCGCGCTCGCTATCGCCCGCGAGGCTCACCTGGGCGCCCATCTTGCCGCCGACGCTGCTCGCGCAGCGCACCTGTGCAAGGCTGACCTGGTGTCCAACGCCGTCGTCGAGTTCACGAGCCAGCAGGGCGTGATGGGCGGTTATTACGCGACCGCGATGGGGGAGAACGACGAGGTCGCCCATGCTATTCGCGATCACTATCGTCCTCGCTTTGCCGGTGACGAGCTGCCCGAGGGCACCGCTGGCTGCATCGTGGCCTGCGCCGACAAGCTCGATACCATCGCCGGTATCTTTTCCATCGGCGAGCCCCCGACCGGCTCTTCGGACCCCTATGCGCTGCGTCGTGCCGCTATCGGCATCATCAACATTCTGCGCGACCGCCTGCCGATCGATCCCACGTCGCTCATCGACTTCGCCCTCGAGCTCTACAGTGAGCAGGGCATTGAGTTCGACGCCGCTGAGGTCGCCCAACAGGTTCGCGACTTCTTCCATGGCCGACTTGTGAGCATGGCCCGCGACGAAAAGGTCCCGGCCGATACCGTTGCCGCCGTCTCCGCGGTGCACATCATCGCCCCGTCCGTCTTCTTCGCCCGCTGCGCCGCCCTCGACGAGGCCCGCAAGAACGACGCTGAGACGTTCGACAACCTGGCTACCGCCTATGCCCGCGCCGCGCACATCTCCAAGCCCGAGCTGGGTGCGGAGTACGACCGCAGCCTGATGGGCGAGGTCGAGCTCGCGCTCGCCGACGCCTCCGAGGCTGCTCAGACCGCTGTTAATGCCGCCCTTGCTGCCGAGGATTACCCGGCCGCATTTGCCTCCCTTGCAGCTCTGCGTGCCCCCATCGACCGCTTCTTCGACGAGGTTATGGTCATGGACAAGGACGAGCAGCTCCGCGATAATCGCCTTAAGCTGCTCAACCGCTTCGAGGCCGTTTTCTCCGGCATCGCCAACATCGGTGAGCTTGCCCGTAAAAAGTAAGCTAGCCTGCGCATAAGCGCAAAAGGAGCCCCGCATGGATTGCCCGGTCACCGCTCGTCCCACCGTTATCGTTATCTCCGACTCTCTCGGCGATACCGCTTGTGAGGTGGTGCTTGCGGCGTCCGGGCAATTTGATGAAGGGGCTTTTCGTCTCTTGCGCCTGCCCAAGGTGAACTCTGTGGAGCAGGTCAAGTCGTTTGTGGGTCCGCGTGTCGATGCGGACCATCGCGATATTGCCGTGTTCCATACCATTGTCGATCCGGCGCTTCGCGCCCGTGTGCTCGATTACCTGGGTATGTTGCATATTCGCTCGGTCGACCTGATCGGTCCGACGCTCGCCGTGCTGTCCTCACTCATCGGTGTGCCGCCCAAGGGAGTTGCGGGCGTGATTCACAAGACCGATGACCGCTATTTCCATCGTATCGAGGCCATGGAGTATTTCGTTGAGCACGATGATGGGCGCGGCTGCGACGATCTGTCGGGTGCCGATATCGTGCTGCTGGGCGTATCCCGTACGTCCAAGACGCCGCTGTCGATGTATTTGGCCTATCAAGGTTATAAGGTTGCCAATGTTCCGTTGGCCCATGGCATGGAGCCGCCGAAGTCGATTTACGAGGTTGACCCGATGCGCCTGTTCGGCCTGATTTCGACCGTCGATGTGATTTCCGAAATTCGCGATAGCCGCTTGGGCGATGATTACGCCCGTGCCGTTGCCGGCTCCTATGCCGAGCCCGAGAGTGTGCACGGCGAGCTCGAGGAAGCCCGTGCCCTTATGAAGCGCCTGGGTTGCTTTGTGGTGCGTACCGACGGCAAAGCCATCGAGGAGAGCGCCTCCGAGATCATCAGCCACTTGGAGGAAATCCAAGAAGCCCGTGCCCGCCGCGCCGCCCGTCGAGCCCAACAAAAGTAGCTAATTTGGGACGGGGCTTTTTTAGCTACCCCGGCTGAGGTCGCGATCTTTTTGGTCGATTGCCTGCGGGGGCAGCTAAAAAAGCCCCGTCCCAAATTAGCTACTTATGGTAAAGCGATTTAGCAAGAAACTTGCATCTGAACTGCATTTTTCTTGCATTGGTATCTTCATAAGGTAACCACCTTTACCTACCGTTTACCGCCACATTTACCACGTTTACCAAACCCCGCGCCCTCTACGCAAGCCCGCTCAATGCCCGCCGTATAGTACCCTCACGGCTCGCATCCGGCGGGTCGATTCGTTACCACGGTCGTGCGCGAGAGCGCATGGAAGGGGAAGTATCGTGAGCGATTGCAAGAGGGTTTACCGTTTTGGAACCGACGCCCAGGGCACCTGTGTCACCGAGGGCGACAAGTCCATGAACTTCGTGCTTGGCGGCATGGGCGCAAACCTTGCCGAGATGAGCCGCATCGGCCTGCCGGTTCCTGGTGGCTTTACTATTACCTGCCAGACCTGTGTCGAGTACTCCGGTGCCGGCAACGTCTGGCCCGAAGGCGCACTCGATGAGATTGTTGCCGCCGAGGCAGACCTCGAGGCCCGTTGCGGCAAGAAGCTCGGCGACGCTTCCGATCCGCTGCTCGTGTCGGTTCGCTCGGGCGCTCCGTTCTCCATGCCCGGCATGATGGATACGGTTCTCAACTTAGGCCTCAACGACGACTCCGTTCAGGGTCTCATCGCCCAGACGCAAAATCCGCGTTTTGCCTGGGATAGCTACCGCCGCTTTATCCAGATGTTCTCCAACGTCGTCATGGGCGTCGACGCCGACCTGTTCGAGAATGCACTGACCCAGGCACGCTTGGTCGCCGGCGTTCGCGTCGATTCCGAGCTTTCGGCCGAGGACCTGCAGGAACTCGTCGAGACCTTCAAGGGGATCTTCTCCGAGAACGTCGAGGCCGCCCTATACCCCGAGCTCGAGGTCGCTGACGGCAAGCCCGTCTTCCCGCACGACCCGGAGCTTCAGCTACGCCTTGCCATCCAGGCCGTCTTTGGCAGCTGGATGAACGAGCGTGCCTGCATCTACCGCAAGCAGCATGGCATTTCCGACGAGCTTGGCACCGCCGTCAACGTGCAGGCCATGGCCTTTGGCAACAAGGGCGAGACCTCTGCGACCGGTGTCGCCTTTACGCGCAACCCGGCCGACGGCACCAGGGAGTTCTACGGTGACTTTTTGGTTAACGCTCAGGGCGAGGACGTCGTCGCCGGCATCCGCAACACCGAGCCCATCGCCGATCTTAAGGCCACCCCGGGCCTCGAGTCTGCGGGTGAGGAGCTCGAGCGCGTGTTCCTGACGCTCGAGGATCATTACCGCGATATGTGCGATATCGAGTTCACCATCGAGCAGGGCAAGCTCTGGATGCTCCAGACCCGCGTGGGCAAGCGCACCGCCACCGCCGCCCTGCGCATTGCTATCGAAATGGTCGAGGAGGGTCTGATTACCCGCGAGGAGGCCGTGAGCCGCATCGATCCCGCGCAGCTCGACCAGCTCCTGCACCCGCAGTTCGACGCCTCCAAGAAGTACGAGGCTCTCGCCAGCGGTCTTAATGCCAGCCCCGGTGCCGCCGTGGGCGAGGTCGTGTTCTCGAGCGACGCCGCCGTCGCGCGCGCCAACGAGGGTCACAAGGTCATTCTGGTTCGTTGGGAGACCAACCCCGACGACCTGAAGGGCATGGTCGCCGCCGAGGGCATCCTGACCAGCCACGGTGGCAAGACGAGCCATGCCGCCGTTATCGCCCGCGGCATGGGTACGCCCTGCGTCTGCGGCGTTGAGCGCTTCCACATCGATGCCGCCGAGAAGGTTGTGCGCATCGAGGGCAGCGATCGCGTGCTGCATGAGGGCGATGTCATCTCCATCGACGGTACCCAGGGTATCGTCGTCGACGGCGCCGTTGATCTGGTTTCGGCCGAGCTCACCGGCGACCTGGACACCATCCTGTCCTGGGCCGACGAGATTCGTCTGGACGAGACCTGTGGCCACGCCAACCACGTGCGCGTCAACGCCGACAACCCTGAGGACGCCGAGCTCGCCCTCGAGTTTGGTGCCGAGGCCATCGGCCTGTGCCGCACCGAGCACATGTTTCTGGGCGATCGCAAGAATATCATCCAGAGCTTCATCCTGTCCGACGACGAGGCCGTGAAGCAGCAGGCCCTGTCCGACCTGCTTAAGGTTCAGACCGAGGACTTCCTGGCGATGTTCAAGACCATGTCCGGTCGCGATGTGGTCGTTCGCCTGCTCGATCCGCCGCTGCATGAGTTCTTGGATGATCCTCGCGAGCTCGAGGTCGCCATAACCAAGAAGGAGGCCGCCGGTGCCAGCGAGGAAGAGCTTGCCGCCCTGCGTGCCCGCCTGCGCCGTATCGACGGCATGGTCGAGTCCAACCCGATGCTCGGCCTGCGCGGCGTGCGCCTGTCCGTCGTCTTCGGTGACCTGCCGCTCATGCAGGTCCGTGCCGTGGCAACGGCTGCTGCCCGCCTTATCCAGGAGGGCGTCGATCCGCGTCCCGAGATCATGGTTCCGCTCGTTTCCATCACGGCCGAGCATGTCCAGACTCGCGAGGTCATCGAGCGCGTGATCGCCGAGGTTTCCGCCGAGGAAGGTGTCGAGCTCAACATTCCCGTGGGCACGATGCTCGAGCTGCCGCGCGCCTGCATGGTCGCTGACGAGATCGCCCATCACGCAGATTTCTTCTGCTTTGGCACCAACGACCTCACCCAGACGACGTTCGGTTTCTCGCGTGACGACGCCGAGGCCAAGTTCATCCCGCTGTATATGCACAAGAAAATCTTGAAGGACAACCCCTTCGAGACCATCGACACGGCGGTGCTGGAGCTTGTGCGCATGGCCGTCGAGAAGGGTCGCGCCATCAATCCCGACATGCACTTTGGCGTGTGCGGTGAGCACGGCGGCGACCCCAAGTCCATCAAGGGCCTGTTTAACGTGGCCGATGTGGATTATGTGTCCTGCTCGCCCTATCGCGTACCCCTTGCGCGCTTGGCTGCCGCTCAGGCCAAGCTCGAGGCGAAGCCCTCCGCGTAACGTTTTGGGTTTAGACGCCTAGCGTAGCCCCCTTCATGCCGCCCGTCTCATTCGTGAGGCGGGCGGTTGTCATGTGCGGGTTTTGTCTTTTTGTCTGCGTAAAAAATTGTTCTTGCAGCAGAAACCCGCGCGTGTATACTCGAATACGTTTGTTCAACTACGTGCCGGCCAAGGTGGTACGGCACCTCTAGAAGAGTAAGGAATTGCACATGGATTACATCCGCGCAATCGAGCGTCAGCAGATCCGCGAGGACATCCCGCAGGTCCGCGTCGCCGACAACGTCAAGGTTCACTACCGCATTAAGGAAGGCGACCGCGAGCGCATCCAGGTTTTCCAGGGTGACGTCATCCGCATGGCCGGCGCCGGTGCCCGTGAGACCTTCACCGTCCGCAAGATTTCCTTCGGTGTCGGTGTTGAGCGTACCTTCCCGCTTCACAGCCCCAAGATCGCCAAGCTCGAGGTCGTCCGTCATGGTCGCGTCCGTCGCGCCAAGCTGTACTACCTCCGCGACAAGGTGGGCAAGGCTGCTCGCATCCCCGAGAAGCGCTAAGAAGATCGCAGCGTCTGTCCACTCGTTTGGACAAAAGGGTCACCTTCGGGTGGCCCTTCTTTTTATCTGATTTGCATGCAAGGAGGCCCCGATATGGCCAACATGACGAGCTCGGTTTCGGCATCGCAGGTTGCCGGCGAGCTGGCGAGCGCCACGTTTGAGGAGATTCCC
>CAJLCM010000076.1:0-8620 GCA_905205145.1 uncultured Collinsella sp.
TTTGCGCCCTCGGGCAACGCATGGATCGACGCCATGCAGCCCGGCGTGTCGAAGGCCTCGGGCATCGCACAGCTTGCGGAGCATTACGGCATTGGGCGCGACGAGGTCATGGCGTTTGGCGACTCGATGAACGATTACGAGATTATTCGCTTTGTCGGCACGGGCTGCGCGATGGAAAACGCGCGCCCCGCGCTCAAGGCAGTGGCCGATCGCGTCGTAGGCTGCAACCGCGACCACGCCGTCCAGCAGGAGCTCCGTCGCGTGCTAGAGAGTCTCGCTTAATCCGGCAGATGGGGACGTTCCTTTCCTTCCGGCAGTGGGGGACAGTCCTTGCAGCTTTTCGCGAAGAGTGTCCCCAACGACTAGTCGTTTAAGAACGTCCCCACTGACTAGCCAATGACTAGGCGAGGGCGGTCATGATGGTTCGGGCGACGCCGTCGTGGTCGTTGTCGAACTCGGTGATGGCGTCGGCGGCGTCGCGGTCCTCGGGCTCGCCGTTGATCATGGCCATGCCGTGGCCCGCTGCCTGCAGCATGGGGATGTCGTTGATGTTGTCGCCGAACGCCCAGGCGTCGGCGAGACGCTCGCCCAGGTGCTCGCATAGCCAAGCCAATGCCGTTCCCTTGGTGGCGCCCTCGCCCATGACCTCGATATTCATGGTGTACGAACGCGTGACCTCAATGCCTCCGAGCGTGCTGAGCGCCGCCGCGATGGCGTCGCGATCGGCCGGGTCGTGCCAGTACATGGCGATGCGTTCGAGCGTCTCGACCTCGTCGATCTTGCTGTCGATTTCCATGTCGATCGGCGTTCGTGTGCGCTTGAGCGAAGCCGCGATGTGGGGGTCGCCGCCGCAGAATTCGTCCAGGCGCGTGTAGAGCGAGCGGGGGAGGAAGCATTGGCCGTCGGCGAAGATATCGAAGGTCACATCGTGGCTGGCGGCAATGCTATGGATGCGGTGGGCGATGGCGCGGTCGAGCGGTCGGCTCAAAATACGCGTAGCACGTGAGGCATCGGTGGGCGTACCGTCGTCGAGCTGCCAGACGCTGGCGCCGTTGGCGCAGACCGCGTAGTGTACGGCGGGGTGGGCGAGGATGGGCTCAAAGATGCCCGACAGCGGGCGCCCCGTGCAGGGCACAAACTCAATACCGCGGCGCGCAAGCTCGTCGAGCATCGCCCAGGTGGCGTCGCTCATCTGCTTATCGGTCGTCAGCAGCGTTCCATCCATATCGGAAAACACAATCATTCGTTGCGATCCTTTCTACTGGCATAAAAAGCGTGGCCGAGGGCGGTGATGCCCTGGCCACGCTTGGGTTCTATAACGGTCCGCGTCCTAGCGATCGGCGAGCGGCTTGTACTCCAGCGGCTCGATAACCGGGCGATACGCGGGACGGATGATGCGGTGCGCGCAGAAGAGCTCTTCCATGCGGTGCGCCGACCAGCCGGCCATGCGGGCGACGGCGAACAGCGGCGTAAAGAGCGTCTCGGGCACGCCGAGCATCTTGTAGATAAAGCCCGTGTACAGGTCGATGTTGGCGCAGATAGGCTTGGTCATGCCGTGGTCGCGCATCACCTGCGGTGCCAGGCGCTCGATGCGCTCGATGAGTGCGAACTCATCGCCCAGGTCCTTCTTGGCGGCAAGCGTGCGCGCGTAACGGCGGCACACCTCGGCGCGCGGGTCGCTCAGCGTGTAGACGGCGTGGCCCATACCGTAGATGAGGCCCGTGCCGTCGAAGGCCTGCTTGTCGAGAATCTTGCCCAGGTAGGCTGCGACCTCGTCCTCGTCCTCCCAATTGGAGACATGCGCGCGGATGTCCTCGTGCATGGACACGACCTTTGCGTTGGCGCCGCCGTGGCGCGGGCCCTTGAGCGAGCCGATGGCCGCGGCGTAGGCGGAATACGGGTCGGTGGCCGAGGAGGACAGCACACGGCAGGCAAACGTGGAGTTGTTGCCGCCGCCGTGCTCGGCATGCAGCATGAGCATCACGTCGAGCAGCATGGCTTCGTCGCGGGTGAATGCCATGCCGCCGCGCAACACCTGCAGGATGGTCTCGGCGGTGGAGAGGCCGGGTGTGGGGTGCGGCACATGAACCTCGGAGCCGCGGCGCTTGGCGACTGAGGCCATATGCGCGAAGGCGGCGATGCGGGGGAGACGGGAGAGCATGGAAATGGCGACGTCGATTTCGTGCTCGGGCGTAATGGCGTCGGGCTCGGCGTCGAAGGCGTAGAGCAACAACACGGCGCGCTGAAGCACATTCATGATGCTCGACGACACCGTGGTCATGGGGAACTCTTTGACGTACTCGTCGCTCAGATGCCTAAAAGCGCCCAGACGTTCACAAAAGCCGTCGAGCTCCTCTTTGTTGGGCAGCGAGCCCGTGATGAGCAGGTAGGCGACTTCTTCGTAGCCGTAGCGATTCTCGGCCTGGGCGTTGTTGACCAGGTCCTCGATGCTATAGCCGCGCAGCGTGAGCTTGCCCTGGTCGGGTACGACCTTGCCGTCGACCTTGTTGTAGCCGTGCACGTCCGAGATGCGGGTAAGGCCCGCAACCACGCCCGAGCCGTCGGCATTGCGTAGGCCGCGCTTGACGTTATGCTCGACGAACAGACCCTCGTCATACGGATTAGTCGGCATGCCGTGGTAGAGGTTTTCGCTTTCGGGCGAAATCTGGCGGCTCGCCTCATAATCCAAGACCAGGCGGCTCAGATGGTCATCGAAGCGGTAGTAGATTTTCTTGGCGTCGTAAGCCATGCGCGCTCCTCTCGGGGCCGTGTGGGGGCGGCGTGCTTGGGTGCAGATGCGCCGGCCTGTTCCCGCACGGCCTGTTCGCTACAGGCGGTACATAAAGTTAAAGACGTCCTCGCGCTGGATGGACACGTTGACGCCCGAAAGCTCGCCGGCCTCGGCCAGGGCCTTCTGCAGCTCGGCGAAGTCGAGCTTGGACTCGGCGGTATCGGCCAGCATGGTCATGGTGAAGATGTCCTCGATAATGGACTGCGTGATGTCGCGGATGTCGACGTTGGCCTCGCCCAGAACGCGGGTGACGCCGGCGACGATGCCGGGGCGGTTCTTGCCAAGGACGGTGATGACGATACGGGAGGACGAGATCTCGGCCATGGGAAACCCTTTCGCGTGGTTGCGGCGCGCGCGGGGCGCTCCGCTACGGTACAGTGTTCATCATTGTACCTGTCTGGCGCAAAAAAGGCGCGCTCGCTGCGGCGTTACATGCCTGCAACATGAGCGTAAGGGGGAAGGCCGTACGGGGAAGAGTCGTCTGGCGCGTGTCCGGCTCGTGTTGGGTTGATTTCCGATCTCAGCCGAACACATTGAGCGGACAGGCCGTTCCCGCAGTCAGCCGAACGCCTCCGACGGCTGATTCCGAACTGGAAGCGGAGGGCATCCCCGCCCTTCGGTAGGGGATACCGCTCCGCGGCGCATGCCGCGGGCGGCGCCCCTATCGGACCACCGTGACCTCAGTTGGGATGGGCCCAGCACTGCCGCGTACTCGGTGAGCTAGAGCCAACTGTTCATCTTCACGTCGCGTATGGCGATATTTCGGTCGTCCGGCTCGGTGATGCCGTAGCCGAACGCCTGGAGCGTCTCGATGGACTCCTGGATCCTCTGTTGGAACATGGGACCCGGATCGACCCTCGGCCCGAGGTGCCCGCGCCAAAGGCACGGCGTGGCGCGCAGCATGTTATGGATTTTGGAGATGGGCTCGATGTCGGCGTAGACGTTGAGCGTCGCCATGGCGTCCTTGTGGCCGAGGATCGATTGGAGCGCCTTGATATCGCCGCCTTGGCGGATCCACTGCGTTGCGAACGTGTGGCGAAGGCCGTGGAACGTGATCAGCTCGTCGTTGGTGCCCATGAGGCCGTTGGTCTCCGAGAACGTCTTGAACGCCCTGCGGATATAGCTTGTCGTCGCGAAGGTCGCGCCCGGCTCCGACAGGATGTGGCAGTCCCCGATCTCGACCGCCCCGGTAAGGCCGCGCAAGCGCAGCTTTCCGCAGTCGATCTCGTGGGTCTCCTTCAGGAAGGGGGGTAGGCCGACCGGGTCGATGGGGATACCCCTGGCGTCATGGGTCTTGGTGTCCTTGATGAACGAACCCATTCCCTTCGCGTACGCCACCGAGTGTCTGATCGAGATCAGGCCCGTCTCGAAATCCACATCGCACCACCGAAGGCCGCAGACCTCGCCGATTCGCATCCCCGTGTGCAGGGCGAGTACGACCGCCCTCTAATCCTCGGCGGACCAATCGAGTCCGAACTCCTTTCGGGCATCCTCTTCGCTCATGACTTCGAGAAGGTCTCCGGGTTGGCAACGAAGGGCGAGGCATAGCTGCTCGAGTGTGTTGAAGCGAATGCCGCGAATATGCCCTTTTTTAATACGGGACAGGTTCACGGGCGTGGTTCCAATCCTTTTGGCAAGTTCGTTCGAGGAAATCTTTCGCTCGGCCATGATTTTGTCGAGGCGAACAATTACGGGCATGGCGTTTCCTTACGCAATCTCGTCGGAGTCGAGGTACAGCTCTCGGGCGTACAAGAAGAGCTGGGAAAGCATGAACAGGACGATGCCGAGAACCAGAGAGGTCCAATCGAATGATGAAGCGATCTCTTGGGCGCCGACGGCCCCCTCGCCGCCAAACATCGAAACGGAGGTTTTGAGTGAGCCGGCGTAGAGGCTGGTGGCAGCTTGAACAACGAAGAGAATGCCGAGCACCTTCAAGCATGTCGCAGACCCTTTCTTGAAGGGGTCTCCGCTCTTGATCGTCCACACGAGAACGGCGCTGAGGATGGTCGTAGCGATACCGATGACGGCAGGGACCAATGTCGAGATCGCAAGGGCTGGATACGCGGGGGAGTCTGCAATTACAGGGTTGTCGAGCACTTCGATTGCTGGCTTTAAGGAGAACGCCACTTGTGCGATGGCGGTGGCGCAAAGGGTCGCAGAGGCTATCGCACATGCGATGCGGAAGGAATGAAGCCGGGGAGTGCGATTGTCGGAACTCATAATAACCTCCGAAGAATTTAAAAAACTCAGGTTACTTTTTAACAGTTTATGTTAAATTGACTTTGCCGGCAAGTAATCACAGGATGCTGCAACCGAAACCCCTCTAGATTGGAGAGGATTATGTTCAGTACTGTTAAGTCGTGTAAGCTCTTGGTTTTCCTCGGCCTCGCTCTTTGTCTGTTGCTGCCGGGAGCCCCCGCTTTTGCGGATACCCCGATGCCTCCTTCCCAGGAGAGCAGCCAGTGTGCCCTCGTTGAGCCCCTCGGGTATACGGACGACGTCGTCGATACCTACTGGAGCTACAGCTGTCCTCGCGGCGTAAGCGGGCACAGCATCTCGATGTTCAACATCTCTTACAAGACGATCTCCTACCGAAATGGCTATCGCCGACCCGCGCATCATAGGGAATCCCGCCTCGCTGCAATGTGCTCCTGTGGTGTTCTTGGCACAACTGATAAATGGCAATTTGTCTATAGCACCTACTAGATGCGAGGAAGGGCCGAGCATTTTGTTCGGCCCCTCTGTTCCGACTGGATGAGGTTAAGGTTGGCGATGAATATGCTCAAAATCTCGAAGGCGATCTTTAGGTCGCTTCTCTCCTCCAGGTCGCTCTGTGTTGTCGTTGTTGCGTTGATGGTTCTTTGTGCTCTGCCCGTCTTCAGGAGCGCGGCTGGCATCGACGGACGGGTCGAATACCTCGAGTCGGGAATAACCCGTGTTGAGCAGGAATTGTCAGCATCCTATGCGGATGCGCTTGTGAATGCGGGGGAGGACGGTGTCTATACCTCTTCATCAAGCATGCCCGCGCTTCTGTACCCTCTTGCCGCGGGACGTCTTATCTTGGCACCGCTCTCTCCCCTACTTCCGTTTCTGCAGATATCGGATGGAGAGTACACCTATTATGACGGATCGAAGGAGTACTTGCTATGGGTCGCAACGGCCGTTGCCGTCTCGTTCCTTGCCGCGCGTCTTAACAAACGTGAAAAGCTCATCATCCAGGCACCGATGGGCGAGCTGGGTAGACTTGTTGCATCGAGCGTATGGGCGAGTGTTTTTGCAATGCTTGCCGTCCTCGCCATCAATCTTCCAGGGATAATCGCCGCGCTTGTGAAGAATGGCCCGGGCTCGCCGTTCTATCCGATAGGCTACATTCAATATGCGACTCCGGTTATCAAACCGGCTTGGCTGGTGTTCGCGCAGACGGCCATCATGCAATTCTTGGTGGCAGCGTTCATCTCGCTTGTCGTTCACCTTGCCGTGAAGATTGCCAATAACCCTACGCTTGGAATCGTGTTCGTATGTGCCCTGATGGGGGTGACGATGGTTCCCGGGTATTACGGAAGATCCATCGCTTTGCGTGAGTTCGCCCTGTTGAATCCCCTTACGTATGCGAACACTGAGTTGACCGTCGGCGCCTATAGCCCGTACCCGACAACGCAGATAGTGAATCTGCCTGGACTTTGCTTCGAGCGTGGCGCGATTGCCCTCGTATGCGCAATCGGGATCGAGGTGCTGGCAATTAGCCTGCTTTGCGTTGCTGGAAAGAGCGGCTGCGCGTGCCCGATATCCCCGATTTGTCTTGAGAGAGGTTCCTTCACTGCATCGAGAACGGCAACTCGTTCGAGCGCTTGTGCCTCCGCCGTTGCATACGTAAGAACGATGGGGAAACTGCTCCTGCGTTCTCCTACCCTCGCCGTATGCGCGATTGCAATGTCGACGACGATGCTGGCCCCGGCTCTGGTCGAGATGTTTCCTGACGCTGATAACGTTTCCGCTGTTCGGTATAGGGATGGGGAGCTCCGTTCAATAGATCGGTATCTAGAGCAGAACGCTGCGAATATGGACGTCGAGGGCAAAGCGGCCCTGGAAGACATGCGGGATGCTCTTTCGGGTTTCGTGTACGCGCCTATGCCTGCGGAGGGGTTTCGAAGCCTTGCGACGTACGAGCGCGCTCGAGGTGAGCTGGGCGCGGCAGATGCGACTCTCCTGCAATCGATCGGAATCGAGCCGGAGACTCCTTCTCGTGCGGAGGCGCGCGCCCTTCTGCTTGAGTCGATCGCGAGCTTGCCGGACCCCAAGGTTTACGAGTTAAGTACGAAGATGCCCCCATTAATCCTCCTTTCGTATCTCCAGGCAGCGCTTCCCTCCTTATTTTTGCTGTTGCCCGTGGTTGTCACATCGCTCGCGTGCACCCACCTGCAGTGTCGTTCCCTTCTGGTTCTCCAGATCCCCGCAACAGCGCATGTGCGTTTTCTGACGGCTGTTGCGCTGGCTCTCCTGCTTGGCTTGGTGCTGCTTTTGGTGTCGATGGTTCCCGCTGTCGTTGTGTCCGTGATTAAGAACGGTGCGGGTGGATCGGAGTATCCCGTCGCTCTCATTCGGGCGGGAGCTTCGACAACGTCCATGGTGGGGAAGGCGGTGTTGTGCAGTATTCCGTTGCTGGTCATGGCATACGGCGTGATTTCCGTCGTCGCTGCGTTGACAGCAGCGATTAGCCGCAACCCCGTTGTCACCGGAATGGTTTGCGCGGTTCTCTTGGTGTTGGGTTCGTTGAGCGCTCATGTTGAAAGCGTGGGCATGGGCGTCGCGCTGCTGGCTCCATTCGCCTCGTTTGATCCCGCTTCCCAGGTGGGGACGATTGGGTTCCTTGGGCGAGGGACGAACGCGATGCCTTTTGGAGAGGTCGTCGGCGCATCGGGCGCTCTGCTGGTGGTCTTGGGCGCCGTATCTCCGTTGATGGTGCGCCTGAGTGTTCCAAAGATTGAAAGGGGATGATCTCGATGATTGACCTTCAAACGCTGACGATCTCTTATGGAAAGAAGGTGCTCGTAGATTCGGTGAACGCTGAGTTTGCCCCGGGTACGGTCTACGGTCTCGTCGCTCCGAACGGGCATGGAAAGACGACGTTGCTGCGTGCGATGGCAGGTTTGCCGGGTCCTCGCGTGGACGGGAGCATCGTTCTGGATGAGGTGCAGGGTACGGGTGCGAGAGAGGTCCGTTCTATGATCTTCTATGCACCTGGTGAGGGGACGCTGCTGTATCCCGGATTGCGTGCGGAAGATCACCTCAAGATGGTTTGCGATATGTGGCCGCATGCTCGCGATATCGAAGAGATAGTGGAACAAACGCAGATAGGCGAGTTCGCGAAGATGAGGATCCGCACTCTGAGCCAGGGCATGAAGCAGCAGCTTACCCTGGCGATTGCGTATGCGACGGGCGCGCGGTACCTTCTATTAGATGAGCCCATGAACGCGCTCGACCCCAGCAGGGTGGACTTGCATTCCGAGATTCTCAGGAAGCTGGCCGATTCTGGTACG
Organism: uncultured Collinsella sp.; assembly: GCA_905205145.1. Classification (GTDB taxonomy): domain Bacteria; phylum Actinomycetota; class Coriobacteriia; order Coriobacteriales; family Coriobacteriaceae; genus Collinsella. The sequence continues at coordinate 8,329 of CAJLCM010000076.1, forward strand.
TGCATCATCATGTCATCCCACATCTTGGATTCGGTCGATAGGCTGTGCGATGAGATTCTGTTTTTGAAGGATGGGAGGCTCATTAGAAGCATTCCGCAAGATGATGCTGCGCCGAAGTCTCCTGGATCCCATTTCGCAAAGCCTGCCGGACGCGCCGAGGGTGCGCTAAGCACGTATCGGCGACTCTACGAAAAGGGCGGGTAGAAATGCAAGTTAAAAATCTATGTGGCCAATGTGATACCGTTGAACCCGCATATCGATACCGCTCAGCCATTCGCCTCGCCCCCGTCGC
>CAJLCM010000077.1:0-8179 GCA_905205145.1 uncultured Collinsella sp.
CCCAGGCACCCGATCTTGCCGTTCAAACCATCGCTTGCATACCAAAGTACGCGGCGCTCCTCTTTCACGGCAACCTCGGGCACCTGGGAAAGCCGTTTCCTTGGTTGGTTAAAAGGTTTGTTAAGGAGTTATATGTCGGAAAATATTGAGCAGCCGTTGCCATCCACGTTTGAGGAGTTCAACGAGCAACGCAAGGCGGCGTTTATTCGCGTCAAGGATTACAAACAGGCCGGCAATCGCCTGGTCGGCTTTTTGTGCAGCTATACGCCGCTCGAGATTATCGATGCCGCGGGGGCTGCGAGCGTGGCGCTGTGCGGTACGTCCGATGAGGTGATTCCCGAGGCCGAGAAGGTGCTGCCGGCAAATCTTTGTCCGCTCATCAAGTCGACGTACGGTTTTGCCTATTCGCAAAAGTGCCCGTTTACGTACTTTAGCGACATGATCATCGGCGAGACCACCTGCGACGGCAAGAAGAAGATGTACGAGCTACTCAACGAGCTCAAGCGTACGCACATTCTGCATCTTCCGCAGGGCCGCGACCGCGCCTACGAGCGCGAGGGCTGGTACGAGGAGTGCCGCCTGCTCAAGGAGGAGCTCGAGGGCTTCTACGGCATCACGATTACCGACGATGACCTGCGCGCTGCCGTCCGTCGTCGCAACCGCTTGCGTGCGGCCCAGCTCGAGATGTTTGCGCTGCAGGCCAACCAGCCGGCGGCCATGAGCGGCGTCGACCTGATGAGCACCATGTTTGCCGGTACGTTTAGTTTTGATATCGAGGCCTATACGCAGCAGCTGGAGCAAAAGGTTGCCAAGCTGCGCGAGGCCTACGACGCGGGCGAGCGCCCGGTTGCGGCGGATGTCAAGCGCATTCTGATCACCGGCTGCCCGGTGGGCGGTGTGATCAACAAGATCGGTCGCACCATCGAGTCCAACGGCGGCGTGGTCGTTTGCATGGACGACTGCTCGGGCGAGCGTACGGCGGCCATGATGATCGACCCGGAGGCTCCCGACATCCTGCGCGCCATCGCCGACCGCTACCTGGACATCAACTGCTCGGTCATGACGCCCAACGACGGTCGTATGGAAAATACGCTGGCCATGTGCGAGAAGTATCACGTCGATGGCGTGGTCGAAAACGTGCTCCAGGCCTGCCACACCTTTAACGTGGAGAGTGCCCGCATGCAGGAGGCTGTCGAGGGCGCGGGTATTCCGTACATGAAGATCGAGACCGACTACAGCAACGGCGACATGGGTCAGATCGAGACCCGCATCGCCGCCTTTATCGAGACGCTCTAGCTTCCTCAGGCACCGGATCTTGCCCCGCAAACCGTCGCTTGCGTACCCAAAGTACGCTGTGCCCCTCTTTCGGGGCAATCTCCGGCACCTGAGAAACCTAGAGCTAAGGCGCCTGAACGCGCCGCTATCTTTGATGTTTAGATTGGGAGAGAGCCATGATAGGGATCGGGATCGATATCGGGTCTACGGCGGCTAAGGCTGCCGTGGTCGATGGGGAGGGTTCGGTGGCGTGGACGTGCGTGCAGCCAACCGGGTTCTCCTCGGTTGATGCTTCCGAGCGGCTGCGCGAGGCACTGGCAGCGGCGGGTTATGACGTGGCTGCCGAAGATGCTCGCGTGGTCGCGACTGGCTACGGCCGTGTTGCCGTGCCCTATGCGCACAAGGTCGTGACCGAGATCACCTGCCACGGCACCGGTGCCGTGCGCCTGTTTGGCGACCACGGCACGGTGATTGACGTGGGCGGCCAGGACACCAAGGTCATTCAGCTTAAAAGTGGCCGCGTGGCCAAGTTTGCCATGAACGATAAGTGCGCCGCCGGCACGGGGCGCTTTTTGGAGATCATGGCCGACCGCCTAGGCATTTCTCAGCAGCAGATGGCCGACCTGGCGCGTTCCGGCGAGCCTACCAAGATCAGCAGCATGTGCACGGTGTTTGCCGAAAGCGAGGACATCAGCCTGATCGGTCGCGGTGAGCCGCGCGAGAACATCGCCCGTGGCGTGATCGACAGCGTGGTCTCGCGCGTGGCGACCATGGCCGGGCAGGCCGCGGGCGCCCCGTACTACCTGACCGGTGGCCTGTGCGAGAACGCCTTCGTGGTGGAGCGGTTGGGCGAGCTACTGGGGTCGCCGGTGACCACCTCGCCCCAGGCTCGCTTTGCCGGAGCGATCGGCGCAGCTGTCCGCGCCGCCGCCTTGGCCTAGGGGTGTACCGCGACATGCGCATCCTCAATATCTCGGCACAAAAACCAGATAGCACCGGCAGCGGCACCTACCTTGCCGCGCTCGTGCGCGAGCAGATCGAGACGGGACATCGCGCCGCCGTGCTTTGCGGCGCGGCACCGGGTGACACCCAAGGCGAGCTGGACCGGCGTGCTGCCGTGTTTGCCGTACCGTTCGAGTCGCCCGAGCTGCCGTTTCCCATCTGCGGTATGTCCGATGTCATGCCCTATCCCTCTACACGCTATCGTGACCTGACGCCTTCGATGCTCAAGGCATTTGAGCGGGCATTTGCTGCTGCAATCGATCGGGCGGTGGCTGAGTTTCGGCCCGATCTGGTGCTCTGCCATCACCTGTATCTGGTGACCGCATTGGCGCGCGAGTGCGTCCGGGGCGTGCCGGTTGTTGCCGTGTGCCATTCGACCGACCTGCGCCAGCTGCGTTCGCATGCGCTCGAGCATGATCGCATCGTAAGTGCGGTTCGTCGGCTCGATGCCGTCTTTGCGCTCCATGCTGAGCAGGCTGAGCAGATTGGCCTGGTATGCGGCCTCGATGCCGATCGCATCCATGTGATTGGGACGGGCTACGATCATCGCGTCTTCTGCCGCGACGCAAGCGTAGCGAGGCAGCCGGGATCGCTTGTGTACGTGGGCAAGATTTGCTTTAAAAAGGGCGTCGAGTCGCTGGTTCGAGCCGTGTCATTGCCGATTGACGATGACGTCCGCCCATCTGGTTTGGTACTTGTGGGCGGTCGCGGGGACGATGCCGAGTACGCGCGTATCGAGCGCTTGGCCGCGGCCTCGGATGTGCCGGTGACGCTGGCGGGGCGCCTGGATAGCGATGGACTCGTGCGTGCCTACCGCAGTTCCGACGTCTTTGTGCTGCCTTCGTTTTACGAGGGTCTGCCGCTCGTGACGATCGAGGCCCTCGCGTGCGGCTGCAAAGTTGTGGCGACCGATTTGCCCGGCGTTCGTCCCTGGATGGAGGCGATGCTTCCCGGTGCTCCCGTGACGTGGGTGGCGTCGCCGCGTATGACGGATGTCGACACGCCCGTGGCCGCCGACCTTCCGTTGTTTGAGCGCGCACTGGCAGATGCTATCGCGCGGGCGCTTGCGGCGCCGCCTTCGACGTTCGAGCCGTCGGCGGTCTCTTGGGAAGCGTGCCTGGCGCGTATACTTAAAGTCGTTGATTTGTTGGAAGGGGGTTCGTATGGCTAAGGACACCATAAGGCTCACGTCTATGACTGCCGCGAGTGGTTGAGCCGCTAAGTTGGCTCCCGGAGCCCTCGCCCAGGTCCTGGGCGATTTACCCAATGTGCATAACGACAACTTGCTCGTGGGTTTCGATACCTCCGACGATGCGAGTGTCTTTCGTGTTGGCGAAAACCTGGGTCTCGTGCAGTCCATCGACTTCTTCCCGCCGATGGTCGACGACCCGTTTCTGTTTGGCCAGATTGCCGCGGCAAATTCGCTGTCGGACATCTACGCCATGGGCGGGCGGCCGAGCCATGCCATGAACCTGCTCTGCATACCCAGTTGTCTGGGCGTTGAGGTTGCCGGGCAGATTTTGGCGGGCGGCGCCGACAAGTGCGTCGAGGCCGGCTGCTCCATCGCGGGCGGCCACACCATCAACGACGACGAGCCCAAGTACGGTCTGTCCGTGAGCGGTTTTGTGCCGCTCGATCGCATGCTCGCCAATAGCGGCGCACGCGTGGGCGATGTTCTGCTGCTGACCAAGGCGATCGGCTCGGGCATCATTACCACGGCCATTAAGGGCGAGCTCATCGAGCAGGACGAGGCCAGCCGGATGTTTGACTCGATGCGCACCCTCAACGAGGCGCCGATTCGCCTTGCCGAAGGACTCGAGCTTCACGGCTGCACCGATGTCACGGGCTTTGGCCTGATCGGGCATGCATGCGAGATGGCCGAGGGCTCGGACGTGCAGATTGAGCTTGCGTCGGGAGTGGTGCCGCTCTTTGACCAAGTGCTCGACATGGCACGCCTTGGCATTATCCCCGCGGGCTCCTACCGCAACCAGGACTTCTTTGGCCCGCGTGTAGCTGCCGACGAAGACCTGGAGCCGGGCATGCTCGACGCGCTGTACGATCCTCAGACGTCTGGTGGCCTGCTTATCGCGGCACCTGCTGCCGATGTGGATGAGCTTGCGCGCCGTTTGCATGCCGAGGGGCGCGTTGCCGCCGTTGTCGGGCGCGTGTGCGAGGCGGAGCTGGGCGGTCCTGCCGTTCGCGTTGTGCATTAAGGAAAACCGTTTATGCGACTGCCTACTGTTCTGGGCGGTCCCTTTTGAAAGGATGTAACTATGTCTACCAAAATTGAAGTCAATGCCATGGGCGATGCCTGCCCGCTGCCCGTCGTCAAGACGCTTAAGGCACTCAAACAGCTTAATGGCGAGGGCGCCGTCGTGACTGCGGTCGATAACGAGACCGCCGTCAAGAACATCTCCAAGATGGCGCAGGAGAAGGGCTGCACGGCCTCGGTCGAGAAGATCTCGGACGCCGAGTGGCACGTGACTGTCGTGACCGCCGGTGCCGTGGCCGTTGCGGACCCCGAGCAGGACGGTGTTGCTTTTTGCGACGCCAGCGCCGGCAAGGGCAAACTCGTCATTTCCGTCTACACCGATTGCATGGGCCGTGGCGACGACGAGTTGGGCCACAAGCTCATGAAGGCGTTTATCTTTGCCGTGACGCAGCAGGAGGAGCTGCCCGCGACTATGCTGTTCTACAACGGCGGCGCCAAGCTCACCGTCGAGGGCTCGCCGGTGCTCGATGACCTGAAGGGCCTGGCCGAGCAGGGTGTCGAGATTCTCACCTGCGGTACCTGCCTCGACCACTATGGCATTAAAGACCAGCTTGCGGTGGGCGAGGTCACCAACATGTACGTGATCGTGGAGAAGATGGAGCAGGCCGTGCGCGTCGTGCGCCCGTAGCGTATTGGTTGGAGTTGCCATGAGGGAGAAGCGCCCGGCGCTTGTCATCACGTTTCCCACCACGGCGGCCGCCATGGGCTGCGAGTCCCTGTGTATCGAGCGCGGCCTTCCCGGGCGAACGATTCCCGTGCCCGGGGAGGTCGCCGCTGGCTGCGGTCTGGCGTGGAAAGCCCTGCCTGCAGATGAGGAGCTGCTACGCGGCGAGCTTGCCGCGGCAGGCGTTCCCACCGAGGGCTTTACCGTGATCGATATGTGGGAGGTCGTGCGGTGATCTACCTGGATAACGCGGCGACGACCATGCACAAGCCGCAGACGGTCATCGGCGCCGTGACGCAGGCGATGTGTTCGCTCGGCAATGCCGGGCGCGGCGCCACGTCAGGTGCCCTCGATGCCGCGCGTACGATTCACGCTTGTCGTGCCAAGCTCGCGCGCCTTTTGGGTTGCCCGAGAGCGGACCATGTATGCTTTACGCCTAACTCGACGGCGGCGCTCAACACCGTCATCAATGGCGTGGTGCGCCCCGGCGATCGTGTGGTTACGACGGTGCTCGAGCACAACTCCGTGCTGCGCCCGCTCAACCGCCTGACGGCAGAGCGGGGCGTGACCGTTGAGCGTGCGGGCTGCGACGCGAACGGCGTGCTCGACTACGACGAGCTCGAGCAGCTGGTCACGCCGGGCACGCGTGTCGTGGTGGTAACGCATGCCTCCAATGTGACCGGCAACGCCGTTGATGTTGCACGTGTGGCGGCTGTGGCACATGCGGCCGGCGCACTTGTGATTGTCGATGCCTCGCAGTCTGCCGGCACGGAGCATATCGATATGCAGGCCATGGGGCTCGACGTGGTGTGCTTTACCGGCCACAAGGGGCTCATGGGTCCGCAGGGGACCGGCGGCCTGGCCGTGGCAGAGGGTATTGACGTAGCCCCTTGGGCCATGGGCGGTACGGGCGTGCACAGTTTCGATGCGCTGCAGCCGCTTGAGTGGCCCACGCGCCTTGAGGCGGGCACGCTCAACGGCCACGGTATCGCCGGCCTTTCTGCTGGCCTCGACTTTATCGAGGCCCAGGGCGGGGTGGAGACGATTGCAGCTCGCGAGCGCTCGCTTGCCGAGCGTTTCCTCGCAGGCGTTCGCGAAATCCCCGGCATTGCGCTCTATGGTGCCTTTGACCAGCCGACGCGCTCTGCGATTGTGTCGCTCAACGTGGGTGATATCGACTCTGCCGAGATCTCTGATGCGCTCATGCAAGGGTGGGGGATTGCGACGCGCCCCGGCGCCCATTGCGCCCCGCTCATGCACCGCGCGCTCGGGACCGAGCGCCAGGGCGTCGTCCGCTTCTCGTTTGGGTATTTCAACACGACCGAAGAAGTCGACACGGCTATCGATGCTCTGTGCGATTTAGCCTGCTAAAGCTGCTAGAGCGTATATACTTGCGGGACGGGTGTTTTTGCCCGTCCCATTTTTTGTTTCAACCCGAAAGGTGGACCCATGGCTTCATCCGCCCCGCGCGGTCTGCGCTCCGAACATGTCGTCACCGTCGGCATCGCCCTGTTCTCGATGCTCTTTGGCGCTGGCAACCTCATTATCCCGCCACTGCTGGCACTGCAGGCAGGTTCTGCCACGCCGGTCGCCATGCTCGGCTTTCTCATCGCCGCCATCGGCCTGCCCGTCATGGGCTTTATCGCCGTGGCGCTTGCCGGAACGGCGCGCGAACTTGCCGGACGCGTACATCCTAAGTTTGGCGAATTCTTCGTTGCGGCGGTCTACCTGGCCATCGGTCCGTGCCTGGCTATTCCGCGCACGAGCTCCACGGCCTTCGAGATGCTGGTGCCGCTGCTGCCCGAGGGCGTCTCGCTCGGTACGGCTCGCCTGGTGTTTGCCGTTGGCTTCTTTGTCGTCGCGTTTGCGCTCACGCTGCGCCCGGGTGTCATCACACGCGTGCTCGGCCGCATTACGGGCCCCGCACTCATTGCGCTCATTGTGCTGGTCGTGGGTGCTGCCGTGATCTCGCCGCTGGGACCGGCTGCCGCGCCTCAGGCTCCTTACGATGCGGGCGCCGCCGTGCAGGGCTTTCTGACTGGCTATCAGACTATGGACCTGCTCGCGTCGCTCGCCTTCGGCATCATCATCGCCGAGACCATCCATGAGCTCGGCGTTACCGACGATAAGCGCGTGGCCTTCGAGATCTCGCGTTCGGGTGTGATCGCCGGCGTGCTCATGGCCATCATCTACTGCGGCCTAGCGCTTGCCGGTATGCAGCTCGGCACGGTTATGCCCGACGCCACCAACGGCGCCGCGATCCTTGCGCGTTCGGCCTCTATGCACTTTGGTCTTGCTGGCACGGTTGTCGTCTTTGCGATTTTCTTCCTCGCCTGCATGAATGTGTGTATTGGCCTTATCAGCTGCTGCTCGCGTTACTTCTGCGAGACGTATGTGGTCGAAGGGGGAGCGGAGGCTTCTGAGGAGGCCATGCGCCGCCCCTTTGCGGTTCTCGCCTTTGTGTTCGCGGCGTTTTCGTGCGTGCTCTCCAACGTGGGCCTCGACGTGATCCTTATGTTCTCGGTGCCTATGCTCAACGCCCTGTATCCCGTTGCCATTGTGCTGGTGCTTATGGGCCTGGTGCACGGCTTTTGCGACGCGCATCCGCAGGTGTGGGTCTGGGTCGGCAGTGTTGTCGCGGTGCAGAGTGTGATCACCTCGGTCCGCGATGCGTTCTTTGCGGGCGCGTGGCTGCCGTTCGATGCGTTGCCGCTGGCAGATATCGGTGCTGCGTGGGCGCCGGTTGCTGTGGTGGCGTTTGTGATCGGTCTGGTTCATAGCCAGTTTGTCACACATTCGAGGAGCTAGGGTTTCTGCGCTTGCACAGGCGGGGAGTCTCCCCTATAATTTCCTTCGCTTTGGGACACGCAAGGTTTATGCCTTAGCTGCTCAACACCTTCGGGACGTGGCGCAGTTTGGTAGCGCGCCTGCTTTGGGAGCAGGATGTCGCAGGTTCAAATCCTGTC
>CAJLCM010000078.1:0-8018 GCA_905205145.1 uncultured Collinsella sp.
CAGTCCGCAGCGATCATCTCGTCGTTTGGCAGATAGGTCACGCTGTGCTGGCCCGCGTTGAGCGAAAAATCGCCCTGGGCTTGCAGCAGCTTGTCCTCAAAGCCCGAGCCGGCCCAAAAATCGGGCAAGCCCACGGAAGGCTGTAGCAAGGTCATTTGCGCAACATATGTCCAGCAAAAACGGGTGGTAGCCGGTACGGCTACCACCCGTTTGTCTCATATCCAGCCCAAAGCAGGCCAGCTACTTCTTAATGCCGCGTCCCAGACGCTTGGCGACCGATGCAACAGCCTCCTCGCTGGCCGGTCCGCAGCTCACGCAGCCGTCATGGGCGCGCATCTGCCCGGTGACCTCGTCCATCGCGAGCGGCGCCACCTTCTCGAGCTTAAAGCCCTTGCCGGCGCGCATGTTCTCCTTGGCCACGCTGATCATGAGCTTAATGCGGTTGAGCTGGTTGACCTCGGACGCACCGGGGTCGTAGTCCACCGCGACGATGTTGCTCTCGGGATGCTGGCGGCGCAGCTCCTTGATCACGGCCTTGCCCACCACGTGGTTAGGCAGGCACGCGAAGGGCTGCGTGCAGATGATGTTGGGCGCACCGTGATCGATCAGGTCAAGCATCTCGGCCGTGAGCAACCAGCCCTCGCCCATGTTGTTGCACACCGAAAGCACCGTGCGGGCCTTATCGGCCATGGTGCCGATGCGCTCGGGCGCCTCAAAGCGGCGGGACTTTTCGAGCATCTCTTCCACCGGCGTGCGCATCCAGTCCACGAGCTTGATGAGCGCCTGCATACCAGCGCGCGTGGTAGCAGAGCTTCCCAGCTCGTCCTTCTGCAGCTCGGCGTTGCTCATAGAGTACAGGAAGAAGTCGAGCAGACCCGGCACCACGGCCTCGCAGCCCTCGCGCTCGATAACGTCGACCACGTGGTTGTTGGCCGTGGGATGGAACTTGACCAGAATCTCGCCGACCACGCCCACGCGCGGCTTGGTGCCCTCGCCCACGAGCGGCATGGTGTCGAACGCGCGGATGGCCTCACGCGCAAGCTTGGTGTAGTTGTGCCTGTTGAACTTAGGCGCCAGCTTGCGGGCGCGCGCCATGTACTCCTCGTAGAGCGCGTTCGCCGCACCGGGCGTAGCCTCGTACGGGCGGCAGCGGTAGAGCATCTGCATCATCACGTCGCCAAAGAGCACCGCGTACACGGCCTGCTTAAGCAGCGCCGGCGTAATCTTAAAGCCGGGGTTGTCCTCGCCGAGCGCCACGGCAGAAAGCGAGATCACCGGGATCTCGGGGTGGCCGCTCTCGCGCAGGGCCTTGCGGATGAGTGCGATGTAGTTTGTGGCACGGCAGCCGCCGCCGGTCTGGCTGATAACCACGGCCGTCTTGGAGAGGTCGTACCGACCGCTCTCGATGGCCTCCATGATCTGGCCCGTTACCAGGATCGACGGATAGCAAATGTCATTGTTCACATAGCGCAGGCCGGCCTCGACAGCATCGTGATCGGTCGAGGGCAGCAGCTCCAAGTTGTAGCCGGCACCGCGGAACACCTCTTTGACCAGGTCAAAGTGGATCGGCGCCATCTGCGGGCACAGAATGGTGTAGCCCTCGTCGCGCATCTGCTCGGTAAAGGGCACCTTGGGCCACGCGGTCGAAGCACTCTCGCGCTGCGCCTCGAACGTGTACTTACGGCTCGCGAACGCGGGGGCATCCGTGGAGGGCGCCACCGGCGCGGCGTCGCCCTGCTCGTAGGCCTCGCCCGCTGCCGTGGCCTCGGCCAAGCGCTCGGCCTCCTGGTCCTTAAGCGCGGCCATGAGCGAGCGGATGCGGATGCGCGCGGCACCCAGGTTGGACACCTCGTCGATCTTGAGCACGGTGTAGATCTTGCCGCTGGCTTCCAGAATCTCCTGCACCTGGTCGGTAGTCAGGGCATCGAGACCGCAGCCGAAAGAGTTGAGCTGGATCAGGTCCAGGTCGTTGCGCATCGTCACAAAACGGGCAACGGCATACAGGCGGCTGTGGTACATCCACTGGTCGACGACGCGAATCGGACGCTCGGGCTTCACCAGATGCGCGAGCGAATCCTCGGTAAAGACCGCAAAGCCAAAGCTCGAGATAAGCTCGGGCAGGGCATGGTTGATCTCGGGGTCGTTATGGTAGGGACGGCCGGCGAGTACGATGCCGTGGCCGCCGTGGTCCTCGACCCACTTAAGGGCCTCCTCGCCCATGGTCTGGATATCCTCGTGGAAGCGCGCATCGGCCTCAAAAGCAGCGTTGACAGCGGCATCGACCTCGGAGCGCGTGATTTTAGGACCGCGCACGCGGCCGCGACCAGCCTCGGCGTCGGCCACGCGGTCAACAGCGAGCACCTGGTACAGACGGCGCTTGAGCTCGGTCTTGTCGTGATACGGCACAAACGGATACAGGAACTCGATGTTTTGCTCGCGGATCTCGTCGATGTTGAGCGCCAGCGCCGTGGGATAGCTCATGACGATGGGGCAGTTATAGCAGTTGCCAGCCGTCGGGTCCTCCTTGCGCTCCCAGCGCACGCACGGCATCCAGATGAAGTCGACGTCACGGTCGATGAGGTTCATCACGTGGCCGTGGCTCATCTTGGCCGGATAGCACACGCTCTCGGACGGCATGGACTCGATGCCCGCCTGGTAGGTCTTCTTGCTCGACTGGTCGGACAACTGCACGCTAAAGCCCAAGCGCGTAAAGAACGCGTGCCAGAAGGGGTAGTTCTCGTACATGTTGAGTGCGCGCGGGATACCCACGGTGCCGCGCGGGGCCTCGTCGGGACTCAGGACCTCGCGGTTAAAGAGCAGCTCGTTTTTCTTTTTGAAGAGGTTGGGGGCCTCGGTCTTCTGCTTTTTGTGGCCGGCGCCCTTCTCGCAGCGGTTGCCGGTGATAAAGCGCCTGCCGCCGCCAAAGTCGTTGACGGTAAGCTGGCAGTTGTTGGAGCAGCGACCGCAGCGGACATGCTTTTGCGTCACAGTAAGGTGCGCGATGTCCTCGGCCGAAAGGATGGTCGAGGTGCCGTCGGCACCGGCGCGATCGCGGGCGAGCAGTGCCGCACCGTAGGCGCCCATGCAGCCGGCAATGTCGGGGCGCACAGCATGAACGCCGGTAAGCTGCTCAAACGCACGCAGCGTGGCGTCGGACATAAAGGTGCCGCCCTGGACGATCACCTGGCTGCCGATCTCCTTGGGGTCGCGCAGCTTAATGACTTTGAACAGGGCATTCTTGATGACGGAATAGGACAGGCCGGCCGCGATGTCGCCCACCGTGGCGCCTTCCTTTTGCGCCTGCTTGACGCGCGAGTTCATAAAGACCGTGCAGCGGCTGCCCAGGTCGACGGGGGACTTGGCATGGATGGCGGCATCGGCGAACGCGCGGACGTCCATGTTCATAGAGACGGCGAAGCTCTCGATAAAGCTGCCGCAGCCCGACGAGCAGGCCTCGTTAAGCATGATGTGCTCGATGACGCCGTCCTTGACGCGCAGGCACTTCATGTCCTGGCCGCCGATGTCCAGGATAAACTCGACGCCGGGCAGGAACGCCTTGGCGCCGCGCAGGTGCGCGACGGTCTCGATCTCTCCGGAATCGGCCTTGAGGGCCTCGATGAGCAGCGCCTCGCCGTAGCCCGTGGTGGTCACGTGGCCGATGGTGCAGCCGGCGGGGATGTGGTTGTAGAAATCGGCCATGATGACCTTGGCCGTGCCCAGGATGTCGCCGTTGTTGTTGCCGTACCAGGTGTGCAGCAGCTGGCCGTCCTCGCCCACGAGCGCGGCTTTCATGGTGGTGGAGCCGGCGTCGATGCCGATGAACACGCGGCCGGTGTAGCCTTCGAGCTTGCCCTTGGGGACGACCTCGGTGTCGTGGCGGTTCTTGAACTCGGCAAAATCCTCGTCGGTGGCAAAGAGCGGGTCCAAGCGCTCGACCTCGGCACCCTGCGTGTCACCCAGACTGTCGATGGCATCGATGAGCTGCGGGAACGTGCTGAGCTTGTTGGACTCGTGCGCCATGGCGGCGCCGCTCGCCACAAACAGGTGAGCGTTTTGGGGCACGATACGGTGCTCCTCGTCCAAGTTGAGCGTGAGGTAGAAGCGATGACGCAACTCGGAGAGGTACTGCAGCGGGCCGCCCAGGAAGGCGACGTTGCCGCGAATGGGACGGCCGCACGCCAGGCCCGAAATGGTCTGGGTCACGACGGCTTGGAAGATGGAGGCCGCCACGTCCTCGGGGCGGGCGCCCTCGTTGAGCAGCGGCTGCACGTCGGTCTTGGCAAAGACGCCGCAGCGGCTGGCGATGGGATAGATGGTGGTGGCGTTGGCCGCGAGTTCGTTGAGGCCGCTCGCGTCGGTGTGCAGCAGGGTGGCCATCTGATCGATGAACGCGCCCGTACCGCCGGCGCAGGTGCCGTTCATGCGCTGCTCGATGCCGTTGTCGAAGTAGATGATCTTGGCGTCCTCGCCGCCCAGCTCGATGGCGACATCGGTGGCCGGGATGAGGGTCTCGACGGCACGCTTGCTGGCGATGACCTCCTGGACAAACTCCAGGTCGAGCCACTGGGACAGCAGCAGGCCGCCCGAACCGGTGATGGCGCAGGTCATTTGGGCCGTCGGCAGCACGGTCGCAGCACCTTCGAACAAATCGCGGGCGCAAGCGCGGACGTCGGTATGGTGGCGCTGGTACTTGGCGTAGACGATCTGGTTGTCATCGTTGAGCACGGCGAGCTTAACGGTGGTGGAGCCTACGTCGATGCCCAGGTGCAGATTGCCACGGGCGTTCTCGGGGTTGAAGATCGCGCCTTCGGGGGCGTGGGCGGCGGTGGCGGCTACGGGCTCGGCGGCGGTGGCGGGCTCGCTAGCGACGGACGTCTCCCCTGCCGCGTTCTTGGCATCGGCAACTGCCTCGGCAACTTTCTCGGCGGCCGCGGTCGCGGCCTTCTGCGCGACGTCCACCACGGCGGGCGCGGCCTCGCGTGCAGCAGCGACCATGCGGTCCTTGATGCCCTCGACGAGTTTGCTCATCTGTCTCTCCTCTTAGTTGTTGGACCCGACGGTTGCGGCGGTGTCAGCCGCATCCTCGAGCTGCAAGTTCAATAGCTTCATGCCGTATTCCGGCACGTTGATATCGATGGGTTGGCCATACAGGTCACCAGGGCGCACAAAAGCGAGCACCGTCATAATGCGCGCCATGGCCTCGGGCGATTCGGTGAGCCCACGCTCAAACCAGCGCTGAATCATGCCGACCTCGGCACTCACGACGTAGGTGACGTAGTAGTCAAAGAACGTGCCCAGCGCCAGGCCCAAAATGCCCGTCTGCGCACGCGGCACCACAGCCTCACGAGCGGTGTCGATGATCCTTTTAATGAAGGCCTGGTCGCCGCCCGGACCCAACAGCGCACCGATTAAGTCGCGGTTGGCCGCAAGATAACGCAGCAGCTCAACCGAACCGGGCGCCGGCTCGAGCTCATCGATATTGTGATAGAGATCAGGCAGCTGAGCTGCAGTGATGAGCTCAATGCGCTCATGGATCTCGGCCAGCAAGCCGTCCTCGATTTGATTGATAAAGTCGGGAATATCGCGGTAGTGCGAATAGAACGTGCGGCGCGTAAGGCCAGCGCGCTCGGTGAGCGACGCGACATTAATGCGCGAAAGGTCGCCGCTTTCGGCAAGCTCGCTGGCAAGTGCCTGGCGAAGGGCACGCTGCGAGCGAAGGGACCGGCGATCGCATTTCTCGAGCTGGGACAAGCGTCCTCCTTGTTACTCAGCCTGTGCGCTATTGCACAGTGCGAGTATTATTGCACACCGTGTGCATCAACACGTAAAGGCAATATTTTGGATGTGACGAAGAGACAGTCCCTTTGTCACATTATTCGATGACGGTGCGGGAGTTTTGCTTGCGCATGGTGGCGAGCATGTGTTTGGGGACGGCGTGGACCATGCAACTGCCGATAGTCGCGCTCGCGGCGGCCTTAGCCGCATCGCTTGCGTTTTTGGTGGCGTAGCTGTGGCGGAAACGCTTGAGCATGGCAATGTCGTTACCGCCGTCGCCGTAAACCGCGACCTCGTCCTCGGCAATACCGTAGTAACCCGCCAGCCAGGCCACACTCTCGCCCTTGTTGCACTCCACGTCCGTGATCTCGAACATCACCGGATCAAACGGCGCGTTGACCACGCGGTCCGAGCGCTCGGCAAGATACGCTTTAAGGTCGCGCTCCAGCTCGGGCGAGGTCACGCGGCAGTTGATCTTGCACACATCGTGGCGCAGGATGTCACCGATCGACTGGTCGAAATACTGCTCCTCGTGATACCCGCCACGTGCACGCATGCCACGCATCACGATGCGCTTGATGGGGCTGTCCTTCTTAAAACCCGCCTGGTGCATCTCGAACGAGCCGCTCGAGAACATGCCGTCGGGCGTGGAGCAGTCGAAGCAAATGTCCGGGAACGCCTTGAGCAGCTCCTCGGTAACCTGCGGGTCGATGGTCCAGGTCTTGAGCACCTCACCATGGCTGTCACGCACGATGGATCCGTTGGAGCAGCAGGCGTCGAGTGCCAGACCTGTGAAGCCATGCTCGCCGATCGGCAGCGTCGAGCGTCCGGTCGCGGGAACCACATGCAGGCCGGCCTCGGTCAGCTCGCGAATGGCACGGCGAATGGTCCCGTCTGCCTCGTGCAGGGCATTCAACAGCGTTCCGTCTAAGTCACTCGCAAACATCTTGATCATGGGCATGCCTCTCCTTCGTCTGCACGATATTGTAGACGAGAACGGGCGCGCCCCGAGAGAGGCGCGCCCGTCAGGCGAAAGATTGCCCTACACCGCAGAAGGGCCGTGTTCGCCGGTACGGATGCGGATAACTTCCTCGACCGGCTCGACCCAGATCTTGCCGTCTCCAACGGCGCCGCAATCTTGGAAACGGCGCGGCAACGGACGCGAAACGAACGGGAAATACGCGAGCAAGGGAGCCGTGAGCGCGCCCATCCCGGCTAGCGCCGAAACAGCTCGTGGGCGCGGTCGCGGAGATTAGTTGCTCGAATGACACCTTCGTAGCGATTGATGCGCAGACGCGGGAAGGCATTGAAAAAGCGCAGGTCACGACGACTGAGTGACACGCTCGGTACCGGACGGCTCATGCGCTTACCGGCAAGGCGACGGCTGAGCGACGGACGCGGCATGCTCGGCGCGGCATCGGCCACGCGGCGGGCAGCGAGCGCCAGGCCGCGAGCACCATCCGAGATAAACGTCGGCATCGAAGCCTTCTCGCGCAGGGCATCGAGCGTCGCGTCGCCCAGCTCCGCCAGCCACGCGTTAACGGCACGGCTGCGGATGTGCGTCTGTGCCACCGAGTCGATCGCCGAATCGGGAATACGTTCGAGCATGGAGTCTGACGCATCGGCAAGCGACTCATTGATGCGGTCGGCAAGGTCGGCCCGGACGCGCTCCAACTGATCGGACAGACGCCGCCAGCTCGCCAACGAGCACACCGCGTCGACCATCATCGCGACCGCGACGATAAAGGCGGACAGCCGCACAATCAGCACCGGCAGATGGGCAAGCAGGCCCAACACCGCCGGCTCCACCACGCGACAAATGCACAACGCACCCAGGCCAAACGCGCATGCCCAGTACAGACAGATGCGTCCGTGCAGGTTAAACGGCAGGTGCGAATAGTCCCAAAAGCGAGCGCCTGTTGTTTTTTCCAGCAGCACGCCCACGCTGTACTCAATCACGCTGCATACGAGCGCTGCAGCGACAAACTGGCTCGACGCGTCAGGAATTCCGCGCAACAGCAGCCAGCAGGCAATGCCGCCCGCGCCATAGATGGGGCAACACGGTCCCAGCAAAAAGCCGCTGTTGGCAAAGCGTCCGTGGTTGAGCATGGCGCAGACCGTCGATTCCCATGCCCAGCCGCAAAACCCGTAGAAGGCGAACGAGAGCACCAGTGCCGAAAGCGGACAGGCGGCAAGCGTCGCGCCGTCAAACGGCATATCCCAGGAGGCACCGCTCACCTCAA
>CAJLCM010000079.1:0-8013 GCA_905205145.1 uncultured Collinsella sp.
GTGCAAAGAAGTCTGTCCCCAATGCCCCAATTACTTGGAGAGCTTGTCGACGACGCGTTCGATCTCGGCGAGCTTGGCGGCTTTGAGGTCTTCGTCGCCCGATTCAATTGCCGAGGTCACGCAACCCTCAATGTGAGCCTTGAGCACATCGGCGTTAATGCGCGCGAGGAGCGCCTGTGTGGCCATGAGCTGCGTGGAAATATCGACGCAGTAGCGGTCCTCATCGACCATCCGCAAGATGCCGTCGATCTGGCCGCGTGCCGTCTTGAGCATGCGGGTCACCGATTTATGGTCTGCCATCATGGCGGGTCCTCGTTTCTGGTCGATCTTTCGGATGCCCCCGTCAGTTGCGGTGAAATAGTTCTTGATTGAGGGCTTGGAGCGCTAAAACAGGAACTATTTCACCGCAACTTCTGAAGGGCTGGTTGAGCGGTGGTTGCTGGGCGGCTATGTCAGCCGACAGTGGTGCCTGTTGGTGCGGCAGCTGCTATGCGGCGGTTACGGACAGGGCGTGGAACTTCTCGCCCGCGGCCTCGACAGCGGCGGCGAGCTGCTCGGGGGTCACGGTGTCGGCGCACTCCACCTGGACGGTCTGAGTCTCGTGGTCGGCGTCGGCGTCGGTTACGCCCGCAACGTTGAGCAGCGCGGTCTCGACGGTGGCGTCGCAGTGGCCGCACATAAGGCCGGAAGTCTTAATTGTGAAACGCATGGGTATTCCTCTCTGTTGTGTCGGCTTTCCCAGGCACCCGACCTTGACCTTCAAGCCGTCGCTCGCGTACCAAAGTACGCGTCGCTCCTCTTTCAGGTCAATCTCGGGCACCTGGAAAACCCGTTCTAAATGGACTTAATGGTGATCCTATTTTGCCACTTTGGGCTTAAAGGATTTTAGGCGCAGAGCGTTGCTTACGACACATACGCTCGACAGACTCATGGCCGCGGCGCCAAACATCGGCGAGAGCTGCCACCCGGTGAGCGGGAAGAACACCCCCGCGGCGAGCGGAATGCCGATGCCGTTGTAGAACAGCGCCCAGAACAGGTCCTGCTTGATGTTGCGGATCGTGGCGCGCGAAAGCTCGATGGCGCGGGCGACGTCCATGAGGTCGCTGCGCATGAGTACCACGTCGGCGCCCTCCTTGGCGATGTCGGCGCCGGTGCCGATAGCAAGGCCCACGTCGGCGCGCGCCAGGGCGGGGGAGTCGTTGATGCCGTCGCCCACCATGGCGACCTTACTGCCCGCATCCTGCAGCTCGCGCACGTGGCGCTCCTTGTCGGCGGGAAGCACGTCGGCGATGACCTGCTTGCTGGTCAGTCCCACGCGGCGGGCGATGGCCTCGGCCGTCACGCGGTTGTCGCCGGTGAGCATGCGCACGTCGACGCCAAGCGAGCGCAGTGCGGCGATGGCCCCGGCGCTCGTCTCCTTGACCTCGTCAGCCACGGCAATGGTGCCGGCAAGCTCGCCGTTCTTGGCAAAGAACAGCGGCGTCTTGCCCTCGGCGGCAAATTGTTCGGCAAGACCCGCGGGCACGGTAACGCCCAGCTCGTCCATCAGGCGTACGTTGCCGGCTGCAATGGCGTTTTGCCCCTCGCGCGCCGTAACGCCTCGCCCGGGCACGGCAGTAAAGTCCTCGACCATGCGCGCCACGATTCCGCGCGCCTCGCACTCGGCCATAATCGCCTCTGCCAGCGGGTGCTCGCTCGAGCGCTCGAGCGCGGCAGCGAGCTTCAGTAACGCCTTTTCGCTCATAGCGGGCGAGCCGTCAGCGCGCGTGGCTACCACGATATCGGTCACGGCAGGCTTGCCGCGGGTGACCGTGCCCGTCTTATCGAGCACCACGGTGCCCACGCTGCGCAGGTTCTCCAGCGCCTCGGCGCTCTTAAACAGAATGCCCATCTCGGCGCCCTTGCCGGTGCCGACCATAATGGCGACGGGCGTGGCCAGGCCCAGCGCGCACGGGCAGCTGATCACCAGCACAGCGACGGCGGAGGTGAGCGCCTCATTCACGTCGCTGGTCAGTGCCATCCACACCACAAAGGTCACGGCCGAGATCACGAATATCACGGGCACGAACACGCCGGCGACCTTGTCGGCCAGTCGAGCAATGGGTGCCTTGGTGGCATTGGCGTCCTCGACGAGCTGGATAATCTTGGCGAGCGACGTGTCAGCGCCCACACGCGTAGCGCGGAAGGTAAACGATCCGGTGCGGTTGACGGTGGCGGCGTTGACGGTGGCGCCGGCGGTCTTCTCCACGGGGATGGACTCGCCGGTCAGTGCACTTTCGTCCACGGCCGAAGCGCCCTCGAGTACCACGCCGTCGACAGGGATGGACTCGCCGGGGCGCACACGCAGGACCTGGCTGGGAAGGATGGCGTCGACATCGACGGTGGTTTCGGTGCCGTCCTCTGCCACGACGGTCGCGGTCTTGGGCGCCAAGTCGATGAGCGCCTCGATGGCGCCGCCGGTCTTGGACTTGCTGCGCGTCTCGAGGTATTTGCCTACGGTGACGAGCGACAGGATGGTGCCGGCGCTCTCAAAATACAGGTTGTTCATGCCCGTCATCATGGCCTCGTGGACCTGGCCCGCGGCCAGCTGATCGGCCATGATAAACATGGCGTAGAGCGACCAGGCAATGGATGCGGTGGCACCCACGGCAATAAGGGCGTCCATGGTAGGTGCGCCGTGCGCGAGCGATTTAAACCCGTTGATAAAGTACGCGTCGTTGATGTAGACGATGGGGATGAGCAGGGCGAGCTCGGTGAGAGCGAGCGTCATGCTGTGGGTATGGTCGGTGAAGATGCCGGGCAGCGGCCAGCCGAGCATGTGCCCCATGCCTATGTAGAACAGTGGGATGAGGAATACGATCGAGACGATGAGGCGGGTGCGCATGGCAGAGGCGGCGGCCTCCAACTTTTTGGTCGGCGACTCCATATGGGCGGCGCCGGACCTGGCTTGCGCACTTCCGCTTTGGACAGCGTCGGTGCCCGTGCTGATGGGCGAGGCCGAGTAGCCCGCGCGGTCGACAGCGGTGCAGATGTCGTCGGGGGAGACCTGCGCAGGGTCGTAGTCCACCAGCATAGAGCCGGCGAGCAGATTGACCGCGACGCTTTGGACGCCGTCGAGTTTGCTCACGGCACGGTCCACGTGCGCCTGGCAGGCGGCGCACGTCATGCCGCCCACATCGAATTTATCTTGAGCCATGGCTTCTCCTTTCTGTGGTTCGGTATTGGAATTGTTAGCCTGCCGATACTATACACCCATACCCCCTGGGGGTGTCCAGTGGAGATTGAAATGTATGACATTTCGTTATTGGTTGAGCTGATGGCCAGGTCGGCGGGCCGTAGCCGGTCTAATGTCTCAATCTGTAACAACTAGACCCGATTTTGTCGAATAACTGTTACAGATCGAGACAGACCGTCCGCGGTCAACTCAAATGTCTCGATCTGTAACATCTAGAGAGGTTTTTGACCCCTTACTGTTACAGATTGAGATGTTGTCTCGCGGGGCTGGGGTTTGTCTCGTTCTGTAACATTTAGACCGGTTTTTGGGTTCTAACTGTTACAGATCGAGACAATTGCCGGGGAGGGGTCCCGTCACGGCAAGACGCCCGCCGCCTAGATACAGAACCCGGGGATCACACAGGTTAGCTTGTTTGGCTCTTCCGCAGGCGTTGCGTACGTAAAGACGTCGCCGTCGTGCCCCACGCGGTTCATATAGAGCGTGCCTTCGCTCTCCGATGTGTCGGGGCTCACCGTGCGCTCCCACCAACAGGTATCCTTGCCCTTCCACTGGCGGACCATCGTCTCGTTCGTGGAATACGGGCTCACCTTGAGCTCGCGGAAGAGCTGATACTCCTTGCCCTCGCCGTTGTAGATGTCTGCCAGGTAGTGATAGTCCTCGGTAAACGAATCGGGCGGTTGCGTACCGCACAGCTCGACCATGGCGGGCAGCCAAAGGGTTGCGGGCAACTCGCTCAGGCACGATGCGCTGTTGGCGGCGCCCACATTGTTCGAGACCTTCTTGACCCCTTTAATGAGTGCGCGCAACTCGTTGGGCAGCAGCTTAAGGCCGTCGCCGTTGAGCCATTCCCGCAGCTCGCAATCTGCCCAGCCGGCGCTCGGCGGTTCAGCCGCAGCGTTGCGCTCGGCAATACCCGCATCGAACATAAACGTCAGTCCGGCCTTGCCCGTCCCGTCCAGAAGCTCATCGTGGCGGATGCCCACAAGCTGCGCGCCAACCTGCAGCCCGTTGGTGAGCGTGACACGCTTGGTACACGGATAGGGGATATGCCCATCGGCATCGAGCAGATGATAGCACTTGGCAATCTCGCGTGCCTCGCTACGGGTCTCGGCGGCCTTAATCTTGAGCGAAATCTCCTGCAGCTGATCCCAGGTGTAGTCGTCAAGTGAACCGCGGATGCCGTCAAGGTAGTCGGGGATGCCAAAGCCATGGGTTGCCGCCCCGATAACGCTGAGCCCCGCAACGGCTGTGATAGCGCCGCCGATAATAAAGCGGCGGCGGGTCATGGCATCGTGGCGGGCCTGATTCAGGATCTCTCGTGCGCGCTCGCCGGCGACGTCGACCTTAAGGTGCGTGCCAGAATCGATATCAATCGCGGCCTCGTCTCCTGTGCCTTCGCGGCCCTCGGATTCGGCATCGGTGAGGTATGCCGAGAGCACCTCGAGCATCTGCTGCTCGGTGGGACGATCGCACTGCTCGACTGAGAGACCCTTCATGATGATTTGGACGAGCGCTTCATCGCCCTCGCAGCGCGGCTCGAGCGGTGCCGGCTTGGTCTTGGTCTTTACGAGATAGAACGAGCCGGTTGCAGCGGCGTCCGTCGACTCAAAGTCAAACGGTTTGCGACCGCTGTAGAGCTGGTACAGAATGCTCGAAAGCGCATAGACGTCGATGGCGGGCGAGCGGCGAAGGGCCGCGATGTCTTCGATATCCTGCGTGAGCATTTCGGGCGCGGCGTATGCGGGCGTGGCAAAGCGCCAGATGTCGGCGCGCCGGGTGATCGTGTCGTCGCCGAGAGCCATGGTCGCGGAGCCCATGTCGATGAGGCAGGGGTCAAAGGAGCAATCGGCAATCTGCTGCTCGAGCGTTCGGCTGGTGGTGCGGAACATAATATTGGCAGGCGACAGGTCGCGATGGACGACCGGATTCACGAGGCCTTGGGTCATCAAGAGCGCACGAAGCACGGCGTTTCCGACGGCGGCGACCATCTGGGTGGTCAGCCCGCCCGAGGCGTCGTGAGGAAGCAGGGGCAGCGCCTGCTTGAGTGAGGTGCCCTCGACCCACTCCATGAGGATGAGCGGGTCATCCTCGCACGATCCGTAGCCATAGACGCGCGGAAATCCGCGCAGGTGCGAGACGGTACACAGATGACGGTACTCCTCGAACAGCGCAGCGGTGTTGGCCAGGTGCGCTGCCGATTGTTCGGCGGAGCGGTCGGGGGCTTGGCCGGAAAGGATGGCGTTGTCCTTGAGTAGCTTGACGGCAAAGACCTCGCCGCTTGTGTTGGTCGCGCGAAGCACGTGCCCGATGTTGCCGTTGTCGCGGTGGGCCGTCTGGAGAATAAGCGTCATAAACCGACGCTTGGCGTCGTCCTCGGCACTGGGGTCGACCGCCACGGCGGTGTCGAACGTGTCAAGACGGATGAGTTTGTCGCCATAGGCGCTATTGGTAGTATCCATGGCGTTCCTTTGTCTGGCATGGGTTGCCGCACGCATACGTGAGCAGTGCGGATATCGGTAAAGTACCATGATAGCCGCACTGCCCACGTATACCGCTGAGTATTGTCGTTTGCGACGCAGAAGGTAGCAGACGAAAGACGGACGGCGGCCGTCTTTCGATCGCCGTCCGCGCTAGTCCACAATGACAAGGAATGTCGTGTAGAGACCCAGATGGAGCCTGTCGCTGTTGGCGATTTCCACGGGGGGATAGACTTTGCCGGGTTCGCGTTGGTCGCGCGGCGGCTCAATCACAATATCGCCGTCGCCCGCGCCCGATTCGAGCACTGTGCCATTGGTCGACCCAAGGCCCTGGGCGTACCAGTGCTCACCCTCGAGCCAAATGCGAAGATGCTCGCGCGAGGCGTCGGCGCCTACATCGGTGATGCTGGGCGAGGTTTTGGGCAAGGACCCAATTACCGTGCCGCGCGGGTCGCGCGTAAGGGGGTGGATTTGCATGTCAACGCTGTTTCCGGCGTGCGTCCTAAGCAAGCCGAGGTTGGGGGCGGTGACATTTTGCTTTCGTAGACGGTTTGTAAAACTGCGGCCGACAGTTGTCTCAGTAGTGCCAAAGAACCCGCCCGTTTTGCTGTTGCAGTAGCGCTCGACGGTCGCCATGCCTTGGATGGGGTCGGCGAGCGCTCCCGTTGCCACAAAGAGCATCAGGTAGAGCGTGCTCTTCTCACGCACGTCTTGGCCGTCGGAACTATCGATACGATTTAGGGCGTTCGCGTATAGACGGCTGTCAAGCCGGTAGCTGACGAGAACCGACATCATTTCATTGGCTGCCGGACCGCGGTAGTGATCGGCAATTGCCTGGTAAGCAGAATCGCCTCCGCCAAGCTTGCTGCAGATTGCTGCGGAAAGGTTGAGCGTTGAGACGGTGAAATCATTGTAGATGCCGGGGGCGCATTGGTCAGGTTCGCGATGGACGATATAGCGAGTCAGATAAGAACGGCTGGAAGAGCACTTCTCCAGCAGAGTACTGCCGAGGTAGGAGTTGCCGTTGATGAGCATTCGAGCGATTTCGAGATGCTTGAGGCCGCCGAACAGGCGGATATCGTTGTAGAGGACCGAGCACGGTGTTTCTGTTGCCACGATACCTCCTCTGTTTATTCTCTAATCGATAAACATGATAGGAATTAATTGCCCTCGGCGGATGCCGTAATTAAAGATGCACAGCTCGCTATATGGTCGTAACAGTAGCATAAGCCATGTGTGTTAAGTTACAGGATGGTTGGTGTTTAGGCGGAACTGGACGGAATAGTCTTTTCGTCTCGATCTGTAACGCCTGGCCCCGGTTTTGCTCCGCAGCTGTTACAGATTGAGACGATCAGCCCGGGCCCGCCCCGTCCGCCCGTCATCTGTGGTTTACGTGGGGGCATGCGGAGTACGGGTATACTAACCGGCGGCGAATCTGCTCCATCGCTTAGAGCTGCTGCGTCTGGACGGCGCGTGATAGGGCTGCCAAAGCGATCGCCAGCGTGCTGAGCAACGTCCTCTCTGTGCGCACCCGTTTTTGTATGTACTAGCGCACTACCAAGCACGCCCGCGCGGCCGCATGCCGTGCCCATTGCGCGTGCAGATAAGGAACAACAACATATGCGTAATTCTGTATCCGACGTCACCGACGCCGAGATCCTGGACGAGGCCCGCGAGGCCATGACCCAGGCTGCCTTCGATGCCGCCGACGAGGCCAATGCTGCCCAGGCCGTCGAGTCTGCTACCGAGAGCCTGCCCGCCTTTGACGAGCTGGGCCTTTCGGACGAGATGCTCCGTGCTATCGAGAATCTGGGCTACACGGCGCCCACGCCTGTCCAGGCCGGCTCCATCCCCGTGGTGCTCGAGGGTCGCGACCTGCTTGCCGCCGCTCAGACCGGCACCGGCAAAACGGCCGCCTTTTTGCTGCCGACCATGAACAATCTGGAGCACATTGCTCCGCCCAAGCCCGTGCGCGAGCGTGGCGGCCGCAACCGCCGTCGCGGTGCCAAGAAGCCCGAGGGCAACGGCCGCGGTCCCGTGATGCTCGTCATCACCCCCACGCGCGAGCTTGCCCAGCAGATCGACGAGGTTGCGAGCAAAATCGCCGACGTCACCGGCCATGTCGCCGTGACCGTCGTGGGCGGCGTGAGCTACAAGCCGCAGACTGCTGCCCTCAAGTACGGCTGCGACATCCTGGTCGCCACGCCGGGCCGTCTGGTCGATCTGATCGAGCAGGGCGCCTGCCACCTGGACGAGGTTAAGGTCCTGGTGCTCGACGAGGCCGACCGCATGCTCGACATG
>CAJLCM010000080.1:0-7862 GCA_905205145.1 uncultured Collinsella sp.
ATCTCGCGACGGGTCTTGTCCTTGGAGCGGCAGTCGATGAACTTCTGCACGCGGTTGGCCATGTCGGTCTTCTGCTGCAGGTTGGTTTTGATGCTCTGGCGCGTCTTTTCGGCGTTCTCGCGCGAGCGCTTGTTGATGAGCACCTGCTCCATGATCTTGTTGGCGGCGTCCTTGTTCTCGATCAGGTAAGTCGAGAGGCGCTCCTTAAAGAAGGCCGTCATAGTCTGCTGGATAAAGCGGTTGTTGATGGCCTTCTTAGTCTGGTTCTCGTAGGACGTCTGGGTGGAGAAGCAGTTGGTCACCAGTACCAGGCAGTCCTGGACGTCCTGCCACTTAATGCCGCTCTCGTTTTTGTTGTACTTGCCCTGTTGCTTGATGTAGGCATCGATGGCGCTGGTCAGAGCGCTGCGGGCAGCCTTCTCGGGCGAGCCGCCGTTCTCGAGCCACGATGAGTTGTGGTAGTACTCCTGCATCATGAAAGTGCGCGAGAAGCACATGCAAGCAGTGATTTTTACGTTGTAGTCGGGCAGGTCCTCGCGATCGCGACCGCGACGGTCGGCCTCGATAAAGAAGGGCTCGGTAAGGTAGTCGGTACCGACCTTCTCGAGCACGTAGTCCTCGATGCCCTTGGGATAGCAAAAATCCTCTTCGGTAAACTTGCCATCGTCGCCCTCAATACGCAGGCGGAAGGTCACGTTGGCGTTGACCACGGCCTGACGGCGCATGGTCTCGCGATACCAATCGTGGGGAATGCTGATCGAGGTAAAGACCTCGAGGTCGGGGCGCCACTTGATGGTGGTGCCGGTACGGTCTTCGTCGCTGGGCTCAATCTCGAGCGCCTTCTTCTTGGCGCCGACGACCTTGCCCTTCTTAAAGTGCAGGGAGTACTTGTTGCCGTCACGCCAAACCGTGACATCCATGTATTCGGAGGCGTACTGGGTCGCACAGGAGCCCAGGCCGTTGGTGCCGAGCGAGAAGTCGTAGTCGCCACCCTGGTTGTTGTTATACTTGCCGCCGGCGTAGAGCTCGCAGAAGACGAGTTCCCAGTTAAAGCGCTTCTCGGAAGGGTTCCAGTCGAGCGGGCAGCCGCGGCCGTTGTCCTCTACCTGGATAGAGCCATCGCGAAAGGCGGTAAGGGTGATGAGCTTGCCGTAGCCCTGGCGCGCCTCGTCAACGGCGTTGGACAGGATCTCGAAGGCGGCATGCGCGCAGCCATCGAGTCCGTCCGAGCCGAAAATAACGGCGGGACGCAGGCGTACGCGTTCCTCGTCCTTGAGCTGGCGGATGCTGTCGTTACCATAGTTTGCGGTGTTTTTTGCCATACTCGCTCTCTCGGTGCTCCTTTGCTGCGTTTTAGTCATATAGATAGTCAAGGTAGCATAGCCCAGCCCTTGGGCGATTCCAACCAACACGAAATCCATCGAACAATCGTTCGAACTTAGGCTGAAAAAGCTCACTCGCACAAAACCGAGTCGGTGCTGTCCGAGTAAGTTTGAAGACGGCTGAAGGCGCCCCACCTTGTTTGCGGATGGATCGAATCGAACATTGGGACAGGCGTCTCATTTTATGGGCCGAGGGCGTGCGTATACGAGCCTTTTTGGTCCATAGGGGATGCTGGGCGGTTGCTAGTTGGGCCACGGGTCACTTCGCCGGCACTGCTTTTCGTCATACGCTCATAGTGGAGGCCGATGCCACGGAGTCGACTTGGGACTCGGGCAACGGATGAACTGCGAGCCGAAAGGAGCGGTGAGGATGATGAAGCCCATGACGAAGAAGCTGCTGTTAGGAATTCCCACTGTGACGCTTTCGGCCGTGCTGGCGTGTACGGTGGCAGGCTGCGGCGGTAATGCGCCGAGTGGCTCGGGCGGGAGCGCACCTGTGCAGGAGAAGTCCAAGAAGGCCGAGGCCTATGAGTCGCAGACGGTCGAGGTGGCAGGCATTACCTATGAGTCGGTGGCTCACGGTACGTTCTATCGCGGCGACGCCAAGCTGCAGGACGGCTTTTACCTGCACATCAAGATTACCAACAACAACACAAAGAACAGGACGTTCAGTTCCTTTAACGTGCATGCTGCCCAGGGCGATCTTGAGGCAGGCGACCCGTTGTTAACTTCCGGCAAGGCGGCCGTGCTCGACTACGTCGCAAGCGAGGCTCCCGATGATCTGCACAAGGGAATTGACCTTTCCGAGAGGCCAGATATCGGTCCGGGCGAGACCGTTGAGTACGTATATTTCTGGGCGCCCAAGACGGCGTACTACGGGCCCATCACTGTCGAGTTCGTAGATGCTAACGCCCCCGCCAAGAATCATGAGGCCATGCACTTTGACACCACGGACTGCGAGACCAAGGAGTTCAAGGCGGCCGGCGGCGTGGCCGATTCTGGCGAGAAGGCAGATTTAACGGGCATCGACTGCGCGTCGTACAGCATCGAGGCCGCCGATGGGTACACGCTGGATTCGTCCGACGAAGAGCGCGAAAAGGCAAACTTCTTCCACGACGAGACTGGAGGACGCCTGAACATCAGCATCTTCCCGCGCTCGCCGGAGGAAGAGGTTGCAAGCCTAGAGCAGGTCTACGAAGGCAAGGAGACAACAACCGACCAGGTCGAGTACAACGGCATAGCGTGGCTGCGCTTTACCGGTCCCGACAACGGCCACACGCTGTTTGCGACGGCTCCCGCGACGGGCGAGACCGTCCGCGTGTCGATCGGCTGGAAGATCGACTGGGATGCCGCCGTGCCTATGATGGAGGCACTGAAGCTCAAGTAGCGGGCTGCGATTCCCACGCCAGGCGACTCAGGGCTGGTCCCGAGTTATCGGGGCCAGCCTCTTTTGGTGTTCGATGAGCCGAGTTGGCGTCTCTCGCAAAGGTAACTGAGAGCTAGTGAGGCTTATCAGAATTGACCTCATCGGCGGTGTCGTTTTCGAGCGCGGTGCGGCGGGCGCTGTAGGCGACGAGGCCGGCGCCTGCCGCGGCAAGTGCTGCTGCGGCTGCCGTCAGGGGGATGTTGCTGTCACCCGTTCCAGCAAGCGCGCCTGCT
Source organism: uncultured Collinsella sp. (assembly GCA_905205145.1). Classification (GTDB taxonomy): domain Bacteria; phylum Actinomycetota; class Coriobacteriia; order Coriobacteriales; family Coriobacteriaceae; genus Collinsella. The sequence goes on from CAJLCM010000080.1 coordinate 3,042, forward strand.
TTTCCGGAGCGCTTGTTAGTGCCGTGGTCCTTGCCACTGCCGGAGCTGCTTCCGCTGGAGCCGCCGCTCTCGTCAGCACCGCCGCCACTCGAGCCGCCATCGCCGTCGACCGTCATCGGGGCGTCGTGAAGTTCTGTCGTATCCGCGCTGTCGCATACGCCGACCTGAACTTCTGAGCGCTCGCATGCCGCGTCGGGCACATGAAGCTCGTGCAGTACGGCACCCAGCGCCGAGTTTGCGCCCGGTCGAATTTCCTCGAGCGTTACGGGATCGAGCGCCACCAGATTACGCGCCTTCGCATATAGCGTTACGCGTTTGCCCACCTCGTCGCCCCAACTCTCTGGGATGGCAAAGCTCATGCGGAACTGTGCCGTGCAACCCGGTGCCAGCACGGCGTTGCCGTTGTCGGCTGCCAGCGGGTGCGTAGCGAAGCGCTCGCCCAGCGTCTCGAGCGCGTACTTCACGTGTGCAACGTCGTTGTCCGAAGCGTCCTCGGCAAGCTCTGGATCGTAGATCGAAGCCATGCGTGCGTTCACTCCGAATCCGATAGATGCGCTGGAGAACGGCTGGTTGGAGCCCTCTCGGTACAGATCGATCGTGCCGGCGGTCAGCAAGGTGTTGCCGTCGTTTCGCACCGTGACCATGAAGGATTCGCCTGCCGCTCCGGGCACCACCGCGCCCGAGGTGGCTACCGCGCCCGTCGGCGTCGCGCATGCCACCAGAGGCACTTCGATGCCGTGTAGCTCTGCCTCGCTCTTCTCTGCACTCACAATGTGCGTGGCGAGCGCCGAGAGCATGCCGCCCGACGTCAAAAATGTTGTAACCTGATCGACGGGATGGTCCAGCTCACACATCACGAACGGCTCCGTGAATAGATCGCCTGCCAAGGTGCTGGCGAAGATGCGGAAGTGCTTGCCCATCTTCGCTACCGGATTGCCTTCTTCGTCGTAGGTCTGTCCCACCTTGCCATCGGTGTTCTCTACGTAGAGCACACACCTGCCGTTGTTGCTTACGCTAAACGATGCCGGACCACAGCCTGCGGCGCCCACGGGCTGCGTTGCAAAGGCCGATGCGCCTCGCGTCCAAGTAATATGCTGCAGTTGCTCGTTGACGGTTGCCAAAAAGCCCGTGTGCTGCGGCCACGGCACCGCGTGGGGTACTGTGGCATCTGGCGACATAACGCCCCAACCTGCGATGGACTGGCCGATCACGGCATACGACGCGCAGCCACAACCGCTTACAGTCTCGTATGCAACGGGCACCACCATTTTGCCGTTGATATTCTCGGGAGCGCCCAGCTCGATGCTCGACGGTGCCTGCGGAAAGCGGAGGACCTGACGGAACGTGAGACTGTCGCCCAAATCATCCGACCACAGGGCAAAGCATTCCAGTGCAACCTCGGCCTCGCTGCCGAGCGCCTTCTCTGCGGTGGTTCCGCGGCGGTGGAGGTAAGCGCCCGACAGGCGCCCGTCGACCAGCGTCTTGCCCACCGTGATGCGTGGGCACTGCAGGCAATGGTAGCCATCCTCCTGAAGGCGGCCGCGCGAGATGCTGCGCCACGACGTGTGCGATATCACGCGAACTTCGCTATTGCTTATGCGCAGGCGCACAACGGACAGTATGCCGGCTGTGCTTGCCGTATCGAACCGGGTTGCGTCGCCTTCGGGGCGATCTCCCGAGACCAGCAATACGTAGGCGTCTCGGTTTCCTTTCCCGTCCGTATATTCCACCACGTCGAAGTCGTAATCGAACGTGTCGTTGCGCTCCACGTCGTTCTCGCCAAACCCAAGGGGAAAGTCCACGGGCGTGGGAGCGGACCACGTGCCGTTTGCCTTTGTGTGCACCACCAGGCGCGAGCGACCATTGTCGCCGTAGCGCACCGAGGCGATACGGAACAGGCATTCTACGCCGGCAATCATTGCCAGCTTCATGTGAGCTTCGCTGAGCACGCCAGCAAACAGCACGTTGTCGCTCGAGGGTTTGATGCCGCCACGCTCGTCCTCTGACACGCCGGTAGAATTGGCGTTGGGGTCCGCAACGGCGTTCGTTGCCTGACCGATGTAGGGGTACTCATACATCGGCGCGGCGTTTTCGTCGTTCTCTATCAGTGCGTGGACGAAATGCTCGATCTGTCCCGTGTCGTCGCTTTCTGCATCCGCCTCGAGCTCAATGCGCGTGACCGACCGGTCCCAATCGCGTACGGTAGGCGCGACATTCCTTGCAGTGGCTTTAACCTCGGCGCGCGCGAGCAGCTCGGCGTTGGTGACAATGGTGGCCGATGCGATAAATTGCGGAACGCCGCCCGCCTCGGCGTTGCCGGCTGAGCCGAAGCAGGCATCTAGTGTATAGGGCGTATCTCCACCCAATGCGAGCTCAGAGCGCTGGAGTACATACTGGTCGCCGTTGTTCACCGACATATTCCACGAATCGAGGAGTGTGGGCCACGACCCCGACCAAGCCTTGGTGGTCCACTTGAACATCACGAACTGGAGTATCACATCGACATAGACGTCTGCACCTACGCGCAGTCGCGGAAGCTGGTGTCCATCAGCCTTCTCGTACCCAATGAACAGCGTGAGGGATGCGGCGCCGCGCACGGCGGACGAAGCGACGCCTGCAACGCCGGCGCCAAAGGTGACGGCAAGCCCGATCTGGATGGTGAACGAGCCCGAGGTGTTTGAATAGTCGAGCGATATGTTTTTGAAAAACGCCGCGCCGCTACCGTGCGTGTGGGCGCCCACGGCGAGCGCCAGTTTTGCCAGCACCCAGGGGTTGACGTTTAGGAAAAACGGCACCGGTCCTAGGGTAAACTGCTCGGTCCAATTGAGGTCGGTTCTTACCTGGAAGAGGGCCTTAATATTGCCGTATGCGGGGTCGTTGTTGTTACCCCAGGTTTTGCCCACCCAATCGTAGGCGAGCGAGCCGTACAGCTGTGTGGCGATATCCATCGTGAACAGCGGCGTGCAATGGTGACGAAGGAGCTTGGTGTTTCTTGGATCGGTGCCCGAACCGGCACTCATATTTTTGTACTGATTCCACTTCCCCTCCATTTCGTCGAGGTAGCGGTTTGCCTGCTTGGCGCCCGACTCACGCGGCGATTTCTTCCAGTACTCCGGATCCGGATTGCCTGAATCGTTCATATAGCTGGCTGGTTTGTATCCTCCGCCAAACAGCACGTATCCAGCAAACGAGAAATCGAAGAGGATCGGAAATGTGGGCATCCAGCACGTGAACTTATTGCCGCCGATGCCGGGAAACGCCGCGGGGAAATCAAACGGAGTGATCTCTTGGTCCATGGTGGTGGGGACGATAGTGGTCGATCCGGATTCCGCCTTTGCCGCCGGCGCGGTGGCAACGGCCATGGGGGAGGAGAGCGTGTAGGTTTTGCCCTGGTAGTCGAGGACAAAGCGCATCTTGCATCCTTCTTCCAGAAGGCTCGACGCTGCATCGAGGAACTTGTCTTCGAGCGTGAACGTCGCCAGATTATCCGCGCCCGATGCGCTGGCCTTGACTTGGCCAATCTGCGTGACGGTTTCGGATGAGCTGCCCGCAGCGGGCATCACTTTATTGATATGCAACGTTGCCTGCCCGCCCTGCGGCAGATGGGCCTGCACGGTAAAAGCGTGCGTGTCGGGCTGATCGTTTGCTGCTTCGTCCGCTGGCATTGTCATAAACGTGGCGTCGGCGTACTGGATGTCCCATTCGTCGAATGTGAGCTGGCGAAAGTACGGCTCGCCATCGGAGAGCGGACGTGTGGGTGCGGTAATGGCGGTGCCGCCTTGGACACGCGCGAGGGGAATCTCGACATCGCGGTAGCCTGCCATGCTAATGGAGATGCCGCCGTTAAAGTCGTACGCGTCGAGAAGCGTCGCCTCGTCCACGTAGCCTTCCGAAAGCGGCGCGACCTCAAAGATGGCCGTGCCTTCGTCATCGGTAGTGGCGGTGAGCTGCTTGCCTGCGGCATAGCGCGATGTGAGTGTGACCTGGGCACCCGTGATGGGCATATTCTTGTTGGCGACGTCGACCACGACCACACCGAACATGGTGCGCGAGAGCACGAGCACCTTGAAGGGGTCTTCTTCGTCGGCATAGGCCTCGGTGGGGGCGAATGGCAGTATGAAGGCGTTTGCGCTGCCCGGCACGCGAGGCAGCATGATGGCTGCCAGCGAGGATGCTCCGGCGATAAGTAACGAACGGCGATCAAGCATTTTTGGGCTCCCATCCTGCAAATATCGGAGGAAATAATCCAATTTTGCGAGAAGGTGCCCCGTGGCGGTAGTGCCGTTCAAGGGTCAAAATGTCCAAATTGATCGAGCGAAGCGCCGGGTTCCGGAACACGTTCGATGCGCTTGGCAGTCCGGTCGCTAACGTAACATATGCGTGACCAGCTCGGCGCGTGTGCCGATGCCAAGCTTTGCGTATACGCCGGATAGGCGGTTTTTGACGGTGCCCGGCGATACTCCCATATGGCGTGCGATTTCGGCGTTGGTCCACCCACGACAGGCGAGCATGGCCATGGTGAATTCCGTGGTCGTTAGATCGTCGGCAATGTCCTCGCCCGAATCGGGGTTGTGGATGCGCCGCCAGCCGTAGCTGAATCGATACGTAATCTCAATGATGCGTGCGAAATCGTCAGGGTATTGCGATTTTAGGCATGCCTCGATAAGCCCCTGTAAAAGGCCGTGGTGCTCGCCAATGAGCTCGATAAGGCCGTCGGGGCGCGCAATGTCCCAAGTGGCTCCAAAATGCGCTTTTGCGGCGTCGATGTCCTTGAGGTTCATGCATGCCATGGAGGCTGCCAGGTGCAGGAACAGTTCCGAG
>CAJLCM010000081.1:0-7629 GCA_905205145.1 uncultured Collinsella sp.
AGCGGCTCATCCGGTCCGACCGGGCCGCGCGGCAAGGAGATATATTGCCAGACCGCGAAGCCATGTGGGACGTCAATTCCACTCTTCACAAGTCCTACACAACCTATTACTTTCTATATAGGTAATAGAAAGTCGGGTGCAGCAATACCGCACGTATCAGATGATGACCCTTCGGTTAAGAGATATATAAAGATCGGTCACCTGTAAGTGTCTATCTACCCGCGCTTTTGGCTATGTAAACCAGCGCTTTCGATAAAAAAGGGGAGCGCCGCGCTCAGCGCGACACTCCCCTAGCGATTCAAGAGAATCTATTAGGCCTCGAGAGCCTTCTTGGCGATGGTAGCCAGCTCGTTGAAGGACTCGATGTCCTCGTAAGCCATCTGAGCCAGGACCTTGCGGTCGAGCTCGATGCCGGCAACCTTCAGGCCGTGCATGAACTGAGAGTAAGAGATGTCGTTCAGACGAGCAGCAGCGTTGATACGAGTGATCCAGAGAGAACGGATCTCGCGCTTCTTGTTGCGGCGATCACGATACTGATACTGCAGGGAGTGCTGGACCTGCTCTTTAGCATGCTTGTAAGTACGCGAAGCGGCACCGTAGTAACCCTTCGCACGGTGCATAACGGTACGGCGCTTCTTCTTGGCGGCAACAGCGCGCTTAATACGTGCCATGTTCTATCAACTCCTAGACGGTAAAACGAAAAACGGGAAAACGAACTTAGGCGAGACGCGACTTGATGACCTTGCGGTCGGCAGCGGCGATCTCGGTCTCCTGACGGAAGCCACGCTTACGCTTGGTGGACTTCTTGCTCAGGATGTGGCTCTTGAAAGCCTTGGCGCGCATAAGCTTGCCGGTACCAGTCTTGCGGAAACGCTTCTTGGTGCCGCTGTGGGACTTCATCTTAGGCATGAAATACTCCTTAATCGGTTACAGAACACTAGTTACTTGGTATCGCTTGCCGCTTTATCCTCATCGAAGGCGCCCTTAATCGGGGCGAGCAGCATAAGCATGTTACGGCCTTCCATTTTAGGCTTGGACTCGACCGTAGCGTAAGGCTTGAGATCCTCGGCGAGACGCTCGAGAACGTTAAGGCCCTGCTCCGGGTGAGCCATCTCACGGCCGCGGAACATGATGGTGATCTTAACGCGTGCGCCCTTCTTGAGGAAACGCAGAACGTGGCCCTTCTTGGTCTCGTAGTCGCCAACGTCGATCTTGGGTCGGAACTTCATTTCCTTGACCTCGACCTTGGACTGGTTCTTACGAGCAGCCTTGGCCTTCATGGCCTGCTGGTACTTGAACTTACCGTAGTCCATGACCTTGCAGACCGGCGGCTCCGCGTTGGGAGCGATCTCGACCAGGTCGAGACCCTGATCGTCGGCGACGCGCTGGGCATCGCGGATGGCGAACAGGCCGAGCTGAGAGCCATCGACGCCAATCAAACGGCACGAAGATGCAGTGATCTCGTCGTTGATGCGGGTGTCATCAGACTTAGCTATTTTCCCTACCTCCATTCATAAAAAAATAACCCGGCGCTTCTCAGCAACCAGGTCGTACACATAGACTTCCTCGATTTGAGGAAGAGAATCTAAGTTGTATGACCAGTCAGCTGCTCATTGGCGCCAAAAGGTGGGAACCCTCGGGTTCCTCTTTAGGGCATTGCGGGAACAACGCCTTGCGAATAATAACACGTACAGCGCGTTATCACATTACGTACACGAAAAAGGGGCCTTGACCCCCTTGAACGCTCGCTTGCATGTATGGTGCCCGAGGCGAGACTCGAAGGGCCTTCGCTTCGCGAAGCCCCGGGCTTTGGGCGCGTGGCGCCCTCGCCACGCTCCGCTTCAAACAGGCCGCAGGCCTGTTTGCTTAACGCTTCGCGCGCTCACGCGAGTTCGGCACGAAAAAGGGGGCCGCAGCCCCCTTGAACGCTCACTTGCATGTATGGTGCCCGAGGCGAGACTCGAACTCGCACGTTGTTGCCAACGGTGGATTTTGAGTCCACTGCGTCTGCCAATTCCGCCACTCGGGCACGCAATGCGTGAGTTAGTTTATCACAGCTTTCTGTTGATTAGTCCGAAAATGGAACTTCGAGCATTTCGATGAGTTCGACCGTGCGGAGCATCTCGCGCTGACGGCATCCGCGACCGTCGACCGAAGCCTCACCCATCTGGTTATCGTAAGGGTCCTCGCGCATGCCGTCGAAAGAGGGGTCAAACTCTGCCTGGAATCGATTGTTGGCCACCATACGCCACGGGTCGAGATTGCCAAAGTAGTGACGGCGGCGCCACTCCTCCCCCATCCTGCGAGCAGAAGATCCAAATGACACGTCGGCGTTGAGCCAACCGGTCTGCGGCGTATAGAACTCTGCCCAGTCGTGCGACCCCACCGAATCGGGCGCAACGTACAGGCCGCTCTCCCAACGGGCAGGCACGCCCGCGATACGGCACATGGTGATAAACGTGAGCGCCATAACGCCGCAATCGCCGCGGAGCGAATGCGCGCAGTCATCGGCAATAGATCCCAAAAGCAAGTACGGCGGCTGATAGCGATAGTCGATATGCTGCGTCAGGTAATCATAGATAGCACGGGCGCGATCGAGCGGATCCTCGAGTCCGTCAACAACACCGGCCGTCAGCTGCAGCAGATACGGCGTGAATGCAATGTGCGGACGGTCCTCGGAAATATCCTCGGGCAGAGGCGCGTCAATACGCGGATGAACCGGAAGTGTGCCACCGTAGACATCACAATAAGCAGCATCGATGTGATAACGATAGGTCACCGAGAATGAGCGCTCACTCGAAGAAGACCACGAGGCGGTACGTGCCGAAGCGTTCGCGGGAGCAACAGCACCCTCCGGCGTCATGTCGAGAATCTCGACCCGAGGCTGCTGACGGCAGGCAGCCGCGACGGGAAGCCAAGCGCAAACGGTCTCCCCCTCCAGAGCGCCGGGGACAGACACGGACGCTTTAAGCGTAATGACGCGAGCCAATCCGCTTTGCGACTCCATCTCCTTGAGCATCTCGTTGCGCAGTGCAATTCCGTCCGTAGTATCGGACCGCATGCCGGGAACCTCTTTGGGATATACGCGAAGCGAATCGAGGAAGTTGTCGAGAACGAACAGCTCGCCGTCGATAAAGCGCCAGTCAATACGCTTACGGTCAATCAGATCGTCAAACTGCTCCTCGGTAAACTCAGGCCACTCCTCGCGAATCATCGCAATAGCTCGATCGCGCGACACTGAAAAATGAAGCGGCGTCTCGAGCATGCGATACCGCTCGGCACGAACGCAGGCTGCCAGGGAAGGCTCAGGATTCTGCCTCAAAAGACGATCACAAGCCGCAACAGCCTGCGTCAAATATCCGGCATCCTTGAGTCGAAGAATCTCGGGCGGCAGTCCAATATCGAGATGGCGAAAGTCATCACAGCAAACATCAATAGAGCAACCAACAGGACCCTCGTCAATAACCTTCCCATCCGAAGGCAGCACATTAATAACAGCCATACCAAACTCCAAGTCATTAGAACTCTCGAAGCCCATTGTAGCGAGATAAATAGAAAGCCCCAACAAAGGAGCCATCAACGCCGCTGAACGGTAGCAAAAATGAATTCAGCCTCGTAACCCTGCAGCGAGTTAACAAAGGAGGCCCCGTTCGCCCGGAGCTTTTCCCATTGCGCGACTTCTGGCAAAGCCAGGTGAGCGCAAGGGAAAAGCGTAGGGTGAACGGGGCCTCCGACGGGAAAGTTAAACCGCTACTTACGCCTTGTTGACGGAGCCAAACTCCTCCATGAGCTCCTTGGTGCGGGCAACGATGTTGTCGCGACCAGGCTTGAGGAGCTTGCGGGGGTCAAAGCCCTTGCCCTGCTGATCCTTGCCAGCCTCGATGTACTCGCGAACGCCCTTGGCGAAGACGAGCTGCAGGTCGGTGTTGACGTTGATCTTGGAGATACCCAGGGAGATGGCCTTCTTGATCTGATCCTCGGGGATGCCGGTGCCACCGTGCAGGACGAGGGGCAGGTCGCCGGTCTCGGCCTTGATCTCGCCCAGACGCTCGAAGGAAAGGCCAGCCCAGTCGGCGGGATACACGCCGTGGATGTTGCCGATACCGCATGCGAGGAAGTCGACGCCCAGGTCAGCAATCTGCTTGCACTCAGCGGGGTCAGCGAGCTCGCCGCTGGAGGTCACGCCGTCCTCGGTGCCGCCGATGCCGCCGACCTCGGCCTCGATGGACATGCCCTTGGAGTGGGCAAGCTCAACGAGCTCCTTGGTGCGGTCGAGGTTAAGCTGGAAGGTCTCCTCGTGAGAGCCGTCATACATGATGGACGTGAAGCCGGCCTCGATGCACTTGAAGCAGTCCTCGTAAGAACCGTGATCGAGGTGAAGGGCGACGGGAACGGTAACGCCCGTGGCCTCGACGGCAGCCTTGACCATGTCGGCGCAGACCTTGAAACCGCCCATCCACTTAGCGGCACCAGCGGTGCACTGAAGGATCAGCGGAGACTTGGCCTCCTCGGCGGCCTGGAGAATAGCCAGGGTCCACTCGAGGTTGTTGGTGTTGAAGGCACCGAGACCGTACTTGCCGGCCTCGGCCTTCTTGAGCATGTCTGCTGCGTTGACGAGCATAAAAGAAACCTCCTGTAAGGTTGCTCCGATAACGCCTGAGATTTTACCACGACATACCCGAGCATAAACGTTCGTTTGTTCACGAATACCATCCGATTGGACAAATTTTGACCGTTTGCCCCACAGAATCGACCCACTGGGGAAAATAGCTTGACGATTGACCGGTCTTCGTGGTTCGAAAGACGGCTTCGAGTCTACATCTGCATAAACGGGTTCTGCATAAGTTCGCGCGCCATCGTGGTCGAATCGCCATGGCCCGTCAAGCAAACGGTATCGGGCGGAAGCGTCTTGGCAAGTTTGGAGAGCGAGCGCATAATCGCCGCCTCGTCACCGCCGGAAAGATCGGTACGACCGTGGCTGCCCGGGAAAAGCGTGTCGCCCACAAAGGCGATGTTCCCCTGCTCGGTCGCGGCGAACAGGACGATGCCGCCCGGCGTATGCCCCGGCGTCTCGATCACCTGCAGGCAGACGTCGCCCACCTCGATTGTATCGCCCTCGGCAAGCAAACGCGTCGGCTCACCCGGATCGGGCGTCTCGATACCCCACATGGCGCGCTGCTCCTCGATATTTGCGCGAGGTACCGTCACGTCCTTAGCGCACAACTCATATAGTGCGCTGTCGCCAACGACAGCTCGAACCCCGGCAACCCCGCCAACATGGTCGGCATGACCGTGCGTGCAGACAGAGCCGAGTACGCGCACCTCGGGATGCGCGGTGCGGATATGCTCCACAAGACGCTCTCCCTCCCACGCCGGATCGACGATTAAGCACTCGTCATTCGAAATCACGGCGTAGCTGTTGGTCTGAATCGGGCCGTTGACGAGTGCCTCAATCGAAGCCGCGCCTCGGGGTGTCAGGTCCAAAGTCATATCGCCCATGCGCATACCCTCCTTCTAAAATACGTTCGAGGCACCAAACGATGCCTCGAACGTAACCAATATCTATGATGCTGAGAGGCTCTCGCACCTACACACGGCGTTTGAGCTGAGCTCCGCCTTCGCCGGGCATAAGACGGCGAGCGTCGTAGACCGAATCGACGCTGCTGATGGAAGCCAGCAGCGGATCCAGACCGCTCGCGTCCGAGATCTCGACCATAAAGCGCAGGGTTGCAATACCCTCGCGGTTGGTCGACGTGGCGGCAGAAAGGATATTGCCGCCCGCATCGCCAATGGCAATGGTGACATCCTTGAGCAGGCCCATGCGGTCCAGGCACTCGACCACGATCTCGACCTGGAAGAGGGTGTCGGCAGCGCCGTCCCACTCCACATCGATCATGCGCTCGGGATGTTCCATAAGACCCTTGACGTTAGGGCAGTTGGCGCGATGCACCGAAACGCCGCGACCGCGCGTGATGAAGCCGACGATGTCGTCGCCCGTCACGGGGTTGCAGCAATGAGCCAGACGGACCAGCAGGCCGCTGTTGCTCTCGCCCTTGACGATAATGCCGTTACTGGCGCTCTTGCCGCGCTTTTGCGGCTTGCGGTTGGAGCCGCGAGCGGGCTGCTTCACGACCTCGGCGATAGCCTCGGCCTTGGTGAGCTGTTCCTCGGGCTTGGGGTCCAAGATTTGCCCGACCTTATTGCCCACAGCGCGCGGGGCAACCTTGCCGGCGCCGACGGCGGCAAACAGGTCCTCGAGCTGCTTGAAGTTAAACTGCTCCGCCACGGCGTTGAGTGCACGCGTCGAACGCGGCGTAGAAATGCCATAGCCACGCTTACGCAGGTCCTTGGCCAGCATATCGCGACCGGCGGCAGCGTCGTCGTCCTTGGTCGCAGCGGCAAAATAGCGGCGGATCTTTGACTTGGCGGAAGGTGTCTTAACGATCTTGAGCCAATCACGCGACGGCTTGGAACTCTTGTTAGTCAGGATCTCGACACGGTCACCCGTCTTAATCTCGTGCGTGAGCGGAGCCACCGCACCGTTGATTTTGGCGCCGACGCAATGGTTTCCCACCTCGGTGTGAACGGCATAGGCAAAGTCGAGCGGCGTGGAGCCGGCGCGAAGCGCCATGACCTCGCCTTTGGGCGTGAAGACAAAGATCTCCTGATCGAACAGATCGACCTTCAGCGAGTGCAGGTATTCCTTGGCATCGGTGATCTCGTCGGAAGCCGCCCAATCGAGCGAATGCTTGAGCCAGTTGATCTGGTCGTCCAGACGTTGAGCGTCATTGGTCTTGGAAGCAGACGATCCGCCCGACTTCTTATATAGCCAGTGGGCGGCAATGCCGTACTCGGCCTGCTCATGCATCTCGTAGGTTCGAATCTGAATCTCGAGCGGGCGGGCCGTGGGGCCGATGACCGTCGTGTGGAGCGACTGGTAGTTATTGACCTTGGGCATGGCGATATAGTCTTTAAAGCGACCGGGCATGGGGTGCCACAGCGTATGCACTGCACCGAGCGTGGAGTAGCAATCGCGCACCGAATGGGTAATTACGCGCAGCGCCACCAGGTCGTAGATCTCGGAGAACTCCTTACCCTTGCGCTTCATCTTTTGGTAGATGGACCAATAGTGCTTGGAGCGGCCGTTGATCTGGAAGTCCTCCAGGCCAATGCGGTTGAGCTCATCAGTAAGCGTCTTGATGGTCTCGGCAAGGTAGCGCTCGCGGACCTCGCGCGACTCAGCCACCATGCGCGCGATGCGCTGGTAGGCATCGGGCTCCAGGTAGAAGAAGGACAGGTCCTCGAGCTCCCACTTGATAGAGCTCATGCCCAGGCGGTCGGCCAAGGGCGCGTACACGTCCATGGTCTCGCGAGCCTTAAACAGGCGACGATCCTCGCGAAGGGCCGCCAACGTGCGCATGTTATGCAGACGGTCGGCAAGTTTAACGATGATGACGCGAATGTCCTTGGACATGGCGAGGAACATCTTGCGCAGCGTGAGCGCCTGCTTCTCGTCCATGCTGTCGACTTCGATGTTGGTGAGCTTGGTCACGCCATCGACGAGCTCGGCCACCGTATCGCCAAACAGGCCGGAAACATCGGCGAGCGAGGTCTCAGTATCCTCGACGG
>CAJLCM010000082.1:0-7563 GCA_905205145.1 uncultured Collinsella sp.
CTAACCAGGGTGTTTTTGTCTGAAAGCTCGGGGATGTGCCGATAGCCGATGTTGAATGCGGTAAGTTCGCTTGCATCCTCGAGCTTGTTTTCTGCCATCCACCGCACCATGGAGCCGCGCGCCTTTTTGCTGGCGGTCGACCGTTGGATGGGCTTCCCGTTGCGGATACCCTCGCCAAAGAGGCATGTGACGGCCGTGGCGTCGTCCGCGAGGTGGGGCAGAACGGCTTTGGCATACTCTACGCTGGCGAGGTTGACGATCGTGGTGTTTGAGCCTGCCGGGGCGGTAGCCCGCGCGAGCTTGTCACCCCAAAACGCGTAGAGGTCTCGGGCATCGTCAACGGCGAGCTTCGCGCCCATCTCCAGCCGATACGGTTCGACGGCATGAAAGGGACGAACGCACCCGTAGAGGCCGGAGAGGATCCACAGGTGGCTTTGCAGCCAGGCGAGCTGTTCGGCATCCATTACCTCGGGTGCCATGCTCTGGTACTGAATGCCGTGATAGGACATGATGGCAGGGGAGATGCGGCGCGCGATACCGGAATCGGCAAGATCGCCGTTTCCCAAGATGGGCTCGAACTCATGCAAAATGTCGAGACAAGGGCCCAGCAGCTTGTTGCTGACGTTCCACAGAGCTTGTAGGCCGCTGTCGCCTTCGGTTCGTTCGATGTCCAAGAGCGCATGGTGCAGCTGGGCGGTCTCGCGCGCAAAGGGCGGAATCCCCTGAACTTCAAAAGCATCTTGTGCCGCGCGCATTTGCTTGGCGGGCGAAACGATGACCTGCAGCATGGACTCTCCTCTGCAAATAAAGAAATTGCGGTGGAATACGGTCTGCTTGGGCTATTGAAAGACCAAATCAATCCGTATTCCACCGCAAGTTATGGGTGGGGTGGATTAGGCGCGCTCGAGGAAGGCTTTGTAGCCGCGGTAGGACTCGTAGATGTCGGCCTTGTTGGCGACCTCCCACAGGGCGTGCATGGACAGGACGGCAACGCCGGAGTCGATGACGTTCATGCCGTACTTGGCCATGATGTAGGCGATGGTGCCGCCGCCACCAGCGTTGACGCGGCCGAGCTCGCAGGTCTGGAAGTCCACGCCGGCCTCGTCCATGATGTCGCGGACGAGGGCCACATACTCGGCGTCGGCGTCGTTAGAGCCGCCCTTGCCGCGGCTGCCCGTGTACTTGTTAAAGCACAGGCCGCGACCCATGAAGGCGGCGTTCTTGGTCTCGAACTTGCCGGCATAGCCCGGGTCGAAGCCGGCGGACACGTCGGAGGAGAGCATACGGCTGCGGGCGAGCGCGCGGCGCAGAGCCAGCGGGCTGTCCTCGCCGGCGAGCATCATGATCTCGGCGACGGTGTTCTCGAAGAAGCGACTCGTCATGCCGGTGGCACCCACGGAACCGATCTCCTCCTTGTCGACGATGAGCGTGATGCTCGTGCGCTCCACGTTGGTGACGTTGATCTGGGCGAGCATGGAGGGGTAGGCACAGACGCGGTCGTCATGGCCATAGCCCAGAATCATGGAGCGGTCGAGGCCCATGTCGCGGGCGGGGCCGGCGGGCACGACCTCGATCTCGGCGGAGAGGAAGTCCTCCTCCTCGACGTCGTACTGCTCCTTGAGGATATCCAGGAACATCTGCTTGACGGGCTCCTTGGGGGCGTCCTTGTCGTCTTCGTCAAACTTGACGGGGCGGCCGCCCACGATCACGTCGAGAATCTCGGCATCGACGGCGTCCTTGGCAGGTTTGGACATCTGCTCGCTCGAGAGGTGGATCAGCAGGTCGGAGATGGTAAAGACCGGGTCGTCCGCCTTGTCGCCGATATTGATGTCGACGGTGGTACCGTCCTTTTTGCAGATGACGCCCACGAGTGCGAGCGGGGAGGCCACCCAGTGGTAGCTCTTGACGCCACCGTAGTAGTGCGTGTCGAGGTAGGCCATGTCGCCGGCCTCGAAGGCGGGGTTCTGCTTAAGGTCTAGGCGCGGCGAGTCCACGTGGGCGCCCAGGATGTTAAAGCCCTGCTCGAGCGGGGCGTTGCCCAGGTTGACGAGCATGAGGTCCTTGCCGTGATTGGCGGCGTACACCTTGTCGCCTGCCTTGAGCTCGCGGCCTTCGGCGATCACGGTCTCCAGGTCGACGTATCCCGCCTCCTCGGCCATCTTGATGCCGGTCTTGACGCACAGGCGCTCGGTCTTGTTCTCGCTCAAAAACTGCTTATAGCCGCGGCAAAGCTCCTCGAGCTCCTCGACTTGCTGTGGCGTGTACTTTTTCCATGCGCAGGGACGCTCCATGACGCAGGCTCCTTTCGGATCGATCGTGCTGGTTGATGTACCGTGAGCCATCGTATCACGCGCGGGCTCACGGTGGCGGGGGAGCTTGATGTGAGGTGGCCGCGGGGCGGGGAGCGTGTAAACTGGAGTGAGCAAACCGTGCCCAGCCCAAAGCGAGGTATTTAATATGTCTGACAAGCGCCGCACTTTTGCCGTTATCGACGGCAACTCGCTCATGCACCGCGCCTTTCACGCCGTGCCGCCGACCATGAACGCGCCGGACGGTCGCCCCACCAACGCGATCTTTGGCTTTCTGAACATGTTTCTTAAGATGATTGATGCCTTTAAACCCGACGGTGTGGTCGTGGCGTTTGACAAGGGTAAGCCGCGCGTGCGCATGGAGATGCTGCCGCAGTATAAGGCGCAACGCCCGCCCATGGACCCCGATCTGCATGCGCAGTTCCCTATGATTAAGGAGCTGCTCACCGCGCTCAACGTGCCGATTCTGCAGTCCGAGGGCTGGGAAGGCGACGATATCCTGGGAACCATGGCGCGCCTGGGCGAGCAGGCCGGCTGCGACATGCTACTGGTGACCGGCGACCGCGACATGTATCAACTCGTGACCGAGCACGTCAACGTGGTCTCGACCCGCAAGGGCCTGTCTGACGTGGCGATCATGACGCCCGAGAGCGTGGACGACCTGTATCACGGCATTACGCCGGCGCTCGTGCCCGATTTTTACGGTCTAAAGGGCGATACGTCCGACAACATCCCCGGTGTACCGGGCATCGGTCCCAAAAAGGCGAGTGCGCTCATTGCGAAGTACGGTAGCCTGGACGAAGTCATCGCGCATGCCGACGAGGTCAAGGGCAAGATGGGCGAGAACCTGCGTGCACACATCGATGACGCACTACTGAGCCGCAAGGTTGCGACAATTCGCACCGATGCGCCCGTCGAGCTCGACTTTGAGGCGACGTCCTTCCCGGCGTTTTCTGCCGATGAGGTTTCCGCGGCGCTGGGCACGCTTGGTATCACCGCCATGCAGAACCGTTTCTTGGCGCTGATCGGCGGCGAGGGCGGGGCTGCTGCTGCCTCCAGTGTGGTTGAGATACCTGCTGTGGTTCGCGCAGCCGCCGGCGATGCCGACGCGCTTGGTGCCGTTGCGGCTGAGGTCTCCCGCGCGATTGATGCCGGCGAGTGGGTCGCCGCCGTGGTGGACGACGACAAGGAAGAGGGCGCGCTCTTTGGACTGACGCGCACGCTGTGGTTGGCGACGTCCAAGGGCCTGTTCGCGCTCGAGGAGGGCGACAGCTGTGCGGCGGCTGAGGTTGAGGGCTTCAACTTCGTTCACGGCGTGATTGCTGGCGTGCTCGCGCGTCTGTTTATGGAGGGTCGCGTGGCGAGCCCGGATATGAAGGCGCTGTTGCACGAGCTTTCGCCCGTCGATTCTTCTGAGCCCGAGCTCATGGATCCGCTCGCTACCGATTCCACGCGTATCTTCGATACCGTGGTCGCTGCCTATCTGCTGGATTCCGATCGCTCCGAGTTCGATGAGGCATATCTTGCCGATACGTATCTGCAGATGGCGCTGCCTGCGGCGCGCGGCGCAGAGGGTGCCGGTGAGGACGCTCCGGCGCCCGCCGCTCGCACGGCGGCCTTGACGCTGGCGCTGGTCGCACCGCTGCGCGACCGCATGGCCCGTGAGAATGCCGCCAACGTGTTCGATGGCATCGAGATGCCGCTCGTTCCGGTACTTGCCAAGATGGAGCGCGCGGGCATGCTCGTGGACCCCGACCGTCTGCACAGTCTGTCCGAGGGTCTGGCGACCCAGATTACCGAGGTTGAGCGCAGTATTCGCGACCTGGCGGGTGACGAGACCTTTAATATTGGCAGTCCCATGCAGCTGTCGCACGTGCTCTTTGATGTGATGGGGCTTCCGACCAAGGGCCTCAAGAAGACTAAGCGCGGCTATTATTCGACCAACGCCAAGGTGCTGAGCGACCTTGCGCGTGACCACGAAATCGTGCGTCTGATCTTGGACTGGCGTGAGAAGTCTAAGATCAAGTCCACCTATCTGGACACGCTGGGCCCGCTACGCCGTGGTGACGGTCGCGTACACACTACGTACAACCAGACCATCACGGCAACGGGGCGTCTGTCCTCGAGCGACCCGAACCTGCAGAACATCCCGACGCGCTCGGAGCTGGGTCGTACCGTCAAGACGGCGTTTTCGGCAGGCGAGGGAAGCGTCTTTTTGGCGGTGGACTACTCGCAGATCGAGCTGCGTCTGCTGGCACATCTCTCGGGTGACGAGCACCTGGTGCGCGCCTTTAACGAGGGCGAGGACTTCCATGCCGAGACGGCGGCGCGCGTGTTTGGTGTGCCGGTGTCCGAGGTAACGCCCGACTTGCGCAGTCGCGCCAAGGCCGTGAATTTTGGCATCGTGTATGGCCAGCAGGCCTACGGCCTGTCGCAGTCGCTGCATATCTCGATGGCCGAGGCACGCGACATGATCGACCGCTACTACGAGGCCTACCCGGGCGTGCGCACGTTCCTCGACAACGTGGTGGCACGCGCCAAGCAGACGGGCTACGCCGAGACCATGTACGGCCGCCGTCGTCATATTCCGGAGCTCAAGGCCAAAAACCCGCAACTCCGCGGCTTTGGCGAGCGCACGGCCATGAACCATCCCATGCAGGGAACCGCCGCCGACATCATCAAGATCGCGATGGCCCGCGTAAGCCGCCGTCTGGAAGAAGAAGGCTTTGCCGCCCACATGATCCTGCAAGTGCACGACGAACTGGACTTTGAGTGCCCCATCGACGAAGTCGAGCGCCTAACCACCATGGTCCGCGACGTCATGGAACACGTAGTAGACCTCCACGTCCCCCTAATCGCCGAAGCTTCGACTGGAGTGACCTGGGCAGACGCCAAGTAAGGGCACGACCACAATTCCAAAGTAACCAAAACCAGAAGGACGCCCCTCATCAACAAGGAGCGTCCTTCGTTCAATTAAATTCAGCCTAAGTATCTAGACACTCAAGACGCCATCTTGGCGGCAGGTAAGTAAACCTAGGGCCTGGCCGGGCGGCACGGGTTAACTTTTCGTAGATTCCGCACGCAAAGAAAGCCACTTAATGTGGCTTTCGTCTTGCGCAGGACCTGACCGAGCGAAAAGTTAACCCGTGCCGCCCGGCCAGGCCCAACGAGCCACGTTAACGAGCCGCCAAGATGGCGTCGATGAGCGTCAGTACGCCCCCGTCGTTGTTGCTCGGAATGCGCCACTTGGCGTGCGCGTTCATATGCTCCTCGGCATTGTCCACGATAAAGCTGTGACCGACGCGCTCCAGCATGGGGATGTCGTTGTAGGTGTCGCCCACGGCGGCGGCGTAGGCGATATCGATGCCCAGGTGTTCGCACAGGTGCGCGACGCCGGCGCCCTTGTCGACGCCCAGGTTCATAAAGTCGATCCACTCGCGCCCGGCGTTGGTGACGTAGAGCTTGTCCGAGAACTCGGGGCTATAGGTCTCGCGGAAAGCGGGCTCGGCGTCGTAGCCGGGGAAGAAGACCGAAATCTTGTTGGACTCGAAATCAATGCCCTCAAAGCTGTCGACGTAGTTGATTGTGTTGTAGTAGACGCTGATCTCGTCGTGGTATTGATGGTCGCGGGCAAGCACGTAGAACTCGTCGAAGCAGCACAGGACGGGGACAGCGCGAGGATCCTCCGAGGCACGGCTCAAGACCTGCTGATACAGCTCCACGTCAATATTGCTCTTATAGATATAGCTGCCGCGATAGATCACGCACGCTCCGTTGTCGGGACAAAAAGCAAGGCGGTTTTTGATGCCCTCGAACATCTCCTCGAGCTTGGGGGCGGGACGTCCGCTGGCGGGGCAGAATACGATGCCGGCGTCGGCGAGCTTGTCCAGGCGCTCATCAAGACCCTGGGGCAGCACACGCTCGTCGGTCAGCAGCGTCTTGTCCATATCGACGGCGAGAATCTTAATGTTGCCGATGTTGGCGTCCGATTCGTAAGTTTGCATAAAAATGCGCCTTTCGTTTCGAGATTGTTTCAGACGTTATAACCATCAACTAGTAGTCGAGCGTATTTTCGCAGGAATGGTGCGTATTTGCACCACGCTTCACAAAGTAATGAAAAAACTTTTCAGAAATTTGAATTTGTCGCTTGTGCTGCGGGCACTTTAGCGTAATATAGCGACCATCGAAAACGGAGACGGAAACACAACCGCTTACCGAGTAAAAGGTACCGTTTACGATATTTGAATTGCGCCCGGCGATACGTGAAAGGAGAGGCAGATGCAGTTCGTAAAGATCATCACCACTGCAGACAATGCCATCCGACGCCAGCGCGCAATTTCCCGACGACGATAACAATCGTCTCTGTCCGCATGGGGCGAATTGCCTCAACAGAGTCATTTTGAGGTCGTTGGGTTTTAGCACGACATTGCTGCATGTTTCTAGGGCATGTATGTGCTGATTTTTGCTATTTAACCTGATATTGCACGGTATATGACCTTGAAATGACTTGCAACTGACCGATGTTCTAACTAGCTACCAAGGGCGAAAGGAAACAGCCATGAGCAAGGAAAAAGTCGTTCTCGCATATTCCGGTGGTCTTGATACATCCGTATGTGTCAAGTGGCTCCAGGACGAGAAGAATCTCGATGTCGTTTGCGTCTGCGGCAACGTGGGCCAGGAAGAGACCGGACTGGATGCCAAGAAGCAGAAGGCGCTCGACCTGGGCGTTCTCGATTGCCAGGTGCTCGACCTGCGCGACGAGTTCTCCGATGAGTTCCTGACCAAAGCCATCGCCGCAAACTCCATGTACGAGAATAAGTATCCGCTGCTCTCCGCCCTGTCTCGCCCGCTGCTTGCCAAGAAGCTTGTTGAGGTCGCCCACGAGTTTGGCGCGACCTACGTCGCCCACGGCTGCACTGGCAAAGGTAACGACCAGGTTCGTTTTGAGGCTGCCGTCAAGGCCCTCGACCCTGAGCTCAAGGTTATCGCCCCGGTGCGCGAGTGGGATCTGAAGTGCCGTCCCGACGAGGTCGCCTATGCCCACGCCCACAACGTGCCGGTTCCCGAGGGTGCCAACGATAACCCCTACTCCATCGACGACAACCTGTGGGGTCGTGCCATCGAGTGCGGTCACCTGGAGGATCCCTGGAACGAGCCGCTCGACGACGCTTGGGTTATGACCAAGAACCCCGAGGACACGCCGGACACCCCGACCTACACCGAGATTGAGTTTGAGGCCGGCAAGCCCGTCGCC
>CAJLCM010000083.1:0-7447 GCA_905205145.1 uncultured Collinsella sp.
CACCGTCTACCCTCTCCTCTTTTCACTCGAATCTTTGCTCGAGCCGTCGCTCGAGCCCTCGCTCAAATCGTTCGCGTCGTCTTTGCGCGGCAGACGGCCGGCGACCGTCTCGCGCAGCGCGCACCATTTATCTGCCAGGCATACAATCCAAGCCTCACGACACGTCGGCGGCACCGGCACCAGCGGAAACATATGCCGCACGATAATATTCCGCTCGCGCGACGTCAGCTCAAAATCTTCCTCCGCACGTGCCAGGGCAAAAAACGGATGCCGAAATCCGTGCAGTCGATGGCTCGGGTCGGGGTCGTGCCAATCGTAGAGAAAGTAATCGTGTAACAGGGCTCCGCGCAGCAGCGAGGCACGGTCGACCGAAATGCCAGCACGGCCCAAGCGCTCGGCAAAGGACAGGCTCGCCCGCGCTACCGAAGTCACATGTGCATAGACCGTCACGTCACCATGCTGGATAAACTCGTGCGTCAGGTCCAAGCGGCCTGCCTGGGCCAGCTGGCGGGCGGCATCGTCGACCTCGCGCGCGATTTTCTCGGCACGAACGGCACTGGACATGCTGCCTCCTTCCAGCGGCTCACGGCGGCAAACCACGGACTGCACGCATTGAATAAAATCATCATCGAATTTACTAGTATGGCATCGGACAAAACGTTTTGCCCCGCCAGTTGGCGAATTACCGCGCCGCCGTCACATATCAAACGCCAAAATGTGCGAGACTGTTTTGTGCAATTGTGCCGGCCGAGGGAGCGCCGGCGCTCGATTCGCATGGAGTAACCCACAACGATGCTGCTTACGCAAACGACAACGCCCGAGGACGTCAAGGCTCTTAATCGCGCCGAGCTCCCGCAGCTCTGCGACGAGATTCGCCACGCCATCCTCGAAAGCTCCGCCGCCGTCGGCGGGCACGTTGCCCCCAACTTGGGCGTCGTTGAGCTCACGGTCGCGCTCCATCGCGTGTTTAACTCCCCCACCGACAAAATTGTCTTTGACGTGTCGCACCAGACCTACGCCCACAAGGCGCTGACCGGGCGCGCGTACACCTATATCAATCCGGAGCGTTATGGTGAGGCTTCTGGCTTTGCCAATCCCAACGAGTCCGAGCACGACCTGTTCGCCATGGGCCATACCTCCACGTCGGTGAGCCTGGGCTGCGGCCTTGCCCACGCGCGTGACCTGGCGGGCGACACGTATAACGTCATCACCATCATTGGCGACGGCTCGCTTTCGGGCGGCCTGGCGTTTGAGGGCTTTAACAATGCCGCCGAACTCGATAGCAACCTGATCATCATCGTCAACGATAACGACCAGTCCATTGCCGAGAACCATGGCGGCCTGTATCGCAATCTGACCGAGCTGCGCGCCAGCAACGGTGCCTGTGAGCGCAACGTCTTCCGCGCGATGGGGCTCGACTACCGCTATCTGGACGCCGGTAACGATGTGTTGGCCCTCGTCGACGCGTTGCAGGAACTGCGCAATATCGATCACCCCATCGTGCTGCACGTCTCCACCGCCAAGGGCAAGGGCTTTGAGCCAGCCCAGAGCGACCCGGAACGCTGGCACCACGTGGGTCCGTTTGACATGGCGACTGGGCGCAAGCTCTGCCCGGGCCATCCGAGCGAGCCCGCACCGCGCACCTATGCCGATATTACGGGCGAGGCGCTCAGCACCGCCATCGAGCGCGATTCGCAGGTCGTGGGCATCACGGCCGCCACGCCCTACATCATGGGCTTTACACCCGAGCTTCGCGCTGCGGCAGGTAAGCAGTTTGTCGACGTGGGCATTGCCGAGGAGCACGCCGTAACTTTTGCCACCGCGCTTGCGCGCTCGGGCGCCAAGCCAGTCTTTGGTGTGTACGGCACGTTTTTGCAGCGCGCCTACGACGAGCTGTGGCACGACCTGTGCCTCAACGATGCCCCCGCAACCATCTTGGTGTTTGGCGCCTCGATCTTTGGCACCACGTCCGAGACGCACCTCTCGTTCTTCGATATTTCCATGCTGGGCGCTCTTCCCAACATGCGCTACCTAGCGCCGGCCTGCATGGAGGAATATCTGTCCATGCTGAACTGGTCGCTCGACCATCGCGAACATCCTGTGGCGATTCGCGTGCCCGGCATTGGCCTGGTGAGCCGTCCCGACCTTGCGCCCACCGAAGACACCGACTACAGTGCCGTTCACTACAACGTGGTTCGCCAGGGTCGCGACGTAGCAGTGCTCGCACTCGGTGATTTCTTTGAGCTGGGCGAGCGCGTGGCAAACCGCCTGGCCGCCGAGTACGGCATCGAGACCACGCTCGTCAACCCGCGCTTTGCAACCGAGCTCGACCGCGAGTTCCTCGACAGTCTTGCCGCCGAGCATCGCGTTGTCGTCACCCTCGAGGACGGCATCTTGGACGGCGGCTGGGGCGAGCGCGTGGCGTGCTACCTGGCCTGCACGCCCGTGCGCACGCGCACCTTCGGCATCGCCAAGGGCTTCCCCGACCGCTACGACCCCAACGAACTGCTCGCGCAGAACGGCATGACGGTCGAGAACATGGCCGCCGAAGCCGTGAGGCTACTCAACGAGTAAGAAAACCTCCGCAAGGGAAGCGCCCCTGCGGAGGTTTTAATTTTCGCGACGCGATTATCTCAATCTGTAACATCTAGGACCCGAATTCCCGTCTAACTGTTACAGATTGAGACATTCGAATTCTCCTGAAGAGAAAATCTCAATCTGTAACAGCTACTCGGCAAAAAAGGCTGCAGATGTTACAGATTGAGACAGAACAGTAAGGCATGCCGCCGCATCGGCCAGAACCACCACAAAGGTGCCTGTCCCCTTTGTGGTGGTTTTCGCTGCCGCCATTATAGCGACCGCTGTGAGCGATCATGTCGTCCGCGAAACACTATTTCAGCTGCAATAACTGACGTTTGCCCAGATAAAACCTGCCAAAATAAACCTGTCCCTTTTTGGTAGGTAGAATTACCCATAAGTTAAGTATGTTTCTGAGTTATTTCGTGTTGACCCATTTGAGCGCGATAGGGTATAACTCTACTCAACCGCTAGGGATTTTATTGAGAAAGGTGTTCTACCATGAGCAAGAACCTCTCCCAGCAGGTCGTTCTCGACCGCCGCGGCTTCGTTGCCGCCACCTTCGCAACCGTCGCCGGCCTTGGTCTTGCCGGCTGCTCCGACACCAGCACCGAGGCCGACAAGGGTTCCGCCGCCGGCTCTTCCAAGAGCTCCAATGATACCGAGGCTTCCACCACGCTCGACGCTAAGGCATTCGACAAGCTCGTCGACAACGGCCCCAAGGCCGATGACGACGCCATCGCCGCCAGCACCTGGGCCACGGCCGTTAAGGACGCCGGCGTCTTTAAGATCGGTGGCGTTCAGACCTCCACGCTCTTCTCCCTCCTCAACGAGAAAGACGGTCAGACCCGCGGCTTCGACGCCGGTATCGCACAGCTCCTGTCCAACTACATTCTGGGCGAGAACAAGGTCGAGATCACCCAGGTAACCTCGGACACGCGTGAGTCCGTCCTGCAGAACGGCCAGGTCGACGCCGTCTTCGCCACCTACACCATTACCGATGAGCGCAAGAAGCTCGTCTCCTTTGCCGGTCCCTACTACTACACCCAGCAGGCCATCCTGGTGCTCGCCGATAACGACGACATCAAGGGCGTCGACGACCTGGCCGACAAGAACGTCGCCGTCCAGTCCGGCTCCAACGGCCCCGCCATCCTGGAGGAGTTCGCCCCCAAGGCCAGCCAGCAGGAGTTCAAGACCGACGAGGAGGCCCGCCAGGCACTCCAGCAGGGCCGCGTTGACGCCTACGTCATCGATAACAACATGCAGCAGAGCGCCCTGGTCCGCGAGCCCGGTAAGTACAAGATCGCCGGCAAGCCTTTCGGCAGCAAGGAGCCCTATGGTATCGGCCTGCCGCTCGATTCCGACGGCGTCGCCTTTGTCAACGACTTCCTTAGGAAGATCGAGGACGACGGCACCTGGACCGAGCTGTGGCAGATCTGCATCGGCGACCGTACGGGCGACACCAATGTTCCCGAGCTGCCCGAGATCGGCGCCTAGGCAGCGAGCCTGGTAACAGCCGCAACGAAACCATACGGAAACGCATGATGCGCTTTATTGCGGTAAACTGTTTCCTCACTGAGTTGTCGGGGCTTCCGTACACACGGGAGCCCCTTTCCTTACCGGCAGGAGGTCCGCATGAGTCTCTCCGAGCTCTGGTCGCTCTATGGCCAGAACTATATCGACGCGCTGCTAGCAACCTGGGGCATGACGCTTGAGTCGTTTGCCATCGCCATGGTGCTGGCCGTCGCCGTCACCGTGATGCGCGTATCACCGCTCAAGCCGCTGCGCGTCTTTGGCGACCTGTATGTACAGGTCTTCCGTAACATCCCCGGCATCGCGCTGCTCATCATCGTCGTCTATGCGCTGCCGCCGCTCAAGGTCGTCCTGCCGTACCGCACCTGCGTTATCGTCGCCACGGTCCTGTTGGGCTCGGCCTTTGGTTCCGAGAACTTTATGAGCGGTATCAACACCGTCGGCGTCGGCCAGGTGGAAGCCGCCCGCTCGCTCGGCATGAGCTTCAGCCGCATCCTCTCCAAGATCGTGATTCCGCAGGCGCTGCGCTCGAGCGTGCTGCCCATGACCAACCTCTTTATCGCCGTCATGCTCACCACTGCGCTCGGCAGCCAGGTGCCGCTTAAGCCGCAAGAGCTCACCGGCGTGGTGAGCTATATCAACACGCGCTCGCTCGGCGGCGTCGCCGCGTTCTTTATCTCGGCGCTCGGCTACCTGGGCACGGCCTTTGTGGTGAGCCACATTGGCAACCACATCGATAAGAAGGTGAGGATCCTCCGATGAGCAAGCACTCCTCCCCTGCGCTTACCATGCGCGATGCGCTCTACGAGGCTCCCGGCCCCAAGATGCGCGCCAAGATTCGCATCGGCACTGCCATCTCGCTTGTTGCCGTGGCCGCACTCACCGTCCTGGTACTGCAGCGCTTTTATGTGACCGGTCAGCTTTCGGTCCACTATTGGTATTTCTTTACGCACCTCACCACCTGGAAGTTCCTACTTGCCGGCTTTGAGGGCACCGTCAAGGTCGCACTCACCGCCGGCGCCATCGCGCTCGTGTTGGGCCTGGGCCTTATGCTCGGCCGCACGAGCGACATCAAGCCGCTGCAGCTGCTCTGCCGTGTGCTCACCGACTTTTTCCGCGGCGTGCCGAGTCTGCTGTTTATCTACTTCTTCTTTTTGGTGCTGCCCCAGTACAAGATCGCGCTGCCGGCGTTTTGGATGCTCACGCTTCCGGTCGCGCTTGCCGCAGCCGGTGTACTTGCCGAGATCTTCCGTGCCGGCGTCAACGCCGTGCCGCGCGGTCAGGTCGAGGCTGCCCAGGCGCTCGGCCTCTCCAAAGCTAAAATCACCTTTAAAATCGTCCTGCCGCAGGCGATTCGATTTATCATTCCGTCCTTGATTTCGCAGCTCGTGATCGTAGTCAAAGACACCACCGTGGCCTACGTGGTGAGCTACCCCGACCTCATGCAAAACGCCCGCGTGCTCATTACCAACTACGACGCGCTCGTGTCGGTCTACCTGGTAATCGCGGTCATCTATATCCTCATCAACGTCGCGATCAACAAGGCCGCTGTCTACGTCTCGCACAAGACCGGCGCGACGATCATCCGCTAACGCTTTACCATTTCGAGTCATAAGGAGCCGAGCACCATGGCACAGAGCACCTCTTCCACCGGCAATCAGCCGCTGATCGAGCTCAGACACGTCGATAAGCACTATGGCGATCTACACGTCCTCAACGACATCAATCTCTCGGTCGACCGCGGCGAGGTCGTCGTTGTGATCGGGCCCTCGGGCTCGGGCAAGTCGACCATGTGCCGCACCATCAACCGCCTGGAAACCATCGACTCGGGCGAGATCCTCATCGAGGGCAAGCCCCTGCCGCAGGAAGGCAAGGATCTTGCCCGCATGCGCGCCGAACTGGGCATGGTGTTTCAGCAGTTCAACCTGTTCGCACATATGACCGTGTTACAGAACGTCATGCTGGGACCGGTCGATGTGCTGGGCGTCTCCAAGGACGAAGCCCGCGAGCGCGCCATGGACCTGCTGAGCCGCGTAGGCGTGGCCGAGCAGGCCGATAAGGTGCCCGCGCAGCTCTCAGGCGGCCAGCAGCAGCGCGTAGCCATCGCCCGCTCGCTTGCCATGCAGCCCAAGGCCATGCTCTTCGACGAGCCCACGAGCGCTCTTGACCCCGAGATGATCAACGAGGTGCTCGAGGTCATGGTCCGTCTGGCACAGCAGGGCATGACGATGATCGTCATCACACACGAGATGAACTTCGCCCGCCGCGTGGCCGACCGCGTCGTGTTTATGGCCGACGGCCAGATCGTGGAAACCGGCACGCCCGACGAGTTCTTCGACCACCCCCAGACCAAGCGCGCCCAGGACTTCCTCAACTCCATTAAGGGCCACTAGCCAGCCACCCCGTGGGACAAATCCATCGGAAGTGTCGTCCCACGTCTCTCATGCGCCCTGTCACCTTCAGATTCGAAAGCAGCACCTATGATCGGAACCCGTACTTCCTCGTCCTATACCCCGCATGTCGACGTCGCCCCCGCCGACCGACCACTTATCCTCGTCGCGCCGCGTTGGGAAGAGGCAAAGCCGTTTTTGAGCGAGACGCTCTCCCCCAACGAGGAAATCGCAAGTGTCTTTGTCGATGCCATCCTTGCCGCTGGCGGCCTGCCGCTGCAGATGTCCATCACCGAGGACATTGAGGTTATCCGTCATTACGTCGACATCGCCGACGGCATCGCCATTCCCGGCGGCCCGGACGTCAACCCCAAGCGCTGGGGCGATGATCGACCCTACGACCCCACCCTCTGCTGCGAGATCCGCGATAGCTTTGAGTTTAAGCTGGTCGGCGAGGTGCTCCGTGCTAAAAAGCCGCTCTTTACCACCTGCCGCGGCACGCAGTTGCTCAATGTCGCCACTGGCGGCACCCTATGCATGGACGTGCCGAGCCTGGGTGCGCGCGAAGGCCGCACGCAGTGGCGCCATACCCACGTGCTCAACGACCCCGTGCATCCCGTCGAGGTCGTGCCGGGCTCGCTGCTGGAGCGCGCGGTTGGCGGGCACAGGCTGATCCAGACCAACTCCGCACACCACTGCTGCGTCGATCGTCTGGGTAAAAGCACGCGCTTGGTCGCCAAGGCAACCGATGGCGTTCCCGAGTGCATCGAAGTCGAAGGCCAGCCTTTCTGCCTGGGCGTGCAATGGCATCCCGAGTACACCTGGCAGACGCTCGAGACCGACTTTAATCTGTGGAAGTCGTTTGTCGAGGCGGCGGCAAAGGTTAAGCAGGCGCGTTACTTCACGGACAGCACAACACAAAAGGGCGCCCCGCCGGCCACATGGTC
>CAJLCM010000084.1:0-7090 GCA_905205145.1 uncultured Collinsella sp.
AACAGGAGGCCACTTAATGTGGCCTCCGTCGTGAGCAGGACTGTAGAGCAGGAAAGTTCATATGCGGCCGCTGGCGCCCGGGCAGCGCCGGGGACCGCGCCGTACCAGCTACAGCGTCATGTTTGGATCGGCGTCGACGTCGAACGGCGAGATTTCACCTCGGTCGAATTTACGGCGGGCGACCTCCGCGATCATGGCGGCGTTGTCGGTGCATGCCGAAAGCGGCGGCACCGTCACGCGAATGCCCTGGCGCCCGAGCTTCTTGATCATCATCTCGCGCAGATGCGGGTTGGCCGAGACGCCGCCACCGATGCAGTATTCCTTGCATCCGGTAGCGTGCAATGCGTTTTTGGCCTTCTTGTACTGCACGTCAAAGACAGCTGCCTCAAACGAAGCTGCCAGATCGGGCAGGTGAATCGTGCGCCCGGCCTTGGTCTCCTGTTCAATGTAGAGCGTCACAGCGGTCTTAAGGCCCGAAAGCGAGAAGCGATAGTCTCCTCTGCTGTTAAGCGCACGGGGGAAATCGATCGCCTTGGGGTTGCCCATCTCGGCCAGCTTGGAAATGATGGGGCCACCGGGATAGCCCAGACCCAACGCCTTGGCTACCTTGTCGAAGGCCTCGCCCACAGCGTCGTCAAGCGTCTCACCGAGCACCTCGTAGTCGCCCCACGCCTTCACGTGCACGAGCATGGTGTGCCCACCCGAGACAAGCGTGAAGATAAACGGCGGTTTGAGGTCGGGTTGCGCCAGCAGGTTGGCAAACAGATGACCCTCAAGATGATTGACGCACACGAGCGGCTTGCCGGCAGCGTAGGCAAAGCCCTTGGCAAAGGCGACGCCAACCACGAGCGCGCCCACCAGGCCCGGACCCTGTGTCACGCCCACGGCGGCAAGCTCGCTGGGAGCAATGGCTCCACCCTCAAGGCCAAGCGATGCTGCGGCATCCTCGAGCGCCGCATCCACGACACTCACAATCACCTCAACGTGTTTGCGCGAGGCGATCTCGGGCACCACGCCGCCAAAGCGGGCATGGAAATCAATCTGTGTCGACACCTGGTTGGCCAGCATATTGCCATCCGCATCGATAATCGCCACGGCCGTCTCGTCGCAGGAACTCTCGATAGCGAGCACTAGGCGGCGGCGCTCAATTTCGGCACGCTCCCCCTCGGAGCGCCCAGGCGCAGGCAGCGGCCATACGCGCTGCTCTGCCGCCGTCGGCTCGGGCGAAGCATTGTCGACCGGAAGTACCAGGGGCAGCGGGGCCGTCATGACGATGGCGTCCTTGCCGGCACCATAGTAGCCGCGGCGACGGCCAGCCTCGGTAAAGCCCAGAGCGTTATAGAGCGCAATCGCGCCCTCATTGCCGTCCTCAACCTCGAGCGAAGCCGTGGTGCAGCCGAGCATCTGGGCATCATAGCTCACGTGCGACAGCAGCTTGCGGGCAATGCCCTCACGGCGATGTGCCGGGTCGACGGCGACATCCAGAATCTGCACATCACCGTCCACGACCATACCGCCGGCAAGGCCCAGCAGCTTGCCATCGTCGTGTGCCACCCACCAACTACGCGGCGCAGCGACGTCCTCGCCCAGTTCGGACAGGAACATGCCCGGCGTCCACGCCTCGTGTCCGGCACCTTCAAAGCAGGCAGCCTCCAGCGCGCTCGCGCCCTCGGCATCCGCCGCGCCCATGGGACGGAACTGCAGATGACGACCGGCGAGCTCATCGGCAACGCCCGTAATTTCGCTCTGTGCACTCTCAGCAAGACCAAGACGCTTGCGCTCGTTTTCCTCGGCATCCGAAAGGCGCGTGTAAATCGGCAGGACGCGGGCCGGATCGCCGTCACCCGCAGCGTGCGCGAGCAGCAAGCCCTCGCCCGAAGGCCACCACAGGTCGCGCTCCACGCAGCGGGCGGTCTCGTCCTCACCCAGCAGCTTGCCATAGCGCACGAGACCGTCACCGGTCAGCTGAACCTGGTCCCAGTCCGCTGCTCGGCGCCACTCATCGAGCGCCACGGCGGCCTTGACCACGTGTTCGCGCTCAAATTGACGCTCGGGACCCTCATCAACCAGCATATACAGCGCCGGATATACCTCACCGCGCATAGCATCGGCCAAGATACCAAGCTTGCCGCGCACGCCAGCCTTCCACGCCGTCCAAGCGCAAGCGTCGAGCGTCGACACGCCCAGCAGCGGAACATTGGCACCACGCGCGAGGCCCTTGGCAGTGGAGATGCCGATGCGCACACCCGTAAAGGACCCCGGGCCGCGACCGACCACATAGCAACCAACATCGCTGCGATCCAGACCGGCTTGAGCCAGCACGCCATCAACGGTATTCACGAGCTCAACGTTGGCGTGACGGCGACACATGTGGTCGCCACTCACGAGCTTCGTCTCGCCCGTCTGCCCATCAATCCAGCTTGCCGCGCAGGCAAGCATGTCGGTCGAGGTATCGAGCGCCACCACCAGCGCGTTGTCGTTATGCAAGCTCATCTTGTACAGCCTTATCAATCAAATGGGAAAGCTCCATTGCGCGGTCACCGTGCGCCTCAAGCGTTATCGTTCGCACATCGCTGTCGCCCTCATCACGCTTGAGCGTCACCGAAAGATACTCATCCGTCAGCTCGTCCTGGAATTGTTCGCCCCATTCCAGCAGGCAGGCACCCTCATAGCCCAGCACATCGAAAATGCCCGTATCCTCGAGCTCGTAGGCATGCTCCAGGCGGTATAGATCAAAGTGAAACAGCGGAATACGACCTTGATCGTGAACGGCCATGAGCGCAAACGTAGGACTCGTAACCATATGCCCATCGCCCAGCCCGCGCGAGACGCCCTTGGTAAAGTGAGTTTTGCCCACTCCCAGGCCACCGGTCAGGATGAGCACATCGCCGTCCTCAAGGCACGGTGCAATTAGCTCGCCAAAGTACTCCGTATCGGCAGCGCAAGTCGTTTTGTAAGTACCTACCCCCAGGCGCTCCAGGGACATATATGCTCCTTATTATTCCGAGGCGTCCTCTGGTGCGGGATGTCGCTCCAGATAATCGCCCAGCATCTTAAAGTCTTCCTCCAGCAGCTCCTGCCACGCCGGATTGCGCAGCGCTGCTGCCGGATGAAAAGTGGGCATTACTACAAAATGCCCCATCTGGTGGAACCTGCCGCGCAGCTTAGTAATGCCAATCTCGGTCTTAAGCACAAAGTGCGTCGCGGGGTTGCCGAGCGTCACGATAATATCAGGCCAGATGCTTCGAATCTGCTCACGCAAAAACGGCGAGCAAGCCAGCACTTCCTCGGGACGCGGATTGCGGTTTCCCGGCGGGCGGCACTTAAGCACGTTGGCAATGTAGACGTCTTCGCGTTTGAGCCCCGCCAGCGACAAAATGCCGTTGAGATCCTCGCCTGCCGCCCCCACAAAGGGCTCGCCCTGCAAATCCTCGTTGCGACCCGGCGCCTCACCGATAAACATGACGCGAGCGCGGGGGTTTCCCACGCCAAACACGATATTGTGACGCGACTGGTAGAGCTGGCAGAGGTGACAATCGCCCAGAACGGCCTCAATCTCCTCGAGTGCGACCTCACGTGGCGCCTGATGGCTATGACCGGGGATGTGCATGACGCCCATAGCGGCTCCTACACGTAGACCTTGTCGAGACGCATGCCAAAGCCGCAGGCGACCTCGTAGTTAATCGTTCCGCGCAGTCGGGCCATCTCGTCCATAGTGATCTCGGCATCGCCATCGCGGCCGACAATGATCATCTCGTCACCATACTCGGCCTCGGGAATCTCGTGTGCCGGGTTGGACTGAATGGCGACCATAAACTGGTCCATGCAGATATTGCCAACCTGATGCACGCGCTCGCCGCGATACAGCACATCCATACGATTGGAAAGCGTACGCGATAGGCCATCGGCATAACCGATCGGCAGCGTGCAGATCTGAACGCGCGTACGCGGTACGCGGTAGGTAAAACCGTAGCCCACGCCCTCACCCATCGCAGGGTGCGCCACGCGCGTCACACGCGCATGGACGCTCATAACGGGATCAAGCTGCATCACGCGGCCACTCAGCTCGCACGGCTGCATGCCATACAAGCCAACGCCGGCGCGGATCATATCAAAATGCATCGAGGGGTCGAGCATCGAGGACGGCGTGTTGGCGCAGTGCACGATACCGCACTCAAAACCCGCATCCTTAATGGCCTGAACGGCCTCGGTAAAGCGCTGGCACTGCAGCTTGTAGTCCCAGCCCGAAGGTTCATCGGCCGTGGCGAAGTGCGTAAATACGCCGTCGCACTGAATACCGCGATGAAAATTTATACCGCGGACAAAGTCGACAACCTGCGTGTAGTGAACGCCGATACGATTCATGCCCGTCTCGATGGCGAGATGATACTTGCCCACTTTGCCCGCCGCGACGGCACATTCGCCATACGCAAGAGCAAAGTCAGACGTATAGACCGAGGGCATGATATCAAACTCGAGCAACGTCGGAATGGCCTCGATAGGCGGCTCGCTTAGGATGAGGATGGGTTTCGTTATCCCGCCCTGTCGGAGCTCAACGCCCTCGTTAACCGTCGCCACGGCAAACATGTCGGCACCGGCCGAATACATGATCTTGGCGCACTCAACAGCTCCATGACCATAAGCATCGGCCTTGACCACGCAGCACAGGCGCTGACGTGGATTCAGCAAGTTCTTATAGGCCCTCGTGTTGCGACGGAGCGCCCCGCGGTCGATCTCGACCCAGGACCAGCGCGTCAAATCGGCTTTATTCATGATTAGTCATCCGACCCTTCGTCCATGATTCCCAGATCTTCGAGCGCATCCTTTGCCGCCAGTTCCATGGCAGGACCGATCAAGTCGATAAGATCGGTCGCGATGACGCTCTTCTCACCATACTCCGTCGCCGCAGCAAAACCGGCGTAGCTGTGAAGTGCGACGGCGTACGAATACAGCAACTCCCAACGATCCATCTCGTCGCGCATGGTGGCAAGCGTGCCGGCCAAAATACCCGCGAGAACATCACCCGAACCGGCAGTTGCCAGAGAAGCCGGACCCGAGAGCGGCAGCAGCACACGCTCAACGCCACAGATAGCCGTCGTCGGCCCCTTGGCAATGACCACCAGATTGTCGGAGCCTGCAGCCCAGACAACCTTCTGCGCGGCCGCAATCGCGGTACCAAGGTCGTTCACCTCGTCACCGGCAACCAGACGCGAAAGCTCACGATAGTGCGGCGTCATAACCAACGGCTGCTCGCGACGATACATCTCGGGATTACTATCAATACCGTCAATGGCAATCTTAGCAAGGCAGTTGAGTGCATCGGCGTCCAAAATAAGCGGTACATCAAGCTCGAGCAAGCCCGAAACCACCTGCATAGCGCCGGCAGATGTCGTCATACCGGGGCCGCACAGTACACAGCTGTACTTCTTTGCAATCTCGCACACAGTCATGCGCGCAGCGGCGCCAAAGGAGCCGCGGGAATCAGACGGAATAGCAAAGACGGGAATCGAAGGAAGGGCCATGCGAATAAGATTGGCGCAGGCGTCAGGAGCCGCGACTGCCACGTAACCAGCACCCGCGCGAGCTGCAGATTTGGCCGCCATAATGGCAGCACCAGGATATTGCGCAGATCCGGCGACAATAAGCACAGAGCCACGGGAATACTTATCGATATTCGTAGGTAGTGGAGCAAAGTAATCAACTAAGTCACCGGGCTCGACAATCTCGGCGGCGTGGTCGACATCATCGATGACCTCGTCAAGACGGTCGTAAAGATTGCCGCAGATCAAATCGCCAGCATACTCAGGGCCATCAGCGCTATACAGACCAATCTTGGGCGCAATCATCGTCACCGTATGCTCGGCACGAATGCAGTCGTCATCAACAACGCCCGTCTCGGCATTCAGGCCCGAGGGGACATCAATGGATACGACACAATCGGCGCATTCATTGACCGTAGGAATCCAGATGGAGAACGGCGCACGCAGATTCCCGTGGAAACCGGTACCAAAAATGGCATCGACAACAACATCGGCCTTATCGATCAAAACCTCGAGTTCGTCACGCGAGGGGCCGACGCAAACGTGCACATCGCGGCCGGCAGTACGACGAGCAACATGACGTGCCAGAGCAGCAGGAATCTCATCCGGCTCAACCGGAGAAACGATATCGACGTCCACACCCTTATGGCTCAGAATATCGGCGGCAACCCAACCGTCGCCGCCATTATTACCAAAACCGACCAGAACGAGAACCCGATCGGGATTGAGCTTCAAGACCTCGTTGGCGGCAAACTCACCTGCTAGCTCCATAAGCTCGGCCTTCGAAGTCCCTTCGCGTTCGATGATATCCTCGAGACGAACGACTTCTTCGGTACTCAAAACCGGTTTCATCTATGCTCCTAGCGTATCTTGCGAAGCATCGCCCAGGTGCTCCGTCAATGCTGAATTCTGCAGCTGCTCAAGCTCATCTAAAACAGAGCGAGCCTCTTTAAATGTCTGCGCTACGCGTTTCTTGGTACTCACCTTTTCCTCTTTTGGCTTAGGCCGAGCATCTTCGGTAATCGCGATGGCATTCGCAACGGCTAAGTCTCCTGTAAGCGTAATGGAAAGAGCGACCTCAACAACACCCAGCTCTTGAGCGATCTCGAGAGCACGGCCCGAAAGCAGCGCCTTCGGTTTGCCGAGTTTATCACGCGTAACCGAAACATCCTTGCGACCAACGCCTTGACTAAAACCCGTGCCGAGAGCTTTAAGTACCGCCTCGCGCGAAGCAAAGCGGCTGGCATAGTGAGCAGCGGGACGCGATGATGCATCACAATACGCACGCTCTTCTTCGGTAAACACACGCCGAGCAAACGACGGCGTCTTTTCAAGAATTGATTTCATACGGGAAATCTCGACGATATCAACGCCGATACCAGCTTCAGCCATGTTCACCTCCATATCGCACAGACTAAGTTATTGTAGCCCGTTCACAGAAGATGCGACAAACGAGGGTTATAAAACACAGCTACTATGTGAGACAAAAGCCCGTAAACGCAAAAAAGGGGGAGGCCGCGAGGCCTCCCCCTTCTCAGTTCAAGCGCACG
>CAJLCM010000085.1:0-6617 GCA_905205145.1 uncultured Collinsella sp.
CGCTCGACTTTTCGTAGGCGGCCTGCGCGGCAACCATCTCGGCAGAGGGCTCATCGACTGGCGCGGACTCGGTGGCGGCATGCGCCGACGTGGTCTGGGTCTTGCCCTGCGACTCGAGCCAAATGATGGCGTCCAGAACGTTGCCGTCGGTGGCGTCGAGCGCGGCCTTGGCATCGGTGTAGCTCACGTCGCACTTGGTGCGGATGGTTTCAACTTTTTCGAGGTCGTCCATGACCTGTCCTTTCGTTCGATGGGCGCGACGCCGGGCGTTTTGCCCGGGCGCGAGCGTTGCGTTCGGCGGCCTGCGTCGCGCGGCGCCGCCCCGCCCTTGGTCGAACTCTATAGTGCAGGTTATAGATTAAGCGATTCTTGAGCCAAGATTAATGTTGGATGAGTTTTTGCGCGGCGGTGAGGAAGTATTAGACCTCGATAGCGGGGGATGGTGAGCCGATGACAAGCCGGCGGCAGAAATGGGATAAGCAAGGCGAACGGATCATATGGATCAAAATCGCGTTGCAAAAGTATGAGTTTCACATATGGATGTTGTTGGGTGCGTGGGCCGCTGCGTGGCAGCCATGGAAGGATCTTAATATTACTAGGGCATGCGGCATTTGATGCCAGTCCTAATTGAAAGGCCAAGGGTAAATGGCTCCATGGGCAAGTGATTCTGTTTGCTAATGACCGAAAGCGCCGATCCGTCATGTTGATTAAGGTTTCTGTTTGCTTGCATGGTTCGCTAACTGCTAAAAGGTTGGCCGATTGACTGTTTATGGCATCGTTAGTCGTCGGTGTTTTATAACATTAATTTAAAATAGCCGCAGTGGCTGAATGAATATAGACAAAGGACTATCAATGGAGTGCAACTGGATTTACTTCCCATTAAACGGTCGTCCGCCGCAGCCGTTAATGGACGTTGTAAAAGCTGTAAATAAAAATATTGAGCAGATTCGTTCTGATAAAAACAGTGAGCACAGCGATAGTGTGCTCCGAATTTTGGCGTTCGATTTGAAGCGATTTGGTTTCAATGTTGAGGCGGGGAAAAAGAAAAACGAGAAACTATCGATGCCAGTGTTGTATGGGGAGAAAGGCTTAATTGATAAAGCTTTTGAGGTCGATGCCGTCCATAGGGACACTAACACGATAGTGGAGATTGAGGCCGGGCGCGCTGTCGCGAACAACCAGTTTCTGAAGGATTTTTTTGAAGCGTGCATGATACAGGATGCAGCATATCTTTGTGTAGTCGTTCGTAATGTGTACAAGAGTGGTAACAACTCAAGCAGAGACTACGAAAAGGTCGTAACTTTTTTCAAAACATTGTACGCAAGCGGGCGCATGCCTGTTCCGTTAAAAGGCATTATGGTTATCGGGTACTAACTGCAGTGGTTCTTTCGGTTTTGGAATAGTTCCGCGTGTAACTATTTGTGTGCCGGGCACATGGTGACTTGGGCAGCGGCTCGGACTCAGCGGATGCGAACAGCATGTATGCGGCAAGGTTTTCAAATTGTTTTAGAGGAAAATCTCTGCTGTTCAGTCAGCATTCGGCACCCTTCCCAACGCACGTATGATTAGCTTTTGAGACTGCTTTTGTTCTCTGATGGCGGCCGCAAGAGCCCTTCGACGTTCGATTTTGGCTTGCAGCTCATCAACCTCTGTAGCAGGCACATAGTCACTTTTGACCTTGTCGCCGACTCGATAGTTGAGATAGCAGTATTCGTGGCCCTTTATGTTTCGCATGCGGATGCTGCCCTTTGGAAGGAGACCGATTTCCTGCTCCATGAGGCCCAAGAGGCGGTTCGAGCGTGCATATTCCTCTTCTAGGACATCTTCTAAGACGGGCACGGAGCCTCCCTTCCGAGTAGTTACCCTACATTTTATCAAATTCAATAATTTGTAGGGTAACTCAAACGTGTCCGCACGGCATGGGACACTTAACCTGCCGTCCTGCTCTGCCGCGACGGCACGTACCTGAACAACGACCCTCTAAGGAGTTCGATATCGATGAGTGACAACACCAGGCGTCTCGCAAAGAGGTGCGTCAAGGACGCGGGGCCGTGTCTTGCGCTGTGCGTGGCCGGCGCAGCGGTCGTGCTGCTGGCTGTTCTGGGGCCATTCGACGTGCTCCGAAGTGCCAGTTCTCTGCACGTTTGCATGGCTCTTGCCGGCGCCATGATGACCGGCGGCGTGCTCGATCTGGTTTTTTGGGTGCTTGACCCGTTTGGATGGAAGAACGAAGGGTAAGCCCTAAGGGATGGAAGGGCTGGAACGGTTAGCTTAGTAATCGTGCAGAATGTGGGCTAGCGACTTGCAGGGAAGTGGTGATCCGATGACGGTCTATGTGACGGGTGACATTCACGGTGGGCTCGACATGCAAAAGCTTCGCGACTGGGATCTTGGGGATAGTCTGACGGGCGACGACTATCTGATTGTCGCGGGCGACTTTGGCTTTCCGTGGGATTTCTCTGCCGAGGAGTGCGCCGATATCGCCTGGCTGGAGTCGCGCCCCTATACCGTGCTGTTCGTCGACGGCAACCACGAGCGTTTCGATCACTGGGCGGAGCGCCCCATGGAGTTGTGGCACGGTGGGCTGACGCAGCGCCTGTCGGATACCTCTCCCATACGGCGCCTGACGCGTGGCGAGGTTTTTGAACTCGACGGCTCAACGATCTTTACCATGGGCGGCGCCACGAGCGTGGATAAAGAATACCGCATTCCGTATTCCAGCTGGTGGCCGCAGGAACTGCCGGACGAGCGCAACTTTGAGGAGGCGCGGACAAAGCTCGACAGCGTGGGTTGGAAGGTCGACTACGTGATCACCCACACCTGCTCTACGCGCATGCTTTCGCCCACGTTCTATCCGGCGCCCGGCTGGAATTATCCCGATGTCGATCGACTCACCACGTTTTTCGACGAGCTGGAGGACCGCCTGGACTACAAGCGTTGGTACTACGGGCATTTTCATCGTGACACCAACCCGGCCGAGCGCCATACCGTGCTCTACGACTGCATCGTTCGCTTGGGTGACGAACTCCAGCCCTGGGATGTTGCGTAGAGGCGGGGTGGCTGGCTACTCGACCGTTACAGTGATGTTCTCGCGGTGCGCACGGATGACGTCCCAGCTAAAGTGCTCGACCAGCTGTTCGGCAGAGCGCGGCGTGGTGTCTGGCGCGATGCCTGTTTGCCCGGCGAGCCATCCCAACAGTGCCTCGGGCGTGCCAAAGCGGGTGCGGAGCTCGCCCAGGTCCAGGTCGCGGTCGCGCTTGGAAAGGCGGCGGCCGTCCGGTGACATGAGCAGCGGAATGTGCGCGTAGCGCGGTGTGGGAAGTCCCAGCAGATGCTGCAGATAGATTTGGCGCGGCGTGGAGCCCAGCAGGTCGCATCCGCGCACGACCTCGGTGACGCCCATGGCGGCGTCGTCGACCACCACGGCTAGCTGGTAGGCAAACACGCCGTCACTGCGGCGCACCAAAAAGTCACCGCACTCGGTGGCGAGTGCTTCGCATTGGGCACCATACGTGCGGTCCACGAATTCGACCACATCGTCTGCGAGGTCGTCGACGGTGGGCACGCGCAGACGCGTGGCCGGGGCGCGCAGGGCACTGCGGCGGGCGACCTCTTCGGCCGAAAGGCCTCGGCAGGCGCCACGGTAGATGGGCGTGCCGTCGCTGGTGTGCGGCGCGCTCGCGGTGTGGAGCTCGGCGCGCGTGCAAAAACAGGGGTAGGTGAGGCCGGCGTCTTGTAGCTGGTGCAAGGCGCTCTCGTACAAGTCCAGACGATCGTGCTGGTAGTAGGGGCCTTCGTCCCACTCAAGCCCCAGCCAAGCCAGGTCGTCAATCAATTGAGCGGCAAGTTCCGGGCGCTTACAGCGATCGTCCAGGTCCTCGATGCGCAACACGATGCTGCCGCCCTGGCTGCGGGCCGAAAGCCACGCGCACAGGCAGCTGAACACGTTGCCCAGGTGCATGCGGCCCGAGGGCGACGGGGCAAAACGGCCCACGACGGGCGCGGGGGCGGAGGCGGGTGGCGTCGCTGGCGCGTCCGCGGTAGGCGTTGCTATGTTGCGTGCTTTGATATCCATGCGGACGAGTATAGCGCGGGGCGCGGTGGGGAAGGCGTCGCTGTGGTCCACAAGTTGTCGAGGCCCCGCATTGCGTATGGCGGGCTGCAGACTCGGTTTTGATTCCTGTCCATCAACTCGGCACCTTAGACGACAGAAACCCCGGCAGCTCTTCGCAACTGCCGGGGTTTCCGCGGAAAAGGGGGACATGATCCTCGAGCGAACGGCAAAGGGGCAAACCGTTTTCGCTCAACTGCTTTATGCCCCTCGGCTGGCGGCTCAATCAGCGCGTGCCGCGGCAACACAAAGCCGCTACACCTGTGACGGAGCTATGAAGTGGTATCTATTGCCGGCGCAGGCCATGCCAAGGGTGTCCCTAATGACTAGTCATTTAAGAACGTCCCCAATGACTAGCTACCGGGGTGCGGGCGTGACTTTCATCCCGTTTGACGCTCCGGTCGCCTAGATGTTCGTCATGTGTGCCCGCAAACGTGGGACAATGGCGATGTTGGTTTTACAGACAAAGGATGTGCCTATGAACGCCCCCGTTGCCAATGCCTGTCGGCAGCGCCGCCCGTTTGCGCGATTTGCTTCCATTTGCGCGCTCGTCGCGTGCGCGCTGCTGCTGTTGCCCGCCGTTGCACGTGCCGACGGGTATTCCATGACCCAAACCTACATCAGTGCCACGGTCGAGGCCGATGGATCGCTGACCGTTGTCGAGGGACGCCAGTTCGATTTCGATGACGACATCAACGGCGTGTTTTGGGAGATCAATACGGGCTCCAACCAGCAGAGCGGCACGGCGGGCGTCGACGTGCTGAGTGTCGAGGAAGAGGACACCGCGTTTAACAAAGTCGATAGCGCGAACAAGGGCGACTCTGGCGTCTACACGGTCGAGCAGACCGGTGACGGCGTAAGGATTAAGGTGTTCAGCCCTCACGAGAGCGGCGACAGCGCAATCTACTACGTGAGCTACACCATGACCGGTGCGGTTATGAACTGGGCCGATACCGCCGAGCTCTACTGGAAGTTCGTGGGTGACGGCTGGTCTGCGGATTCCGATGACGTCGAGATGGAAGTGTGCTTCGCGAATGCCGCTGCCGGGACGGCGGCCGTCAAGGGCGTTAACTTCCGCGCATGGGGCCATGGTCCGCTGACGGGCGACGTGTCGCTCGATGAGGACGAGCCCATGGTCACCTATACCATTCCCTGCGTGCACCAGGGCGAATTCGCCGAGGCACGTATCGCCTTCCCTAGCGACTGGGTGCCGCAGCTTGCCGCCTCGGGCGAAGAGCGCATGTCAACGATCCTGAGCGAAGAGAAGGAATGGGCCGACGAAGCTAACGCCCGCCGTGAGCACGCGCGTGCGGTTGCCAGCGCGATTGCCGTGGTGTGTGTTGTCGTGGCGGTTGCCTATACCGGTGTGATCGTGATGCTCAAGCTGCGCAGGCCCAAGCCCAAGCCGCTCTTCCAGGACGAGTACTTCCGCGATGTGCCCTCGGCCGACCATCCCGCGGTGCTTGCAGCTCTTATGAGCTGGAACGACGTGCCCGATCAGGCATATATCGCCACACTGATGAAGCTGACCGACGACCGCGTGATCAAGCTGGAAGAAGCGACCGAGACCAAGAAGAAGGGTCTGCTCCGTCGCGAAAAAGAGGAGCAGACGTATCGCATCACAGTGACCGATGAGGCTTGGAAGGCTGCCAAGAAGGACGGCATCGATCGCGATGTGCTCAAGGTCTTTTTCGCCGGCGTTAAGCCCGATAAGGACGGAGCCCGTTCGCGCACGTTTAGCGAGCTGGAGGAGTACGCTAGCGAGCGCACTGTGTCCGTTGGCGACAAGCTCGAGGACTATCAGACTACGGTCAAGGGCAAGCTGGAAGGGCGCGAGCTTATCGCATCGGACGGTAGCGTCGCTCTGGTTGCCGGTTTGGTTCTCGGCGTCATTATTGTCTTTAGCATTTTGGGCTCTCTGTTCTATACCGACTTTGCGGAGGCCAACGTCGTTGCTGCTGCGATTTCGATCCCCGTCACGATCGTGGGCTTCGTCCTGAGCTGCACCTTCCGCCGCTACACGCCGGAGGGCGCCGAGGTGGCGGCCCGCTGCAAGGCG
Source organism: uncultured Collinsella sp. (assembly GCA_905205145.1). GTDB lineage: Bacteria > Actinomycetota > Coriobacteriia > Coriobacteriales > Coriobacteriaceae > Collinsella. The sequence continues at coordinate 6,171 of CAJLCM010000085.1, forward strand.
CTCAAGCATTGGCTCGAGGACTTTACGCGCCTGAAGGAGGCCGTCCCCAGTGACCTGATCTTGTGGAACAAGCTACTGGTGATGGGCGTTGCTCTGGGCGTTTCGAAAGAAGTGCTGCGACAGCTGGCCGAGGCCGTGCCTGCGGACCTGCGCAACAGCGACGATTTCTACGACAACTACCCCTGCTACTGGTGGTATTACCATCACTACGGCAACGAGTCGCCGCTCGATTCGTTCAACGATGTGTATCACGAGACCATCCGCGAGCTGGCTTCGAGTTCCGATAGCTCGAGCGGCGGCGGTGGCGGCGGCTTCTCGGGCGGCGGAGGCGGCGGCGTCGGCGGAGGCGGCGGCGGAACGTTCTAGCGAGCGCTTGCTTTGGGGTGGATCTTTCTGGGCGGTTGCCAGGGTCGCGCGCGCAGACGTGGTGTAAGAGTGTCCTGAGGT
>CAJLCM010000086.1:0-6238 GCA_905205145.1 uncultured Collinsella sp.
ATATCGCGACGACTGGCGCCCAGAGCGCGGCGGATGCCGATCTCGCGAATGCGCTCCGTTACGTTGGTAAGCATCATATTCATAATGCCGATACCGCCGACAAGCAGCGAGATGCTAGCGACAGCACCCATGATGAGCGAAAACGCGCCCATAAAGGAGTTGAGTGCATCGATGGCGCTTTTCATGGATGTCGCCGATACACTGTCGTACTCATCCTCCTCCGCGATGCCCTTCATCGCGCGCACCTTGGACTCGATGGTCTTACAGAGCTCATCCATGTCCGTGCCCTCGGCGGCAAGTGCCGTCACGCTGGGGAATGAAGGATTCTCGTCGCCAAACAGCCCGGCGATGGTTTCGCGTGGCATATACAGCGTGAGCGAGCCCATGGAGTCGCTGCCGCCATCAATCACGCCTACAATCTGCACCTCCCCGTTGGACACCTTGATGGTTTTCCCCAGCGCATCCTGTTCGTTGCCGTAAAGCTGATCGGCGCCGCCGCGGCTGATGAGCGCCACGCGCGAGCCTGATTGGGACTCGGCCTGGGAATAGGTGCGCCCCGCAACGAGCTTGCCGGCCCCCACGGCGTCGAGCATGTTGCTATCGACACCCTGTGCCATGACGGTATAGCTTTTATCGCCGGTCTTGTACTCGGTATACGCGCTGTCGACAATGCCGATCTGCTCTATCTGCGGCACCAGTTTTTGAAGCTTCTGGACGTCAGAATCAGAGAGTTCTTGGGACGAATAGATCTGAACCATGCGTGCCGCATTGAGGCCTAGGCTGTTGACCAAGCTGTTTTGGATGCCGCCGATGAGCGAAGTCATGGCAATGACCGAGGCAATGCCGATGACAATGCCCAGGATGGTGAGCAGGCTGCGCCCCTTGTTGGCCTCGAGCGAGTGAAGGGCTTCCTGGATGAGATCGCGGGCGCTCATGCCATCACTCCTTTCGGCGGGTTGGCGGAGGCGGAAATCATGGGCAGGCTATCTACGGCGCTGCGCAGGGTCCGCGGTGCATGTGGAATATACGCGCCGTCGTGAATGCGACCGTCGCGGATGGTCACGGCACGGTCGGCCTCGGCGGCGATGCCGGGGTCGTGTGTGATAAGCACGATGGTTTTGCCGCGCTCCTGAAGTCTATGGAAGGTCTCCATCACAAGCGCTCCAGTCGCGGAGTCCAGGTTTCCCGTCGGCTCATCGGCCAGGATGATGGGCGGATCGTTGACGAGGGCGCGTGCGATAGCGACACGTTGCATCTGGCCGCCCGAGAGCTCGGATATGCGGTGGTCCCAGTGGTCGACGGGCAGCGTGACGGCCTGCAGCGCGTGCACGGCGCGCATTTCACGCTGGCTGCGGGGCACATTGGTGTAGGCCAGCGGCAGCATCACGTTTTCGATGACCGATAGGCGCGGCAGCAGGTTGAAGCTCTGAAAGACAAAGCCAATGCTCAGGGCGCGAACTTCGGTGAGCTCGTCATCGTCAAGCTCGGCCACGTTGAGCCCTTGCAGGTAGTAGTCGCCCGCCGTCGGCTTATCCAGGCAGCCTAGGATGTTCATGAGCGTTGATTTGCCCGAGCCCGAGGGGCCAGTGATAGCGACGAATTCGCCGGGATTTACCGCCAGGCTCACGTTGTGCAGGATGTGGGCGCACCCCGCCTCGCTCTCAAAGATGCGGTGCACGTTGCGGATGTCGATAACGGGACGCATTACATGCCCTCATCGGCAGACATGCTGCCCGAATCCGCGCTGTAGCCGCCGTCAGCCGTTGCGTCCGCTCCGGTGTCCATGACGAGGGTGTCGCCATCGCGCAGCTTGGTAACCGGCACGTTGGGGTTGATCTCGTTGCCCTGGTCGTCGCGCTTGACCTGTGTCTTGCCTACTACGGCTTCGTTGTCGTTTTGCGTCACGACGGTCACCTTAACGCGGCGTGTCTCCTTGCCTTCGTCATCGGTGGCCAAATTGACGTAATAGTGCTCGCCATCCTCGGTCATTAGGGTCATGGCGGGCACCATGACCACGTCGTCAAGCTGCTCGGTCACCACCGATACCTCGGCCGTCATGCCCGGCTTCAGGCGCGTGTCGGGCGCCTCGATGAGAATGTCGACGTTAAAGGTTACACTGCCACCACCGTTGGCGGCGTCGGAGTTTGCCACCGACGCGATAGCCGTGACGGTGCCCTGGCTCACGATATCGGGAAACGCGGGATACGTGACGTTGGCGCTCTGCCCAACGGCGATCTTGGCGATGTCCTTTTCGCCCACCTGCACGGTTACCTTCATCTTGGACAGGTCGGCGATCTGCATGCACTGCTTGCCGCCGCTCGTATCGCTTTCGCCCATGATCATGCCGCCTGTTACCGTGGCGCCCACCTTGGCGTTGAGCTCCACGATGCTACCCGAGCTCGGGGCCGTGACCGTACGGCTGGCGGCCTTGGCGTTCGCCTGGTCTAGGTTTGCCTGGGCCGATGCGAGGCTGCGCTGCGCGGCCGATACGGCGTTCGTGTCCGCTGATGCCGCGGAGACACCAGCCGCTGCGGAAGCTCCATCGGCGTCCGTCATTGGGGTGGCCTGCGCGGCAGCTGCGGCTTTCTGCGCGTTGGCGAGGTCTTCCTGGGCGGCTGCAACTGCACGCTGCGCCTCGGCAACGTTGCGATCGAGCTCGTTGTTTTTAATGGTCATAAGCACGTCGCCCTCGTTGACGGATTGGCCTGCCTGCACGTTGATCGAATCGACCGTGCCGTCGACAGAAGGGGAGACCACTGAGGACGAAATGGGTTTGAGTTGGCCTTTCGCCTCGACCGTTGAGCTAAACGTGCCCTCGGTCACCATGTCGGTCACAGGCCCGCTAGCGCCTTGTGGCTGCGCATTGATAACCAGGGTTGCGACAATGGCAATGAGCGCGATGGCACCCACGACGCCGGCGGCAATACCGCGTCGAATCAGCTTTTTGCGTTGACGTTCGGCGCGTTTTGCCTTGAGCTTGGCATATGCCTCTTCATCGGAAATCTCGGCCGTATCGTTCGCGCGTCCGCTCTGCTTGTCGGTGTGTGCGTTTGTAATCAGAGGAATCGTTTCGGTGGCACCTTCGGGCGTGTGCTCGGTATCATCCGGGCCCGGGGTGATGGTGGGGACATTCGGCATAGCGTCTCCTTTATAGAAAGAACCTTGTTAAGTATATGCGCCCACCGGTTGGGGTGGGCGCATAGAACGGTTTCTTTCGGAACTGTTAGATTGGTCGCAGCGGTTCCACGTTGTAGGAATGCGCGCGTTGCACTATGAGTGGACAACCACGCACAGGCCGACTTTGATGCAGTCATGCAGTGCCTTGGCGTCTGCCAGGCGCAGGTTGATGCAACCGTGGCTGCCGCACCACTTGTACGACTCGGCATTATCGAAGCTCTTGTCGTTTTGCCAGGTGGCATCGTGGAAGCCGATCATATTGCCCTCAAACGGCATCCAGTAGCTCACCGGGCTTTCGTATTTGGGCTTACCGGTCTCGGGGTCCTTGGCTCCGATCAGGGTGCTGCCGCCGTCGTTGCTGTTGATCTGCCACACGCCCTCGGGGGTTGCGTCTTCGCCCGGTTTGCCGGAAATAAAGTTGGCCTCCCAAACGATATTACCGTTCTCGTCATAGTAGCGCGCGTGCTGCTCGGACAGGTCGACGTCGATATACGCCTTCCAGTCGGGCTCTCCCTTTGCGGTAAAGGTGTCGGCCTTCTGGGAGTACTTGATCTCGATTTCGCCGGTCTGCTTGTTGTTAATGGCGTCCTCGACCTGCTTGGCGAGCGAGCTGCTGTCGATGGACCAACCAAAGTCACCGCCTTCGACGGCGCACTGCTTGCCATCGGCGCGCGTCCACCAGCGAGTGGAGCCAACGGTATTAAAGCCGTTGGCGAGCTCGGCTGCCCAGCTGCTGATCTGCGACGTATCGAGCGTGGGGTTGGCCGGATCGGCGAAGCTGATCCACTGCAATACGGAGCTGCCATCAACCTTGCCGGCATCCTCGCCGTTGAGCTTGAGGGTCACGTTGACGCCCAGGAAGTTGTTGGCGGCATCGCATGCGGCCTGAATCTGATTATCGGTCAGCGTTCCATTGAGCGGCTCATAGGCATCGTTGCCGAGCTTGGAAAGATCTACGGTCTCGGCCAGCGAGGCAAGCTCGAGTTCGGCATACTTAATGACATGCTCGCGGTTGAGTTTTTCGTTGGAGCGCGCCTTCTCGACGGTAAACTTGCCGGCCCGCTCGTCATAGGAGCTATTGGCCTCGAACGTGCCCGAACGGCCTTCGTTAAACTCGTCGATGGCGGCGCCCAGATCCTTCTCAAACTTCTTTTGGTCAAAGGTGTCGGAGAGCATGGACAGGTCGACGTCTTGATCAAGATCGACTTCGTTGGAGGTAGCGGTTGTTTTGGTCTTGCCGCTTAAGGATTCCACAAGGCGGACCGGCCAAATAAAGGCTTCGTTGTGGTTGATGATTTCTTTTGCGGCAGCTTCGCCATCGACGATGGGTTCATCGGACTCGGGCTGATAGGTCCAGCTAAAGTCATCGCCTGTCACGGTGAGCTTATAGTGCTTCCATGCCGAGTTGACCTTGGTGGCGGCAGACGATGCGTTGGAGAACGAGACGTCGACGCCGGCAATGGTGGTGTTGGGGTAGGCTAGCTGCGAAAACGCTACGATGCCAACGATATAGACAATGACGATAAGACCCAGGACGACAAAGAGCGTCGTCTTTTTGCCCGACTTATTGTTGCCGGCGGACTTGCGCGCGGGGCCGCGATCGCCTCGACCATGCGTGGGGGGCTGCTTGGGCGCATTGCCGTTTACCTGGCGCTGCTGTCGCTGTTGGTTTGGGCGTTGGGAAGCGTTTGCAGCACCACGCTGCTGACCGTGGCTCGGCGCGATAGGACGCGGTGACTGAACGCCGCCGGTGTGCCTGCTGGGCTGCTGCGGATCGGGAATCAGTTGAGTTCGATCGTTTTGCGACATCGTATGCATATCCTTCGAATTTCGCCTTATGGCTCATCGTGTTTTTACTGGGCTTGCATTATAGCGATTGCCCTGCTGTTTGTGGTACGGAAACGGTGGCATTCAAAAGAGGTGGGACATTTGTCCCACCTTTGAGTCATTCTTTGCCGTTATCCGCACACGCCGCATTTTGCACAGGCCGAAAGTGCGGCCGGAGCCTGCGCGATGCCGCCCTTTGCCGTCTCGCGCAGCGTGGCCGGCAACGCGTGACCCACCGAGAGCATGACATGTGCCATCTGGTCAAACGGCACCAAGCTCTTAATGCCGGCGAGGGCGAGTTGTGCCGAGCTAAAGGCCGCTGCCACGCCGATGGCGTTGCGGTTTTGGCAGGGCACCTCAACGAGGCCTCCTACGGGGTCACAAACGAGGCCCAGCAGGTTACTTAGCGCGATGGAACTGGCGTCGAGAGCCTGCTCGGGCGTGCCGCCGAGCATCTGCACCAGCGCGGCGGCTGCCATGGCGGCGGCGCTTCCGACCTCGGCTTGGCAGCCGCCCTCGGCGCCGGCAACGCAGGCGCTTGTGGTGAGGTTGAGGCCGATGGCGGCTGCGCAGTAGAGCGCGTCCATGACCTGCTCGTCGTCGAGCTGAAGGTGATCGGCGAGCGCCAGCACGCAGCCGGGCACAACACCCGCGGAGCCGGCTGTGGGGGCGGCGACGATCACGCCCATGGTAGCGGAGCGCTCGAGCACGGCCATAGCGCGGGCAACGGCGTCGGTCTGGACGGCGCCCATCAGGCTTGCACTGAAATCGTTGCGGCGGGTTGCTTCGACGAGCTTGGCCTCGCCGCCGATAAGTCCGCCGAGCGAGCGCTGCGGATTTGCGATAGGGGTCGTGGTCTCCTCGCGCATGACGTCGAGCACGCGGCGCATGGCGGCGACGGCGTGGGCCTCACCGGTCAGACGTGCCTCGCGTACGGCCATGACGGCGCCGATGCTGAGCCCCAATTCCTCACACGCATCGAGCAGCTGCTCGCCGTCGTCGAAGATCTCCTTTGCCGAGACACCGGGGGAGAGCGACGAGGCAGAACCGGGGAGCTCGATAAAGGTTGCGTAATCGACATTGTCGAGCTTGCGTAGCATGGGGATAACGGTGTCGTCGGGCGCGCCGTCGGTCTCAAAGACGGAGTAGGCCTGGCCGCCCACTTCAGTGCGGTAGGTGCGGCAGAAGGCGATGTTCACGTGTGCGTAGGCGAGCAGGTTGGTGAGTGCGGCGA
>CAJLCM010000087.1:0-6098 GCA_905205145.1 uncultured Collinsella sp.
GTTGATATGTGCTGTAGCGGCCTGTGGCAGGAGTCCAAAGCGGCGCTCGAGGCCGCCGGCATCGCGGTTGTGGAGTCGGGCATTAAATTTGGCGGAATCACGGCTATTTCCGATGGCGAGCGTATCGAGGTCACCACGTACCGTCTGGATGGCTTTTACACCGATGGCCGCCATCCCCAGAGTGTGGAGCGTGCCGCCTCGCTCGAGGACGATCTGGCGCGGCGCGACTTTACCGTCAACGCTATGGCCTGGCATCCCGAGCGCGGGCTTGTCGACCGCTACGACGGCCAGGGTGACTTGGTGCGCAAGCTGATTCGCGCTGTCGGCGATCCCAAGCGTCGCTTTAACGAGGACGCCCTGCGCATGTTGCGTGCGGTGCGCTTTGCCTGCCGCCTGGACTTTATGATTGAGCCCGAGACTAAGCGCGCGCTTGCCGAGTGCGCGCCGCTGCTCGACGCCGTGGCGCGCGAGCGTGTGGGTATTGAGCTCGAGGGCATTCTTTCGACCGGTCATGGGGGAGACGCGATGCTGCGCTACCCCGAGCTCATCTGTGCCTCTGTGCCTGAGCTGGCAGCGGGTCGCGGCTTTGATCAGCGAAGTGTCTATCATGCATTTAACGTTTACGAGCATATCGCCCGTGTGCTGACGGTGGCAGGGGAGCTTGCGCTGTGCGACGGCGTCGCGCCCTCGTCGAGCCTTATGTGGGCGGCGTTTTTGCACGATGTGTCCAAGCCCGAGTGTTTCACGGTCGATCACGCCGGCAGCGGACACTTCTACTGTCATCCCGAGCTCGGCGCCAAGAAAGCGCGCGTCATTATGGATCGCCTGGCGCTCTCGCACGACCTGGTGCGCGACGTGTGCCTGCTCATCAAATATCACGACAAGCCGCTGCGCCCCGAGCGCTCCTGCCTGCTCAATATGATGCGCGCGCTTTCGGGCGAGGGCGTCGACACGCCGCGTTTGATGGACGAGCTCATGGATCTTAAGCGTGCCGACACGCTCGGCAAGGCCCCGTCGTGCTTCTATTACGTTGAGACGATTGAGGAGATGCGCGCGATGGCGCACGAGCTGCTGAAGGCGGGGGAGCCCTATACGCTCAAGATGCTCGCCATCAACGGCGGCGACCTGATCCGTGCCGGAGTCAAGCCCGGGCCGGAACTGGGGCAGCTACTCAACTCCGCCCTCGACGCCGTGATCGAAGACAACATTCCCAACGAGCGCGAAGCTCTTTTGGTCCATCTCAACTTGAATTAGCTACCCAGTTTACCTGTGTGTTCCATAACCTGCCGACAATTTTTTGGCAATTTGGAATTTCTTCTTGCGCTGACGTTTTTTGTCCCGTAATATATTTCCTCGTAGCACGGCAGTGCAGATGTCATGTGGCCCGTTCGTCTAGCGGTTTAGGACGCCGCCCTCTCAAGGCGGAGATCAGCAGTTCGAATCTGGTACGGGCTACCATTTCTTTTCTGCTGAGGCTTATGGCCCGTTCGTCTAGCGGTTTAGGACGCCGCCCTCTCAAGGCGGAGATCACCAGTTCGAATCTGGTACGGGCTACCACGCATCTGATACCCGGTCTTCCTATGGAAGGCCGGGTTTTTTATTTTCAAACAACCGTCTGCAATTCCCGTTTGAACCAGAGCTTTGCGTTCTGCCTATGGCCCTTACGGGTACAATATCCAAGATATTTTGACTGTTAGAAGGAGTCTCATGACGGAGTCCTCTCAGCATACGTCTAAGCCCCAGGTCGAGGTTGAGGCCTCGGGCGGAGATGACAATAAGAGCGCACGCCGCGGCGCCATCTTTATCGGCGTCGTGCTGGTAGGTTATATCGTCTATCTGGTGGTAACCGGGCAGATGGGGCAGTTCTGGGCCGCTATGTCGAGCGTCCAGGCGTCATGGCTCTTTGTCGCGTGTCTTTGCATGTTCATGTATCTGTTCTTTGGCATTGTGGCCTATGCGATCGCCGTCTGGCTCGATCCCAATTCGCCCGTCGGCATCCGCGACCTGATCTCGGTCGAGGCGAGTGGCATCTTCTTTGGCAACCTGACGCCCATGATGATGGGCTCCACCCCGGCTCAGATCTATCGCCTGACCAAGGCCGGCCAAAACGTGGGCGAGGCCGGCGCCACGCAATTCACGCGTTTTATCGTGTACCAGTTTGGCCTGGTCGCCTGGGGCGCTATCCTGCTGCTCGCCCGTATGCCGTTTTTTGCCGAACGCTACGGCGACATGACGCTGCTGTGCGTCTTTAGCTTTGGTGGACACTGCTGCATCTTGCTTGGCATCTTCGCCGTCGCGCTCATGCCTAAGACCGTCACGCGCGTCGCCCATTGCATCATCAATTGGCTCGAGCGCATTGGTGTCTCGGCCACTAAGATCGAGAGTTGGCGCACGTTTGTCGATGGCGAGATCTACTCCTTCTCCGAGAAGTTCAAGCTTTCGGCCGGACATTTTTCTTCCATGCTGCTCACCGTGTTTATCACCATGCTGCAGCTCGCGTTTTTCTATCTGGTTCCGTATTTCCTGATGCTTGCCTTTGGCCACCACGAGGTCGACTTTTTCTCGGTCATGGCCGCGAGCGCCTTTGTCCAGCTGTTAAGCTCTGCGGTTCCCTTGCCCGGTGGAACTGGTGGCGCTGAGGGCGGCTTTGCATTGTTCTTGGGTCATTTCTTCGGTTCGGCTTCGACCGCCGGCTATCTGCTGTGGCGTCTCATTACGTTTATTGCGCCTACCATTTTGGCTGCTCCCCTGCTGGGACTTAAGAGCGCCCACAACGAGAGCATCCATGCGCGCTGGGATCGCGTGATGCGCAAGCTCGGCCGCACGCCTCAGACGCCCTCTGCGCCCACTAAGCCGCACCCCACGAATGCTGTTACCGTTGATCCCAAGAAGCACGCTCAGAAGGCTCCTGGGACCGCTAAGCCGACTCATAAAACCTATGTGCGCCAGACGGGCGACGGTATTCGCGTATCTCCGTCGGCACTCAATAAGAAGAAGCACCCTAAGTCGCAGTAGGGCAGTCGTGCGTTCTTCATGATGCGGGGCATATTTGTGCTGTATGGGGGATAATCCTCTTACGTAGATTATCTCTCATCTGTTGATGAATGCTTGCATATCGAAGGGACACGCCCATGGCAACCAGCAAACCGCGTCTTGATCGTCGCATCATTCGCAGCCGTAATGCCATCCTTTCGGCTTTCGAGCGCCTGCTCATGGAAAAGCCGCTGGCAGACATTACGGTGAGTGCCATCGCGCGCGAGGCCAATGTCGACCGCAAGACCTTCTACGTTCACTTTGGTACGGTTGACGGCCTGCTCGATGCCATTGCCGTCGATGTGGTGGAGATGATTGTCGACTCGGTCGAGAAAACGCTTGCTTCTATGGACGGTGACACCAGCGAGCGCGCTCTTGGCGCGGCGGCGACCTTCTTTAAAACCGTTAATGAGGCACTGTGCAACAACTTAGTGCTCAATCGTCAGCTGATCGAGAATATTCCGCTCGATGATTTCATGGCTCGTCTTCGTGCGCCGCTCGAACATGAGATTGCCGAGCGCGATCTGCTGCCCCAAGGTCTCAAGGACGAGATGTTCGACTACTATCTGGCGTTTTTGCTGTCGGGTATTATCGGTATCTATCGCACGTGGGCGCTGTCTGACGGCTCGGTTCCTATCGAGCGCGTCTCTGAGGTCGCCAACGATCTGACTCTCAATGGTCTGTCGAGTCTGGAATCTCGCTTGGATTAGGCCTAGTTGGGCTCGTCGGCGTGGAAATTCCTGTTCCTGAGGTTCTCCGGCGCCTTGGAGACCTTGCCGGCGTAGGAGCTGTAGCCTGAGGATCCTTAAAAGAAAGTCCAGTTTATCCTTCCCACTCCAATTGGGAATCCTCCGATGCGCCTTCGCACGCTCGCATGACCTCGATACCATGCGAGCGTGCGAACTCGACGAGCTCTGCGTTGCGGGCGTTTATGGTGCCGAAGGCGGCGGGGCACACGATAAGGCGCGTGCAGTGGACGAGGAGCTCTTTGGCGCGGGCTATAGTTTTATCCCCGATCGGCTCGAAGGCGCGCTCGGCCACGCATTCCGCCGCCAGGTCGCGCGCGAGCTCGCAGTCGATGCCCCCTTCGTGCAGAACTCCCGCGTAGAACGCCTTGCCCTGCCGGATGAGCTGGCGAAACATAGCCGACCCCGTACCTGCGCCGGCGATGACGAACGTGTGCGCATCGCCGTGCGGGCGCCCAATTTCCACGCTGCCGAAGCGCTCGTTGAAGGTGCCATGTTGAAGGCCGTAGAGCTCGCCAATCGTCTCGCGCGTGAATATGTCCTCGGGTGCGCCGGCGCGGAAGACCCGGCCGTCCTTCACGCAAATCACCTTGTCGGCGCTTTTCTGCGCGAGCTCGAGTTCGTGGATGGACATGATGACAGCAACATTCCGCGATTTCGCAAGGTGGCGAAGTATTCGCAGCAGGTCGATCTGGTAGCGGATATCGAGATACGACGTGGGCTCGTCGAGCACGAGCACACGCGGATCCTGCGCGATGGCGCGTGCGAGCATGACGCGCTGGCGTTGCCCGTCGCTTATCTGCATGAAGTCGCGCTCGGCGAGCTCTTCCACATGTGCGGTTTTCATGGCCTCGTCGACTCGACTATGGTCGTCGGGCGAGAGTGTACCCATTCGCCCGGTGTAGGGATGCCTTCCCGCCTCTACGATATCGCGGCAGGTGAGGAGCTCGGTCCGGGGGCGATCTGTCAGCATAACGGCAAGGTTCCTTGCGAACTCCGCCGTCTTCCATCTGGAAATCTCCCGCCCGTCGAGCTCGACCGCGCCGGCAAGCGGTGCCAGATGGCGTGTGATGGTTTTCAAGATGGTCGACTTGCCCGAGCCGTTCGGCCCGATGAGCGCCACGACGTCGCCCGCGCGAACCTCCAGATCGACGCCTTCGACTACGACCTTCTTGTCGTAGCCCGCCGACAGGTCACTTATGCGGAAAAGCGGCGCTCCGTCAGCCTGCGTTTCGACCGGGGTTTCGAGGTTCGACTCCGCTCGGAGCGTTTTGGGCCGCGGCACGAATTCCCCCATCTACCTCACCCGCTTCTTCAACATGAGCGCTATAACCACCGGTGCGCCGAAGATAGCGGTGACGGCGCTGATGGAAAGCTCGACGGGGGAGAACAGCGTGCGCGCGATCAAATCGCAGCCCGCGCAGAAGATGGCGCCTCCCAAGAAGCACGCAGGAATCACGCGGATGGGCTTCGACGACTTCAGCGCCGACTTAACGAGATGCGGAACCGCGATGCCTACGAACGACACCGGACCAGCGAACGCGGTCACGCAGGCGGAGAGCATGCTCGCTAGAAGGACGAGCACCACGTGGAAGCGTGCGACGTTCACGCCGACGCTTTTCGCGTAGGCTTCTCCTAGCTGGAAGGCGGAAAGGGGCTTCGATATCGCGAATACACATGCGCTCACGGCGATCACCACGACCGTGATGACCGCGACGTCGTCCCAGCTCGAACCCGAGAAGCTACCCAAAGACCAGTTGTGCAGGTTCACGATGGACTGGTCGTCGGCGAAGGCGATAAGGAAGTTCGTTGCCGCCGAGCAGATGTATCCCACCATGACGCCCGCCACGATGAGCATGGCCATGGAACTTATGCGCCGTGCGATGAGGAGCACGAAGCCGATGGTGATAAGCGAGCCCAGAAACGCTGCGGCCACCATGGCCGGCGAGGACATGGCCTGGTTCGCGCCCAGAAGTACGATCATCGTAAGTGCGACGACGAACTTTGCGCCCGAGGAGACGCCCAAGATGAACGGGTCGGCGATGGGATTGTTGAAAAACGTCTGCAGCAGGAACCCGGAGAGCGAAAGTGCCCCGCCGAGAAGCACGGCTGAAAGCACGCGCGGCAGGCGAATCTCCCAGATGACTTGGCTTTCCATGGAATTGGCCGCGCCGCCCGAAAGGATGCCGGGGATGTGGTCTGCGGGCACGAGCACGCTCCCGATGCACAGGTTGGCCCCGACGAGCACGATGAGGGCAACAGCGAGCAGCGCCGTCACGACGCGACACCGCGCGGCGCGCCCCGATTCGTCGTATGTCA
>CAJLCM010000088.1:0-6085 GCA_905205145.1 uncultured Collinsella sp.
TCCCCGCCACCTTGAATTGACTAGGACCTCTGCAAAGGGGTCCTTTTCTTTTATGCAGCCCCCACATGGAATCGAACCCCGTGAGGGCGCGGAGCTGAGTAAACGCGTAAGCGTTTGCCAGCGCAGCTCGCAAGGCGCGTAAGCGCCGCAGCGGTCCGTCCGCGCAGCGCGCGGACGCGATTCCCTTCCCCGCCACCTTGAATTGACTAGGACCTCTGCAAAGGGGTCCTTTTCTTTTATGTAGGGTTCTGCGGAAACTGCGTCCCAGAATAAGGGCTCAGAACGGGACACACTTTCCGGTGCCTGCCTCCGGCGCGCGTACACACCTCGTCGCACCATTCCGAGCCCGCCCGCCCCAGACATTCCTCCCACTTTCGCGTCACTTTACAGACCGTTCGGTCGCCTGTCCGCACACGCGGGTATACTCAAAACGATACTTATCCTATGCAATACGATGCGGGTTCGACCTGCATGATCCGAAGGGGGCAGTGATGGAGAGGATGCTCGGCGTTAATCTCTCTGGCTGGTTTATTCCCGAGCCTTGGGTGACCCCGTCGCTATACGCGGCGACCGGTGCATCCAATGCGGCCGAGCTGCAGGAGGCCATGGGCACCGCCGCCTATAACGAGCGCATGCGCCGTCATTACGAGACGTTTGTGAGCGAGGATGATTTCCGTCGCATGGCGCAGATCGGCCTCAACGCCGTGCGCCTGCCGGTGCCTTGGTATGCCTTTGGCTCACAGGAGTCCGATGCGTCCTACATCTCGGTTGTCGACTACATCGACCGTGCAATTGAGTGGGCTGCCAAGTATGACATCCGCGTGCTGCTTGATCTAGCAACTGTGCCCGGTGGCCAGGGCGATTCCAACGATTCGCCCGCCACGCCAGAGGCTGTTGCCGAGTGGCATTCGTCCACCAACGGTCGTCATGTCGCACTCGACGTGCTCGAGCGCTTGGCCGATCGCTACGGCGAGGCCGAGAGCCTGCTGGGCATTGAGCTGCTGGATACGCCGCAGATGAGTGTCCGCAAGAGCCTCTTCACCATGACGGATGGCATTCCGGCGCACTACCTGCGCAACTTCTATCGCGATGCCTATGAGCTCGTCCGTTCGTATATGCCCGAGGATAAGATCGTCGTCTTTTCGTCTTCGGGGCATCCCAGCGAGTGGAAGCATTTTATGCGCGGCGCCAAGTACAAGAACGTCTACATGGACCTTCACCTGTACCATTACCGCGACGAGTATGCGCTCGACATCACGAGCCCCCGCGGGCTGACGACGGCGATTTCGCGCAACAAGCGCGAGCTTAAAGAAGCGATTTCGACTGGGTTCCCCGTGCTGGTGGGCGAATGGTCGGGCGCGGCGATCTTTGCCAACTCGTCGGTTACGCCCGAGGGCCGCAATGCCTACGAGCGCGTGTTTATCGCCAACCAGCTGGCTTCGTTTGCGCCGGCTGCCGGCTGGTTCTTCCAAACGTGGAAGACCGAGAAGCGCATTGCAGCATGGGACGCCCGCGCGGCGCTCGGTACGCTCGAGCGCGGCATGATTGAATAGGTTGATATGACGCAAAACAGCGCCCATACGGGCAAACTCTATGTGGTCGGCACGCCCATCGGCAACCTGGGCGACCTGTCTCCGCGCGTTGGCGAGGCGTTTGCCGCCGCCGATGCCATCTGCTGCGAAGACACGCGTGTGACGTCAAAGCTGCTGATGCACCTGGGCATTTCCAAGCCACTTGTCCGTTGCGACGAGAATGTGATCGCCAGCCGCGCCGCCGGCCTGGTCGACCGTCTGCTGGCGGGGGAGACCCTCGCCTTTGCCTCGGATGCCGGCATGCCGAGCGTGTCCGATCCCGGCCAGGCGCTGGTCGAGGCGGCGCGTGAGGCCGATGTGCCCGTCGAAGTTATTCCCGGGCCCTCTGCTTGCGTCACGGCACTCGTTTCGTCCGGCATTCCCTGCGAGCATTTTTTCTTCGAGGGCTTTTTGGGCCGAAAGCACGGCGACCGTGTGCGCCGTTTGCAGCGCCTTGCCGTGGTGCCCGGCGCGCTCATCTTCTACGAGTCTCCACATCGCATCGTGGCGACGCTCGAGGCCGTGGCGGAGGTCTTTCCCCAGCGTGAGGTTGCCGTCTGCCGCGAACTCACCAAGCTGCACGAGGAGGTCTTGCGCGGGCCCGCTGCCCAGCTTGCCGAGGAGCTGCGTGCTCGCGGCGAGGTAAAGGGCGAGATTGCGCTGGTCATCGCGCCGCCGAGCGAGGACGAAGAGGCCGGTATCGCGCCGGTTGGCGCAGCGGCAGTAGATCCCGATGAGGCCCTGCGCGCGGATATCCGCGCCGCGCTCGAGGAGGGGGAGCCCGCCTCTGCGGTGGCCAAGCGCCTGTCTCAGAAGTATTCGCGCCGCAAGCGCGATGTCTATGCCATGGTGCTCGATATGCAATAGATGGAGGATATCCAGCCCTTGCGCTAGAATCATCCTCTGTATGCAACGTTTTTCTGGAGGACAAACCCCATGGATCAAAGCAAGCCTTCGTTCTTTATCACGACGCCCATCTACTACGTCAACGCCGATCCGCACCTGGGCACGGCTTATTCCACCATCATCGCCGATGTTCAGGCTCGCTATCGCCGCTCCGCCGGCTATAACGTCAAGTTCCTGACCGGCATGGACGAGCACGGCGAGAAGGTCGCCGAGGCCGCAGCCAAGCACAACATGACGCCGCAGGAGTGGACCGACAGCCAGGCCCCGCACTTCAAGGAGCTTTGGAGCAAACTCGAGATCTCCAACGACGACTTCATCCGCACCACCGAGCCGCGCCAGCATCATGCCGTGCAGTACCTGTGGGAGCGCATGAAGGAGTCCGGCTACCTGTATAAGGGCAGCTACGACGGTTGGTATTGCGTGCCTGACGAGACCTACTTCACCGACACGCAGGTCCAGAAGGGTGACGAGGAGTACGGCAGCGTCGGCCAGCACCTGTGCCCCGACTGCCACCGTCCGCTCGAGCGCGTGCAGGAGGAGTCCTACTTCTTTAAGCTTTCCGCTTTCCAGGACAAGCTGCTCAAGCTCTATGACGAGCACCCCGACTTTGTCGAGCCCGCGTTCCGTATGAACGAGGTGCGCAGCTTTGTCGAGGGCGGCCTCAACGACCTCTCCGTGAGCCGCACGAGCTTTGACTGGGGCATTCAGGTCCCGTTTGATGAGGGCCACGTGACGTACGTGTGGTTCGATGCGCTGCTCAACTACATGACGGCCGTCGGCTACGGTGTCGACACCGACGAGGCACGTGCCGAGCTGGCCTATCGCTGGCCCGCGCAGTTCCACATCGTGGGTAAGGACATCATCCGCTTCCACTGCGTCATTTGGCCCGCCATGCTCATGGCCATCGGCGAGGCCCTGCCCGAGCACGTCTTTGCCCACGGCTTCCTGACCGTGCGCAATGCCGAGACTGGCAAGGCCGAGAAGATGTCCAAGAGCCGCGGTAATGCCATCGCTCCGCAGGACGTTATCGACATGCTGGGCGTCGAGGGCTATCGCTACTACTTCATGACCGACGTCGTCCCCGGTACCGACGGCGCCATCAGCTTCGATCGCATGGAGCAGGTCTACAACGCCGACCTGGCCAACAGCTGGGGCAACCTCATCTCGCGTTCGCTCAACATGAGCGGCAAGTACTTTGATGGT
Organism: uncultured Collinsella sp.; assembly: GCA_905205145.1. Lineage (GTDB taxonomy): Bacteria > Actinomycetota > Coriobacteriia > Coriobacteriales > Coriobacteriaceae > Collinsella. The sequence goes on from CAJLCM010000088.1 coordinate 3,681, forward strand.
TGCGCGCCCGCCAAGCCCGCATCGTTAGATGCGTTCGACAACCCGCTGGCAAAGATCGCCGATGGTCTGGTCGAGCGCTACATGGCCAAGATGGACGTGCTCGATTACGGTGGAGCTAAGGACGAGGTCATGGAGCTCATCCACGCCGCCAACCACTACATCGAGGACTCTGAGCCCTGGGCGCTTGCCAAGGACGAGGCCAAGGCTGACGAACTGGCATTTGTGATCTACAACCTGCTCGAGGCCATCCGCATTGCTGCTCACCTGCTGATGCCGCTCATGCCCCAGACTTCTGCCGAGGCTCTGCGCCGCCTGTCCTGCGAGGACGAGGCCGCGAGCGACGACCTCAAGGGCATTTGCGCTTGGGGCCTGCTTGCTGGTGGTCAGCCCGTTGAGAAGGGCGATCCGCTGTTCCCGCGTCTGGCGTAGAGACCGCGCGAGCGCCATATCGGCAATTTGCTGTTTAGCTGTAAGGGCATGGCCACCACGGTCCATGCCCTTTTGTTTCAAGACGCCGCCATCATGCTAAGGAGGCAACCATGACAACTTCGCCTTTGGCAAACCCCACGGCCACCAGGGAGCTGCTAGAGGAGTTTGGCCTTGCGACCAAGCATCGCCTGGGCCAGAACTTTCTAATCGACAATCATGTGATCGAGCGTATCTGCGAGCTTGCCGAGCTTGCAGGTGACGAGCGCGTACTCGAGGTGGGTCCGGGTTGCGGTACGTTGACACTTGCGTTGCTGCAGGAAGCGGCGTGCGTTACGTCCATTGAGGCCGATCCTGAGCTCGAACCGGTGCTCGACGCCCACGCCGCCGACTATGCCAACTTCCGCTTTATCATGGGCGACGCGCTTAAGGTGGGCCCGGAGCAGATTGAGCAGGCTGCCGGCGGCGAGCCCACGGTATTTGTCGCGAACTTGCCCTATAACGTGGCGGCGACGATCATTTTGCAATTTTTCCAGACGATGCCGGCGCTCAAGCGTGCCGTCGTCATGGTGCAAAAGGAGGTTGCCGATCGCATTGCCGCAGCGCCGGGCAACAAGACCTATGGCGGCTATACGGCAAAGCTCGGCCTGTATGCGCAGGTGACGGGTCGCTTTGAGGTGCCGCCGCGTTGCTTTATGCCGGCGCCGCACGTGGACTCGGCCGTCGTGCGTATCGACCGTGTTGACGGCGTGGTGCCCGAAGGACTCGATTGCGAATTTGTGGCCCACGTGATTGATGCTGCATTTGCCCAGCGCCGCAAAACCATCCGCAATTCCATGAGCGCCAACGGCTTTGCCAAGGACGTGCTCGATGCCGCTTTTGAGGCTTGCGGTATCGCATCCACCACGCGCGCCGAGACGCTCGATGTTGCCGACTTTGTCCGCCTGGCCCAGGAGCTAATCCATGATGCCTAATGCCGCACGCGTGACGTTTACCAAGAAAAAGAAGACGGTTGCTTGTCCCGTGCCCTTGGCGCCGCTTGCCGACACGCATGCACATCTGCTTTCGTTCTGGGGCAAGGATGTGCCCGAGACGCTCCTGCGTGCCAAAGCCGCGGGCGTCGACCTGTTGGTGACGATGCTCGACCCCATCGCCGACAAGCGCAGCGTGACGGACTATAGTGACTGGCTCGTGCGCGAAATTCTGCCGATGCAGGATATCCCGCAGATCAAGTATCTTGCCGGCGTGCATCCGTATGGCGCGCCGGACTATACCGACGACGTTCACGCACAGGTCGTTGCCGCACTCGATGATCCCTTATGCGCCGGTATTGGCGAAATCGGCCTGGACTACCACATGGACTATGACGACGATATCGCGCCGGCACCCCATAACGTGCAGATTGACTGCATGGCGCGCCAGCTCGAGCTTGCCGTGTGCCGTAACGTGCCGGTGGAGCTGCATCTGCGTCACGAGGACACGGACCAGGAGCGCACCTCGCACGTGGACGCCTATAACGTGCTTCGTGAGGTGGGCGTGCCCCAGGCCGGTTGTGTGCTGCACTGCTTTGGCGAGGACCGCGCCACGATGGAGCGCTTTGTGGAGCTGGGCTGCTATATCGCCTATGGTGGTGCGGCCACCTTTAAGCGCAACGACGACGTGCGCGAGGCATTTGCGGCAACCCCACTCGATCGAATTTTGTTCGAGACGGATTGCCCGTATATGGCTCCGGAGCCCATCCGCGGTCTTGAATGCGAGCCCGCAATGATCTCCATTACGGCAAACGCGCTGGTTAACGACCGTGTCGATCGCACTGGTGAGGACGCCGAAACAATCGCGCAAGCCGCTTGGGAAAATGCCTGCAAACTTTTTCAAAAATAGTTCTTGCGTTCGTGGTGGCGCTCCGTTATTCTAATTCCTGCACGCGGGCGTGGCGGAATTGGCAGACGCGTACGGTTCAGGTCCGTATGGGGGCAACC
>CAJLCM010000089.1:0-5868 GCA_905205145.1 uncultured Collinsella sp.
CCATGAAGGTTCAAGTCCTTTCGCCCGCACCATTGATTGAAAGAGCTTCCAGCAATGGGAGCTTTTTTGTTATGGGCCCATCACAGGGACTTGAACCTGTGAAGGAACGAGCATAAAGAAAACGCGGAGCGTTTTTAGCGAGCTGGCGAGGGCGCCGGCAGGCGGCCGAAGCCGGTGTGGATCCGCGAAGCGGATACGCGGACGTCCTTTCGCCCGCACCATTGATTGAAAGAGCTCCCAGCAATGGGAGCTTTTTTGTTATGGGTCTCTTGTTGATGTCACGTGGCTGCTTCGTGCGGGTATCCTAGTGCCAACGTGTGCCTATCAGAGGAGAGACCATGCTGTTGTCCGGTATCATCGCCGCCCTTACCAGCCTTTTGATTCCCATCATCATTCTGTTGCTGCTGCTTCCCAACGCCTGCTACGTCGTTGAACAGCAGCATGCCGTGATCATCGAGCGTCTGGGCAAGTTTAACCGCATCGTCAACGCGGGCTTCCACATGAAGGTGCCCGTGATCGACCGCAAGGCCGCCACGGTGAGTCTGCGCACCATGAAAAACGGTTTTGGCATCGACGTTAAGACCCAGGACAACGTGACCATCGGCCTTGAGGTCTCTGCTCAGTACCACTTGAGCTATGACATGGGCGCCGGCCCGGCAGATTCGGGTATCTACAAGAGCTACTACATGCTGCAGGAGCCCGTCGACCAGATGCGTGACTTCATCACCGACGCCCTGCGCTCTTCGATTCCCGTCTACACACTCGATGAGGTCTTTGCCAAGAAGGATGACATCGCCAAGGACGTCAATGCCACCGTGTCCGAGCAGATGGCTGCCTACGGCTTCACCCTCGTGTCGACGCTCATCACCAAGATTGCACTGCCGACCGAGGTCGAGAACTCCATGAACGACATCAACGCCGCCCAGCGCAAGCGCGCTGCGGCACAGGAGCTCGCTGAGGCAGACCGCATCAAGCGCGTCACCGAGGCGACCGCCGAGGCCGAGGCAATGGAAAAGGCGGGCGAGGGCATCGCCAACCAGCGCAAGGCCATCGCGCTGGGTATCAAAGATTCGCTCGAGATCATCCAGGAGACGGGTGTCGGCAATGACGAGGCCAACCAACTGTTCATGTTTACGCAGTGGTCCGAGATGATGACGGAGTTCGCTCGCACGGGTAAAACCTCGACGGTCGTGCTGCCGAGCGACTTTTCGCAGTCGGCCTCTATGTTCGAGCAGATGCTGACCGCCGGCAAAGTTCAAAACGATTCGAAGGAGTAGACGCGCGTGAAATACACCGTCGTTTGCGTCGGTAAGCTCAAGGAGCGCTTTTGGAAGGACGCGTGCGCTGAGTACGCCAAGCGCCTAGGTGCCTATGCCAAGGTTGATATCCGCGAGGTGGCCGATATCGACCCGGCTAAGGCGGGCGGCGTGGATGCCGCGCGCGACAAGGAGGGGGCGGCGATTCTTGCTGCCTTGCCGTCTCGAGCGCATGTGATCCTGCTGGCCATTGAGGGCAAAGAGCGCTCGAGCGAGGAGTTTTCGGCGCGGCTCGATGATCTTATGCTGCGAGGCAGCAGCGACATTGCCTTTGTGATTGGCGGTTCGGACGGCGTGAGTGATGAGGTGCGCGCCCGCGCCGACGAGATGCTCAGCTTTGGACGCATTACCTTGCCGCACAACCTGGCGCGTGTGGTGCTGCTAGAGCAGATTTACCGTGCCTGCAAGATTAGTCGTGGCGAGCCGTATCACAAATAGGTCGGCAATACGAAACAATGGCGTGGGACAATACCTTTCGTTTTGAGGAATGTGTCTGAAAGGACTATGCGATATGAAGATTGGATTTGTCGGTTTTGGCAATATGGCGAGCGCTATGGTCGATGGCTGGATCGCTGCCGGTGTAGCTGCGAGCGACATGTGCGCCTGCGCGGGTCGCTACGACGCACTGGTTGAGCGCTGCGAGGCGCGCGGGATGGCCGCTTGCCACGATGCCGCCGAGGTGGTCGCCGCATCCGATATCGTGGTCGCTGCGGTCAAACCGTATATGATCGAGAAGATATTCGCCCCGCTCAAGGATGCTCTTGCCAAAAAGGTCGTTCTGTCGGTTGCTTGGACCTGGGACAGTGCCAAGTGGGAGCAGGTCCTGCCGGGCGTCGCGCATATCTCGACGGTGCCCAACACACCGGTTTCGGTGGGCGAGGGCGTCATCGCTTGCGAGAAGTCCTCTACGCTCAACGGCGAGCAGCGTGCCGTGGTGCTCGACCTGCTCGGTAAGCTTGGCACTGTCGTCGAGCTCGACACGAGCCTGCTGTTTGTGGGCGGTACCGTGGGCGGTTGCGCGCCGGCATTTGTCGCCATGGCGATCGAGGCCTTGGGCGACGCGGCCGTCAAGCACGGCATTCCGCGCGCCGATGCGTATCGCATCGTGAGCCAGATGGTGTTGGGCACGGCAAAGCTGCAGCTTGCAACTGGCCAGCATCCTGCAGCGATGAAGGATGCCGTATGCTCGCCCGGTGGCGCCACCATCAAGGGCGTCGTTGCGCTCGAGGACGCCGGCATGCGCAGTGCCCTGGTCAAGGCAATCGACGCAACTCTCCAGTAAAACCTGCCATTTAGGGACAGGTTTATTTTGGCAGGTTTTTCCTGCGGTTTTGTCGTATGTGCGAAAAGCGCCCCGCAACTGGCTCAATTCCAGTTGCGGGGCGCTTGTGTTTGCCCAGATAAAACCGACCAAAATAAACCTGTCCCTTTTTGGCAGGTTAGTCCCAGAAGCTGTCTTCCTCATCCTCGGACTTGGGTCCGCGGTCGACGTACATCTTATGGGTACGCTTCTCCATTACAAAGGCAAGAATCGCAAATAACAGGATGCCGCCGGCGAAAAGGATGGCAAAACCGGTGCGGGTGCCAAACAAAAAGGAAAAAACTGCGTCCATTGGGTGCCTTCTTGCGTAGTTGAGTTGGGTCGTAAACGCTCATAAGTATATACTTGCCCATACATGTACAAGGTTGCAACCTAAATGGAATGTATATCGCCGGAGGATCTAATGCTTGATATCAAGTTTGTTCGCGAGAATCCCGATGCCATCGATGTCGCCATGGCTAACCGCCAGACGTCTTGGGATCGCGAGAAGTTCTTTGAGCTCGACGACGAGCGCCGTGCCGTCATCACCGAGGTCGAGGAGCTCCAGGCTACGCGTAATGCCGAGTCCAAGAAGATCGGCGCCCTGATGAAGGAGGGCAAGAAGGACGAGGCCGAGGCTGCCAAGGAGGCCGTGCGCGTCGTCAACGAGAAGATTGACGGTCTGGCCGAGCGCCGCACTGCTCTCGAGCAGGAGCAGTACGACTTCATGGCTCACCTGCCCAACATTCCTTGCGAGGCCACGCCGTACGGCAAGGACGAGGACGAGAACATCGAGCGCCGTCGTTGGGGCACCCCGCGCGAGTTCGATTTCGACTTTAAGCCGCACTGGGATCTGGGCACCGACCTCGACATCCTCGACTTCGAGCGCGGCAACAAGCTCTCCGGCAGTCGTTTCACCGTTCTCGGTGGCGCCGGCGCCCGCCTGGAGCGTGCCCTCATCAACTTCTTCCTCGATACGCACACCAGCCGTGGCTTCAAGGAGTGGTGGCCGCCTATCGTCGTCAAGCGTCAGACCATGTTCGGCACGGGCCAGCTGCCCAAGTTCGAGGACGACGCCTATCACGTCTCGGGCGACAACTTCCTGATTCCCACCGCCGAGGTCGTGCTCACCAACCTGCACGCCGGCGAGGTCCTCGATGCCGACACCCTGCCGCGCCGCTACACCGCCTTCACCCCCTGCTTCCGCGAGGAGGCCGGTTCCGCCGGTCGCGACACCCGCGGCATTATCCGTCAGCACGAGTTCGACAAGGTCGAGATGGTCAAGTTCGCTAAGCCGGAGGAGTCCGACGAGGAGCTCGAGAGCATGACCGCCGAGGCCGAGTACCTGCTGCAGCAGCTGGGCCTTCCGTATCGCGTGATTAGCCTGTGCACCGGCGACTTGGGTTTCTCTGCCCGTCAGACCTACGACGTCGAGGTCTGGCTGCCGAGCTACAACGCCTACAAGGAGATCAGCTCCTGCTCCAACTGCGGTGACTTCCAGGCTCGCCGCGCCAACATCAAGTATCGCGACCCCGAGAACTTCAAGGGTTCGCGCTACCTGCACACTCTCAACGGTTCCGGCCTGCCGGCCGGCCGCACCATGGCCGCCATTCTGGAGAACTATCAGAATGCCGACGGCACCATCACGATCCCCGAGGTTCTGCGTCCTTACATGGGCGGTCTCGAGAAGATCGAGCCGGTCGCGTAAGTTGGCTGCATAGGGGATATGCAAGGGCGCTCCTTCGGGGGCGCCCTATTTCGTGCGCAGGTCCATACCATGCCGTGCGGACAGCTCAATAGAAAACACACGAACAACTGTTCTGTATACAGCCATCTACCTGCTATGCTTTTGCTAAATAAGAGCGAGAGAAAGGGGACGCGATGGAGTTGTTTGATGATCGGGTGGTTTTGTTTGAGAGCGACGAGGGCGGGGAGTACCTGCTTGTAACGTGTGAGCCGTCTGGCATGGGTGGCCTGGTGGTTCGGCAGGCGAGCGAGGGCCCGTTGACCCAATGGTGCTTTGAGGAGTCGCCGCATGTGGTCGAGACCTTTGTGACGCACGAGGGGCTTGTGGCGCTGGAGCACTTCTATGGAGTTGGGACTTCCAACCAGGTCGCGCGCATGCTGAGCATCTCGTTTGCCGATTATGACTGTGCCCAGCGGGTGAGATCGCTCCTGAGGGAACTTGATGCTAAGTTTGACGTGATCGAAAAGCCAATCGATCGTACGGGGAACGTCGGTATGTGCGGAGCAGCATGACAAAACTGCGTTTCAAAAAAAAGTTTGAGATTGTGCTTGACTCCAATAAGCTAAAGTGGTTTTATATGTCTTGCGCTGCGGCGTTACCTCAGCTGGATAGAGGGTCTGACTACGAATCAGAACGTCATAGGTTCGAATCCTATACGCCGCACCAATTGAACTTGAAGCTTCCGGCAACGGGGGCTTTTCTTTTATGGCGGTATCCCATGGATTCGAATCTCGGTCGAGGCGCGGGCGTAAAGAAAACGCGGAGCGTTTTTAGCCCGCGGGCGAGCACGCCGGCAGGCGGGCGAAGCCGGTGCGGATCCGCGAAGCGGATACGCGGAATCCTATACGCCGCACCAATTGAAATTGAAAGCCTCCGGCAATGGGGGCTTTTCTTTTATGGAAGCACCGCATGGATTCGAACCTCGGTCGAGGCGCGAGCGTGAAGAAAACGCGGAGCGTTTTTAGCGAGCGGGCGAGGGCGCCGGCAGGCGGCCGAAGCCGGTGCGGATCCGCGAAGGAACTTAATCGGTGCTTCATAAAATTTTTCCAAATTGTTGCTTGACCCATTGAGGGGTCACGTGCATAATAATCCGTGCGTTGCGGCGTTACCTCAGCTGGATAGAGGGTCTGACTACGAATCAGAACGTCATAGGTTCGAATCCTATACGCCGCACCAATTGAGTTTAAAGCTCCCGGCAACGGGGGCTTTTCTTATATATCGATACATCTGAACTAACCGCCCTGTCGCATACCAGGGGATACGGACTCGATCGATTCCTTCAAATGAGTAAAAATCCAATTCAATAAACTTTTTTGAAAAAATGCTTGACCTATATTCAGTCCATGTGCATAATAATCAACAAGTCGCGGCGTTACCTCAGCTGGATAGAGGGTCTGACTACGAATCAGAACGTCATAGGTTCGAATCCTATACGCCGCACCATTTGAGATTAAAGCTCCCGGCAACGGGGGCTTTTCTTTTACGTAAACACTGCATGGATTCGA
>CAJLCM010000090.1:0-5806 GCA_905205145.1 uncultured Collinsella sp.
GCAGCGATCGGAAAACAGGTGCGAATGGTCTTTGCAATCATGGGTGTTTGAATCTCCGTTTTCGGATGCTAGTTCAGACGGCTCTTGAGCGCGTCGATATGGATGCCGATCTTAAGGCTGGCGGGATCGATCTGGGCGATCTCCTGCAGGGTGAAGGAAACGGAGCTCGAAAGATTGTGGCAGACGGACTTCATATTGACGCCGTTCTCGAGCACGACGTGCAAATCGACCGTGAGGCCGTTCTCGTCGGCGGAGACAAGCACGCCCTTGCGGAGGCGCTGGCCGGCAAGCAGGCGCACGCTCTCGGCGCCCTGGAGCTGCTCGGCCATACCGACGACGCCATAGCACGTCATCGCGGCATAACCGGCAATATCGGCAATAACGTCGTTCGAGACGCTCAGGCTGCCGTTAATGGTCTCAGACACAAGAATCTCCTTATCTGGTGCTCGCGGCACCATCTCGTGGGAGCAATCATTGCATTATTCTACAACGACCGCGCCATGTTGAGGTGGTGGGTCGCGGGATTACATCCTCGACACGAAATGTTGATACGGTAACGTTCGCGAACGGCGATCGCGGCATGAAAAAACCCGCCGCATAAGCGACGGGTTTTACAACCTGGCTCCCCGGGTAGGACTCGAACCTACAACAGCGCGGTTAACAGCCGCGTGCTCTACCATTGAGCTACCGAGGAATTTAAAGCCCAACGAAAAGGGCTGGAAAATTCTGGCTCCCCGGGTAGGACTCGAACCTACAACAGCGCGGTTAACAGCCGCGTGCTCTACCATTGAGCTACCGAGGAATAGGTGCGTGCTCTCAAGCAACGAAGTTTATTATACGGACGAATCAGCTTAGGGCAAGAACTTTTTTGAGAATTTTTCCGACCTAGTCAATGGAAACGTTCCCAATGACTACATGAAAGCGCCCCCAAGCGGATGTGCTTGAGAGCGCTTCTTGCTTGCGAGGTTAAGACTCGATGTAGTCTTTGAGCTTGCTGGAACGGCTGGGATGGCGGAGCTTGGCCAGGGTCTTGGACTCGATCTGGCGGATGCGCTCGCGCGTGACACCAAACTCGCGGCCGACTTCCTCGAGCGTACGGGGATGTCCGTCGACAAGGCCAAAACGCAGCTCGATAACCTTGCGCTCACGATCGGCAAGCGAGTCGAGCACCTGGGTGAGCTGCTCCTGCAGCATGGAGAAGCTGGCGGCATCGGGCGGAACGATAGCCTGGGAGTCCTCGATGAAGTCGCCCAGCTGGGAATCCTCTTCCTCGCCGATGGGGGTCTCGAGCGACACGGGCTCCTGCGAGATCTTCTGGATCTCGCGGACGCGGTCGGCACTCATGTCCATCTCGGCACCGATCTCCTCGGGGGTCGGGTCGCGACCCAGGTCCTGGAGAAGCTGGCGCTGCACGCGGACGAGCTTGTTGATGGTCTCGACCATGTGCACGGGAATACGGATGGTACGGGCCTGGTCGGCGATGGCGCGCGTGATGGCCTGACGGATCCACCACGTGGCGTACGTGGAGAACTTAAAGCCCTTCTGATAGTCGAACTTCTCGACGGCGCGGATCAGACCGAGGTTGCCCTCCTGGATCAGGTCCAGGAACAGCATGCCGCGGCCGACATAGCGCTTGGCGATGGAGACGACCAGACGCAAGTTTGCGCTGATGAGCGCCTGCTTGGCCTCAAGACCAACGTTCTCAATACGCGAAAGACGACGCATCTCGGCGCGCGTAAGCTCGAGCTCACCAGCATCGGCAGCCTCGAGCTTCTCGGTGGCCTCAAGACCGGCCTCGATCTTCATGGCTAGATCGACCTCTTCGGAGGCGGTCAGCAGGTCGACCTTGCCGATCTCCTTGAGGTACATACGGACCGGATCGCCGGTCAGCATCACCGTGGAGGCATCGATGCCACGCACGCGCGAGCGTGAACGGGACGTGCGCACGGTGCGCTTCTTCTTGCTCTTGGAAGAACCCATCTCGGCGTCGGCCTGACGGGCCATCTTGAGCTCGTGATCGTCGAGCGAGCCGGAATCGTGCTCGTCGTCGTCATCGAAATCGTCGGTATCGGTATCGTTATCGTCATCGTCGACGTCCATGGGGGCGTCGTCGTTACCGCTCGCGGAGATAATCTGGATGCCGCTGTTGCGCAGCGCGGAATACACCGCGGTGAGCTGCTCGTCAGAAACATCGATATCCTTCAGGGCGACCTGAATCTCGTCCTCGGTTACCGAAGTCCTGTTTGAGCCGTTGCCCATGAGCTTTGCAACGTAGGATTCCAGCCCAGTACCCGTGCTCTCAGTCTTTTTTGGCACAGATTCTCCCTTCATAGTCCACAGGACTCAATACTTTAGCACACACATTGACGTCTATACCCAAAAAGAGGACTGGATATAGGCGAGAATACGCTGGTTGACCACAACATCTAGGCCTGTTCGGTGCCTGCGGCCTCCAGGCCGATCAAACGGAACGGGTCCGCCACGCCGCCTATCGACTTTTGCAGTTCGCGCTGACGCTGCGAGTCCTGCGCGGCCTGCACGGTCAGCGCACGACGGGCCTCATCATCGAGCGAACGGTCCTGGCGCAGCTTGGCCTGTGCGGCACGCATGCGGCGCTTGATGGTGTAGAGCTCGAGCGTATCGAGCATAAACACGATGTTAGTCTCGGTAGGGTGCTTGCTCGTCGCCGAGATGCGCCCGGCACTCACAAGCGTTGCCGCCTCGGGACACACCGAGCGCGCCGCATCCATGCAGGCCGCAGGATCGGTTCCCGGCGGCGTTGCTAGAACGGCCCATGCGATGGACTCGTGACGTGGGTCAACCCACTCGATGGAGCAGATGCGGTCGGCATACGTGCGGAACAGGTCGGGGTAGCTCGTAAGCATCGTCAACAGCTCGCGCTCCCCTGCCAAGGACTTGCGCTCAAGATCGGTCAGAACCATCGGCGCCGCCGCAGCCGATGCACCCGAACCGTCAGCCACAGGCTCAGCACCCATACCATCAGGCACATCGATTGGCGGCAGATCGTCGACGACCTCCACGGGCGCGGCACCGTAGGCATCGAGCGGGACGTAGTCGTACGGCTCTTCTTCGACCGGCGCGGACACCGGCGGCGTCGCGCCCGATGCCCAAGCGCCGCGACCGGCATCGCGAGAACTCGACGCCCGGCTGCCCGTCCCGCCGGACCGCTCAGCCTGCGCCCGCTGACGCTCATAGTTCTGCTCACGGCGACGCTCCGCATCCTCGCGCTTGGCGACATCGCGAAACACGCGGCCCGAGCTCGCACGCACTGTTTCCAGATCCAAACCCAGCAGATCGGCAATCTGGATAAAGTACGTATCGATCATATAGCTATCGCGCAGCGGATAGATAAGCGTCAGCGCATCTTCCAGCGCCTTGGCGCGACCGCCCGGCGTGGTGATGTCGCTCGACTCCTGCAGCGAACGGTAGACAAAGTCCATGAGGGGCTCGGCAGCGTCGATGCGCGCCTGCAGCTCCTGTCCACCATGCGCCGTGATGAACTCCATGGGATCGTTGCCGTCGGGCAGCACCACGCAGCGCAGGTCCATCGAATCCTGTTCGATAAACTGAATCGCGCGACGGGCGGCCTTCTGGCCCGCGGCATCGCCGTCAAACATATACACGATGCGCTTGGCAAAGCGGGTGAGCGTCTTGACATGATGCTCCGTGAGCGCGGTGCCCAGCGTAGCGACAACGTTTTTAATCCCCGCCTCCCAACAGGCGATGCAGTCGGTATAGCCCTCTACCACGATGGCGGTATCCTGAGCGACGATAAACTCCTTGGCCCAATTAAAGCCGTAGAGGTTTCGCTTTTTATGAAATACGCTCGTCTCGGCGGTGTTGAGGTACTTGGGTTGGCCGTCTCCCATGATGCGACCGCCAAAGGCGATGTTGTGACCCTGCTCATCAAAGATGGGAAACATCACGCGGTCGTAGAAGCGGTCGGCAAGCTGCCCACGCCCGCGACTCACAGCCACGTTGGCGTCGATCATCTCCTGCGGAGTAAAGCCCGCCTGCGACAGGTGCGATACCAGCGCGTTGCGACCCGGCGCAAAGCCCAGGCAGTAGCGGCGGCAGACGTCGCCACCCATGCCGCGGCTGGCAAAGTACTCGCGCGGACGGCCGTCCTTACCGCGCATAAGCATCGTGTGGTAGAACTGGGCGGTCTCGGCGCACAAATCGTAGATGCGGGCACGCTTGGTACCGCGCTCGCGGCGATCTCCGGTGTCATGCAGCTCAATACCCGCGCGATCGGCCAAATAACGGATTGACTCGGGAAAGCTCAGGTTCTCGCGCTTCATGATATAGGTGAAGACGTCGCCACCCTCGCCGCAACCAAAGCAGTGCCACACCTGCGTGGCGGGAATAATGTGGAAGGACGGCGTCTTTTCGCCATGAAAGGGACAGCAACCCCAAAACTCATGGCCGCGGGGCTTGAGCTCAACCGTTTCCTGCACGATGGCGACTAAGTCGGACGCAGCGCGTACCTGGTCTTTTTCCTCATCGCTAATCACGGATGCTCACCCCCTGCTCACCCAAGTTGTGACGAATGTCCTCGATATTACCCTCGACGGTCGCGATCAACTCATCCAGCGAATCGAACACACGCGAGGGGCGTAGCCAGCGCGTAAACGCCAGCGAAACGGAAGCGCCGTACAGGTCGCCCGTATAACCAATTAAGTTAGCCTCGAGATGCGCAGATGCCGCATCGTCGGCATACGTGGGCGGAAGTCCGACGTTCACGGCAGCGGGCCACACGGTATCATCGACCAGCACCAGACCCTCATACACGCCGTCCGCAGGCACCTGAATACCATCGGGAACTTGTAGGTTTGCCGTGGGAAAGCCCATGCCAGAACCCTCATGACGGCCGCGAATAACACCGGCGCGCACCATATACGGACGGCCGAGTAACTCAGCGGCAAGCTCAACATGACCCTGGCGCAGCTCATGACGAATGCGGGTGGCGCAAATGGCCTCACCGCCCTCGCAAAGCAGGTCGTGACCATACACGTCAACGCCGTGCTCGGAACCCCAGGCGCGCATCTCGGCAACACCAGAAGCTCCGCCACGGCCCAGCCTAAAGTCACTGCCAACGCGAATCGAACGAATGTCAACCACGCGCGACAGCAGCGCAAGAAAACCAACATGGTCGAGTGCCGCAACCTCTGGCGTAAAGGGAACGGCCACCACCGTATCGACCCCGGTCTGAGCCAAGGCGTGCAGACCGTCGGCCGTCGTCATCAATTTTTGAGCGGGCGAAGGGCTCACCACAACATCCGGGTCGGGATCGAAGGTAACCACGACCGCCTTACAGCCATGGGCACGGGCATCACGGACAAGCGCTTCGATGAGTTCCTGGTGTCCACGGTGAACGCCGTCGAACACGCCAATGGCGATTGAAGCGGCACCCAAGTGCTCACACTCATCAAACGTATCGGCAGCAACGATGCGAGCCTCGTCCGACTCGCCCGCGAAAAAGACACGCGCGAGCTCGCGAGCGGACAACATCATCGAACACCGCCGATTGCCTGCGGAAACACGTGCTCCATGACAAAGCGGCCGCCCTCAATGCGGGCGAGCGCCTTGAGTCCCCCATCGAGCACCAACGCAAACGGCGCCTTCGAGGAATCGAAATCGGCAAGCGCACGCTCAACGGGAATGCGTCGGCCGCAGAGCAGGTCGTCGGCAAGATTGCCCGGCAAGTCAACACGTGTGGCGCCCAGGGCCGCAATGGGATCCAGGGCAAAGCCAGCCGCGGACTCGGGAGAAAGCTCCTCGACCG
>CAJLCM010000091.1:0-5780 GCA_905205145.1 uncultured Collinsella sp.
GACGGAAAGCACATTAAGTGCTTTCCTTTGCGTGCGGAACTCGCGACAAACTTAACCCCCGCCCTCAGCCCCGGAGACCCTCCCTGCCGTCACTTTGTCCAAACAGTTCTTGCTCCTCGCCGCTTCCGCGGCTCGAGGTCCCCGTTCTCCGCGGTGGGGTTGGTCTGATTATTCTTGTTGAAACTCGGCCTTTGGATCATAAAAAACGGGGGATGCGGTTTTACATCCCCCGTTTTTGTTGCGGTTAGTCTAGGTCAATAAACTTGGTGCTTATGATCTTGCCGTCTTTGACGAGCATTCTGGCCATGGTGGGGCCTCGGGTGCCTCTGGGGTAGCTGGCGCTACCCGGGTTGAGGACTAAGCAGCGGCCCACTTGGGCTTCTTTGGTTACGTGGGTGTGGCCGTTGATGGCTACGTCTACGGATCCCACCGGAAGGTCTTCGCGGTAGTGGGCTACGGCGAATTTGAGGCCTTCGTAGGTAAAGAGTGCAAGACGGTCTACATCGGGGCCGTAGTCGCGGTAGTAATCGTTGTTGCCCAGTACGGCCCGCACGGGGGCGATGGTACATAGGTGCTCGTAGTCCATCTCTGACGTGAGGTCTCCGGCGTGGATAATCAGGTCTGCGCCCTCAAGCTCATCCAGGAGCGCAGGCGAAAGATAGCCGTGGGTGTCCGAGATGATGTCGATGCGCTTGGTGCTTGCACTGTTCATGGGATCCCTTCCGCAAAAAACGATTCGGCAGATACATACAAATAAGGCCCCACGGCTCCGCAGACGATGGGTCTACAGGGCTGCGGGGCCAGTGTGCTAGAGACTCAGGGCCTTCTTGAGCGGCACGACGCGGCGGCGCGAAACCGGCACGCGTTCGTCGACGCCCGTAATGCCCAGCTGGATGGCGCCCGAGGGCACCGTCTCGACGTCCGTGACGCACGCCAAGTTGACGATATAGCGGCGGTGAACACGGAAGAAGCCAAAGTCGCAGAGCTTGGCCTCAAACTGCGCCAGCGAGGTCGTCGACAAAAAGCGATCATCGACGGTATAGATGCAGGAGTAATCGTCCTTGGCCATGATAAAGCGAATGTCGTCCACGGGAATGAGCACCTTGCGGCCGCCCTTTTCCACCGGGATACGCTCGATGGTCACCTTGCTGTCCGTAACCGGCTTGGCGCGTTGCATGACCTTCTCGATCGCGCGATCCAAGCGAGCTTCCTCGACCGGCTTCATCAGATAGTCGACGGCATCCACGTCGAATGCCTCGACCGCATGGTCGCTGTACGCAGTCACAAACACAATCGCCGGCGGATTTTTGAGCTTATGCAGCGCCTCGGCAAGTTGCAGGCCCGAGGCACCGGGCATCGAGATATCGAGAAACACGACATCCACGCGACTTTCCATAAGCATCTCGATGGCGGAGCGAACGCTCGACGCCTCCGTGATCGTGCCGATCTTGCCCGTTTGCTCGAGCAGGAAGCGAAGCTCCGAGCGAGCCGGCGCCTCATCATCCACAATCATCGCACGCAGCATAGGGATAAAACCTTTCGTCAACTAACTACGCCGGGCATCCGTCGCATGACGTTGAACCCGTAGCCTTTTATTTTACTCTTGAATGTCAAAGATGCTCTCTGACAAATCAAGATGAAGGAGCACTTTAGTGCCCTTGCCCGGCGCCGATTCGACACGCGTATAGGAATGCGGCCCATAAAAGCGGTGAATGCGCTCCGAAATATTGTGCATGGCCACACCGGCGCCGCCACCCTGGGGAGAGCTGGCGTCGGGACGGGCAGAGTGCTCGTCAAACAGCCTGGCGGCGGTACCCTCATCCATGCCCACGCCATTATCGGCCACGGCAATCAAGATTGCATCCTCGCCGTCTTGGTGAACGGTCACGTCGATCCTCAGGGCGTCGTCATCGCCCATACCATGACGTACGGCGTTCTCGACAATCGGCTGGATCACGAACGCCGGCACCAGCGTATCTTCCACGTCCTCGGACACATCGAACGTCGCAAGCACGCGGTCCTCGCCAAAGCGGGCCTTCTCAAAGGTAAGGTAGCGCTTGGTCTGTGCAACCTCGCGCGAGACCGGAATAAGCGATCCCGAGTTGTCGAGCGTGGCACGATAGAACGATGAGAACTCACGAAGCAGTTCGCGGGCCCGCAGCGGATCGGTGCGCGTAAACGATGCAATGGTGTTCAGCGTGTTGAACAGGAAGTGCGGGTTAATCTGCGCCTGCAGCGCACGCACCTCGGCGCGCGCCGTGAGTTCCTTTTGCACCTCGAGCTCGTGGATGGCGAGCTGCGTGGACAAGATCTCGGCAAAGCCCGAGGCAAGCGCGTACTGGGTACGGTCGACGGCGCGCGGGGTCTTGTAGTAGAACTTGAGCGTGCCGACGGTACGATCGCCTACCTTGATGGGGGCGATAATGCCGGCGGGAACTTGGTTGTGCGAGCCGTCCGAGCCCACGACATCCACCATACGGTTGAACGACTGCACGATGCCATGTTCGATAACGTAGCGTGTGGCAAGCGTGTGGATGGGAGAATCTGGCAGTAGTTTTTCCTCAAACTCTCCCGCGCAGGCAAGCACGTTGCCCTCGTCGGTGATGGCCACCGTCATGGCGCGCGTCTCGGGCAAAATGCGCCGGCACACCAAACGCGCCGACTCCTGCGTCAGACCGCCCTTAATGTCCTCGAGCATGGCCGAGGCCACCGAGAGCGTCTCCTCGGTGTACTGGGAGCGCACCGAATCGGGATTGAGCGTCAAAAAGATAAAGATGCACAGAAAGATGCACAGCAGCGCGCAGGCAATCACCGTGGCGATCGGCTCGATACCGGTCACCAAGGCAAAAATAAAGTACACCAGCACGCAAATGGCGCAGGCAACGGCAATGATGCGAAAGATTGATATTGAACTATCGCGCTGGGCGCGGCGGTCGATCATTCGGCCCCCTCCAGGATACTGATCAGTTGTGCGTCACGCCAAAGCCCGTCCATGATCTTGGGCCAAAAGCTCTGGAAACGCAGGTAGCTTGCAGCGTTTTGGCGCGCATAGGCCTTTGCCTCGCCGATACCATGGCGCCAGATGCGCAGGTAGCCCTCATGCTCGCGGGTAAACACGCTGCGGACCATAGCGGTCTTGCGCACGCGGTCGTCGAGCTCGCGCGAAATCCACGGGCCCGGGTAGGGCATGAGTGATGCCGCCGTAACGGGAATGAGCTCCTTTTGATGCGCGGCGACTGTCAACTTGGCCCGTTCGTAGTACCAACGGTATACATCCTGCATAAAGCGCGGTGAGCGCTTTTCGGACTCCGGAGGCAGATGGCGCACGGTCCACTCGTTATCGAACCACACGTCGTAGCCAAACATGCGCATGTTAAAGAGGTAATCCAAGTCCTCGCCGCGGGTGATAAACGGGTCAAAGGCCACACGCGTAAAGGCGCGGGCGTGCAGGGCCATCAGGCCGCCGCACACGTAGTTGGAGCGCGAGATGCGGGTGCCCGAGAGCGCCTTTTTCATCCAACGGTTGAACTCGATGCGCTTGGTCCACCAACGATGGCAGATGCCCGCCTTGTCCGTGGGAGCCAGCGGCGAGCCGTCGCGATCGTAGAAATAGCCGCTCTTGACCAAGATCGGCAAGCCCTGACGCGTCTGCTGCCCCAACGCATAGGTCGCGCGCTTCATAAAGTCGGCGTCGATGACAGTCTCATCGTCATCCAAAAAGATAACCGCGTCATGACCCAGCACAGCGGCACAGGCTAGCCCCATGTTGCGGATGGCACCGTAGCCTCGCAGACTCACGCACTCGCCCGAACCCTTGGGCGCGATCTGAGCAACCCGGTCTGCGATGCGCGAGGCCTGGGTGTTGGTGACAACGGTGACCTTGAGCGTGGGATGCGCGTCAACAATCTCGCGCACGCGCAGCGACACATCGGCTGTGGCAGAAACGGGACAGACCACCAAAAGGATGATGCGCGGGATGTCACGTACCTGCTCAAGCGAGGCCAGACAGCGGTCGAGTTCGGGATTGTCGGCGTTGAGTCGCGTCGAATGGTCATAGGTGCCAGGGGCGTTTGCGCAAGCGTCATCGCCCGCCCAATACGTTGGAATCACGACTGTGGCGTTCATGCCTTACCCTCCCTGCAACACAAAAACGGGACGCCGCCAAACACAGGCGACGCCCCGCGACCTAGCTGATTCCATCATACCCACTTGGGCAAATCATTGCTCGCAAGTCGCAATGTTTATTGCGGATAACCCCAAAAGAGTACCGTGGACAGGCACAATAGCCTCTCGCTCCTATGCGGCATGCTCTGCCGCCCGAGTCATGCGGGACAGGCGGACCAGCAGCATAAAGCCAACGACCAGCAGCACACCAATGGAAAGGACGCCCAGCGACGGGTTGCCGGTCAGCGAGGTGACGACCGACACCAGGAAGGTGCCCATAACGCTTGCATAACGACCAAAGATGTCAAAGAAGCCGTAGTACTCGTTGGACTTTTCCTTGGGGATAATGCGGCCAAAGTAGCTACGGCTGAGCGCCTGCACGCCGCCCTGGAACAGGCCGACCATAATGGCAAGCACCCAGAATTCAAAGGCGGTCTTTAGGAAGAACGCGGCGAACAGCACAATGCCCATGTAGGCGGCGACCGCCACCAGAATCATGTTGAGCGTGCCCACGCGTCCGGCGAGCTTGCCGTAGATGATGGCGGACGGAAAGGCCACGAACTGCGTAACGAGCAGCGCAAGCACCAGCTGCGTCGAATCGATGCCCAAGGCCGATCCGTAACTGGTAGCCATGGAAATAACCGTGTGCACACCGTCGATATAGAAGAAGAACGCGATCATGTAGACCAGCACGGTCTTGTTGTGGGCGATCTCGCGCATGGTGTGTCCGACCTCGGAGAACACACCGCCCACGATGTGGCCGATAGTGTCCTCGGGACCGCGCTCGCGACCGTACTTTTGCTTATAGGTGCGAATGAGCGGCAAAGTAAAGATGAGCCACCAGGCACCAGTGATGATAAACGACAGACGCGTTGCCAGCATGGTGGGGACGCCAAGAGCGGGGCCGCCCATGATGAGCGCCAGGCAGATGACGAACGGCACGGTGGAACCGATATAGCCCCAGGCATAGCCCGAGCTGGACACGGCGTCCATGCGCTCGTCGGTGGTAATGTCGGGCAGCATGGCGTCGTAGAACGTCATAGAAGAGTTAAGGCCGATGGTGCACAGCACGTACACGGTCAAAAATGCCATGGCAGACATTGGGATAGCCTGCGCCAGGCAAAGCACCAGGCCCGTGAGGAAGAAGCCCAAGAAGAACTTGATCTTGTTGCCGGCGTAGTCGGCAAGCGCGCCCAGAATGGGCATGAGCATGGCGATGACCAGCGAGGCGATCGTCTGCGCATTGCCCCAAGCGACCACCAGGTCGGCCGAGGAAGCGCCGGTATTGATGGCGTTAAAGTAAATGGGCACCACCGAGGTATTGAGCAGCACGAGGGCCGAATTGCCCACATCGTACATAACCCAGTTACGCTCGAGCTTGGTGTATTTCATGGACAGGGACCCTTCGTATTTGCCCGATATGCAGTTAGTTCATCGTACCCCAATTGTCCAGAAGCACCGGTAAGGATTCGGCAAAGGGGCACGCACGAGCCCTATTCCTCGCGGTCGAACTCCTCATCGGCATTGAGCACGCGACCGCTGTAGTTGACGTGACTGGTCACGGCATCCATGTCACCGGTCTCGATAAAACGTGCGACCGTGCACTCGTAATCGAC
>CAJLCM010000092.1:0-5643 GCA_905205145.1 uncultured Collinsella sp.
TACCCGACGGGGACTGTGTTTTCATCTCTGGTGCCCGCATTGTAGCACGCGCGGACGCGCCCTTCATCGCTGCCGACATGGCGGGATCGGGATTCGCCTCTCGATGCATCCTTGAACATATTGCCTTCCCGGTTTCGAAACTTTAGAAATATTCGAGTTTCGAAATCGGGAATGTGAACACGAACGAAAGGCGTGATCTGCGGGCGATTGAATAACTCCATCCGTTTTGGTTACAACGAAATGTGTGCCGCGCGTCTGCGGCATGAAGGAGGGAGATTTCTATGAATATCGTTGTGTTGAGCGGCAGTCCACGCAAGGGCGCTAATACCGACACCATGGTCGAGGCGTTTGCCGAGACCGCGCGCGAGGGCGGCCATGCGGTCGAGGTCATCCGCGTTGCCAGCAAGAAGATCGCTGGTTGCCTGGGATGCCAGTACTGCTTTGCCCATAAGGGCGCCTGCGTGCAGAAGGACGACATGGCCGGCGTGATCGAGTTGCTGAAAGGCGCCGACATGGTTGTCTTCGCTTCGCCTATCTACTGGTTCGACATCACCGCGCAGGAGAAAACCGCCATCGACCGCCTGTACGCCTTCGGTGCCACGGGATTCCCGTTCACCAAGACGGCCCTTTTGCTTGATAGTCACAGCGAGGGCGTCTATGACGCGGCGATCGCTATGTACAAGTCCACATGCGCGTACTGCAAGTGGGAGGACCAGGGCATTGTCACCATCAGCGGTATGACCGAGCGCGACAGCATGGCCTCCTCGCCTAAGCTGGAAGAGGTGCGAGAGCTCGCTCGCAAGCTCGCCTAAGGACAAGAAGATCGCATGGCAATCGGCACGAGCGGAAATGCTTGCTGCCCTTACCAAGAGGATTGCTGATTGCCATGCAACGATGCTCCAGCGGACAATTCCGGCGTGCTAAAACGCTTCCTGGCTCAAGAACTCCCTGAAAGCGGGGATGTCGAAGCCGACGAGGCCGCGTCTGCGCTCCCCGATAACGCCGTCCTCGAGGAGGCGGCGTTTGTACTGGCTTGCGTAGTTGCTGGCGACGCCCATGCGATTGGCTATTTTCGAGACCCTGCTGGGGCCGGAATCGAACAGAAGACTGAGGGTCAAAATCGGGAGTTCTATTCCCGATTTTGACCGATTTAGGTTTGTGCGAGATAATGAACTCCGAACAGGAGGCGATTCTATGTACATCGAGCGCGAAATTGAACAGACGATAGATTCGATGCTGGGGCAGGGAAAAGTTGTCCTGGTGACCGGGGCGCGCCAAGTTGGGAAGACGACGGTTCTCAAGCAACATCTGGGCGACCGATTCGACTATGTTTCGATGGAGAACCCACGGGATTATCTTCTTGCAAAAGAGGATGCCGCCCTGTTTTTCGAGTCTCATGATCTGCCGATCATCATCGATGAGATTCAGCGCGTGCCTGAGCTTTTTTCTCCGGTGAAGTGGGTTGTTGATCAATCAGAGGAGAAGGGTCGAATCGTCCTCACGGGATCCCAGACATATCACCTCATGAAAGGGGTGAGCGAATCTTTAGCGGGGAGGATCAGAATCTTGGAGATGCCCTCTCTAAGTTTGCGAGAGCTCGTTGGCGGTTCCCAGAGTCCTCGTCCGTATATCCCCAAAAGGATTTCCTTAGCATCTAAGATGTCTTCGGGAAATATTTGGAACATCATCCATAGGGGTTCGATGCCCGAACTGCAAGACCAGAATATCGATTGGGACTCCTATTATTCCGACTACGTTGCCGCATATCTCGAACGCGATGTTCGCGATCTTGTAAACGTGAAGGATGAGGCGAAGTTCTACAGCTTTATGGTCGCGTGCGCAGCGAGAACGGGGCAACTGTTGAATGCTACCGATATTGGAAACACCGTTGATGTCGACCGTAAGACGGTAAAGGCTTGGCTCTCGGTTTTGCAGGCGTCGAACATCGTTCGGATTGTCGAGCCCTTTTGGCCTAATGTCGATAAGCGTCTGACCAAGACCCCAAAGATATTCTTCATGGACACGGGCCTTGTTTGTCATCTTACGAGATGGATAACGCCGGAGCAATTGCGCAACGGGGCCGCGGCGGGGCATATATTTGAGACGTTCGTTGTCTCGGAAATTTTGAAGAGCTTTATGAATGCGGGGAAGAGCCTTCGTGATGTATGGTTCTACCGGGATCAAAAGAAGCGCGAAATCGATTTGCTCATCCAAGAGGGTCGTATCTTACATCCCGTCGAGGTAAAGATGTCTGCTACGGTGGGTAGAGACGCGGTGAAGAACTTTACCTGTCTTGAAGGCCTTTCTGGCTATGAGATTGGCTTTGGACACGTTGTCTGCCAAGCTCCGGAACCATACCTCATTACCAAGGATGTCCAGGCGGTCCCGGTGTGGTGCATATGATTTATGTAGCAATGGCGCGGTCTTGATTGATGGTTACCAAAGGATTGCTGATCGCCATACGTAGTTGCTGACATTGTCGTCTTTGCCTTGCATGTCTAATGGCGGGGCCCGGAACTCAGTTTTTACTGCGCTCCGGGCCCCGTAGGTTTGTGGCTTGGACCAGCTCTACTGCCGTCGTCCTAGTCAAACAAGCTCGGCATGTCGTTTTCCTTCATGAGGGCACCGGCGGAGGGGAGGCTCTGCGCGGTGAACTTCTCGGCGGAGACGCCGGCGCCGAGGATGTCTTCGGTCGTGCCGACGGTGGTGACCGAGCGGCCCTTCTTTGCCGTGAAGGCCTGGACGCCCTGCGTGTTGGTGGTCGTCTTGGTCTTGAGCAGCGACGTGTTGAAGTTCATCAGACGGTAGTCGCTCGAGACCAACGCGATGTCGCGATCCTCTTTGAGCACCTGCGCGTACAGCAGTTTGCTGCCGCCGTAAATGGCGTTCTTGAGGCGCTTGCGGTTGGTCTTGGTGACGTATCCGGAGAGCGCGACGCGAACCACGCGGCCGTTCTCAAAGACAAACAGCACGTCGGCCCTGTAGTCCTCGGGGTCGATGACCCAGATGACGCTCTCGTCGGGTTCCATCTCAAGATCGGTCGGCAGGTACGAACCCAGCTGGGCCGACTTGGTGTCCTCAAACTGCGCTACCTTGCACTTGTACACCTGGCTCTTGTTGGTAAAGACCAGCAGCTCGTGCGTGTTGGAGGACGGGAACTCGATAAAGGGCTTATCGCCGTCCTTGTACTTGAGCGTGGCAGCCTTCTTGAGCACGCGGTCGGTCATCTTTTTGAGGTAGCCATCGCGCGAGAGCATGATGGTAACCGGGTACTCCTCGACCTCGGGCTCCAGGCTCACCTCGATGACCTCGTGGGGCTCAATCCTGCCCGTGCGGCGCGGCATCACATACTTCTTGTTGACGGCGGCGAGCTCGTCACTGATGACCTTCTTGATGTTTTCCTCGCTGGAGAGAATCTCCTCAAGCTCGGCAATCTCGCCTTCGAGTTTAGCGATGTCCTTGGTGCGGTTGAGGATGTATTCCTCGTTAATGTTGCGGAGCTTAAGCTCGGCAACAAACTCGGCCTGAGTCTCGTCGATGTCGAAACCGCGCATAAGGTTAGGCACGACCTCGGCCTCGAGCTTGGTTCCACGGATGATGGCGATCGCCTTGTCGATGTCGAGCAGGATCGCCTCAAGGCCGTGCAGCAGGTGCCGGCGCTCGGACTTTTTGCCCAGGTCAAAGTTGATGCGACGACGCGTGGACTGAATGCGCCACGCAACCCACTCGTGCAGGATCTGGCGCACACCCATAACGCGGGGATAGCCGTCAACGAGCACGTTAAAGTTGCACGAGAACGAGTCTTGCAGCGTGGTCGAGCGGTAGAGCTTGGCCATGAGCTTGTCGGGGTCGACGCCGCGCTTAAGGTCGATGGCGATGCGCAGGCCCGAAAGGTCGGTCTCGTCGCGGATGTCGGCGATTTCCTTGACCTTGCCCTCCTTGGAGAGCTTGACGATGCGCTCGATGATGACATCGGTCTTGGTGGTGTAGGGGATCTCGTAGACCTCGATGATGCGCTCCTCGGGAATCCAGCGCCAGCGGGAGCGAATCTGGAAGCTTCCAAGGCCGGTCTCGATGATCTTCTCCATCTCCTCGCGGCGGTAGATAATCTCACCGCCGGTCGAGAAGTCGGGCATGGGCATGTACTCGAGCAGGTCGCAATCGGGATCCTTGAGGTAGTGCATCGTGGCGGTGCAGACCTCGTTGAGGTTGAAACCGCAGATGTCAGACGCCATGGCGACGCCGATGCCCTTGTTGGCCGAGACGAGGATGTTGGGGAACGTGGTGGGCAGCAGGCGCGGCTCCTTCATGGCGCCGTCGTAGCTGTCGACGAAGTCGACCGGGTCCTTGTCGATGTCCTTGAAGATCTCGGCACTGATGGGGGAGAGCTTGGCCTCGGTATAACGCGAGGCGGCGTAGCTCAGGTCGCCTGAATAGTACTTGCCAAAGTTGCCCTTCGATTCCACGAAGGGGGCGAGCAGCGCCTCGTTGCCGGTGGCCAGGCGCACCATCGTCTCGTAGATTGCGGCATCGCCGTGCGGGTTGAGCTTCATGGTCTGGCCTACGATGTTGGCGCTTTTTTGGCGCTCGCCCTTAAGCAAGCCCATCTTGTACATGGTATAGAGCAGCTTGCGGTGCGAGGGCTTAAAGCCGTCGATCTCGGGGAACGCACGCGAGACGTTGACGCTCATGGCGTAGGGCATGTAGTTGACCTCGAGCGTCTGCGTGATCGGCTGGTCGGTGACTTCGGAGTGCAGGCCGATGACGTTCTCGGCGTTGACCTGCTTTTTCTTTGGCTGGTTCTTCGTCTTCTTCTTTGCCACGATTTCCTCTTGAACTTCTTATGGGCCGTCGTTATCGATTTGCTGCTACTGCAGGTCCAGCTGGTCCAGGTATTCCTTGCCGTGCTCGGAGATGTGGCGCTTGCGGCCCGCCTCGTCGTTGCCCAGCAGCAGGTTGAACATGGTTTCCATCTTGGTGACGTCCTCGGGTTCCACCTTGATCAGACGGCGCGTCTCGGGGTTCATGGTGGTGAGCCACATCATGTCCGGATCGTTTTCACCAAGACCCTTGGAGCGGTTGATGGAGCACTTTTGGTCGCCAATCTCCTTGAGGATGCCATTCTTCTCGAGCTCGGTGTAAGCAAAGTAGGTCTTCTCTTTGCAGTTGATCTCGTAGAGAGGAGACTCGGCGATATACACGTAGCCCTCGTCGATGAGCGTGGGCACCAGGCGATAGAGCATGGTGAGCACGAGCGTGCGGATGTGATAACCGTCGACGTCGGCGTCCGTACAGATGATGACTTTGTTCCAGTTGAGGTTGTCTAGGTCAAAGGCGCCGAGGTTCTTGATGCGCTTGTCTTTGATCTCCACGCCGCAGCCCAGCACGCGCATGAGGTCCATGATGATGTCGGACTTAAAGATGCGCGGATAATCCTCCTTTAGGCAGTTGAGGATTTTGCCTCGGACGGGCATAACGCCCTGGAACTCGGCATCGCGCGACGTGCGAATGGCGCCTGCTGCCGAGTCGCCCTCTACGATGTAGATCTCGCGACGGGTCTTGTCCTTGGAGCGGCAGTCGATGAACTTCTGCACGCGGGTGGCCATGTCGGTCTTCTGCGGCAGGTTTGTTTTGATGCTCTGG
>CAJLCM010000093.1:0-5579 GCA_905205145.1 uncultured Collinsella sp.
TGACGAGCTCGGTTTCGGCATCGCAGGTTGCCGGCGAGCTGGCGAGCGCCACGTCTGAGGAGATTCCCGCCCTCGTGGAGCATTATCGTGAGGATCCCCGCCAGCAAGTGATCAAGGCTTGCGAGCGTGCCCTTAAGCGCCATGCCAAGGAACTTTCCGAGCGCGAGCGCGTCAACGGTATGTACGAGCTGATGCACGAGCTCGGTGGGGATGGCGTGGTCGTGGGTGTCGACGAGGTGGGTCGCGGATCGGTGGCCGGTCCCTTGACCGTGTGCGCCGTGTGCCTTCCTATGGAGCCGCGCGTCTGGGGTATTAACGATTCTAAAAAGCTCACGCCGGCGCGCCGCGAGTTGCTCTCAGTGAAGATTGCCGAGGTGGCGACGGCGATCGGTTTTTGCCATATCGCGCCGAAGGATATCGATGAGATGGGCATGGCCCGCGCTATCCGTACCGCCGTTGCGGGTGCCGTGGCCGATACGGGGCTCGAACCCGACTGCGTCCTCATGGACGGTAACCCTCTGGGCGCCGTTCCCAACGAGCGCGATGTGGTGAAGGGCGATGCCAAAATTGCCTGCATCGCCGCGGCGTCCATCATGGCCAAGGTCACGCGTGACGAGATGATGGTCGAGTACGACGCCGAGTATCCCGAGTACCATCTGGCCGAGTCGAAGGGCTATGCAAGCCCCGAGCATATCGAGGCCATTCGCAAACATGGACTTTGTCCGCTGCACCGTGTGAGCTTTTGCGGAAACTTTCTGCAGACTGAGCGCCTTTTCTAGGTCAATTGTGGAGACAGGGACCCCTGGGGTTTTATAAACCTGCTGGTAGCGGGCCGTATGCAACACCATTGCTGCGTAGGGCCCGTTTTTTGTCGGCATTTGGTCAGCTTTTGGTTTGCTTCCGGTACTTACCCGCATGAAAGGTGCCCTCATCATCGGGGCAATGCAGTGTGCGGGAAAGGAGACCCCATGAGTGCCGCAAGCAAAAAGAGCAAGACGCAGCAGCTCAAGGAGCGTTGGGAAAACGGCGAGCTCGACTGCGGGGCGATGACGCCCGAGTTTATCAAGGGGCTCAGTCCCCGCGAGCTGGGCATGCTGGGCGAGCTGATCGCAATCGACTACTTTAACGAGCGCGGCTACACCTTGCTGGAGCAGGGTTATCGTTGCACCGAGGGCGAGGCTGATCTGGTGCTGCTCGATGAGCTCGACGATGTCGTGGTGATGGCCGAGGTCAAGACCAGACGTGTCGCACTGGATTGCAACACGCGGGTCTTTCCCGAGGAGGCCGTGGACGCCCAAAAGCAACGCCGCTACCGCCGAATCGCAAGCTGCTATCTCATGGAGCATTATCCTCTCAAGGCGATTCGCTTCGATGCCGTGGGTGTCACCATTCGCGGCGGGCATATCGCCGAGATCGAGCATCAGTACAACGCGTTCGATTGGCAGGTGTCGTGATGGCGTTCGAGACGTTTGCCGTTCACGCGGCCTGCATCCGCGGCGTCGAGGCGATTCACGTCACGGTCGAGGTCTCGCTTGCTGGCGGCGTTCCGGGCATTCAGATGCTCGGCATCCCGAGTATGGAGGTGATGGAGTCACGTGGTCGTATTCGCTGTGCGATGCGCTCCGCCGGGTTCGAGATCCCGCGCTCGGGCATTACGGTCAATCTGGCGCCCGGCGATATTCGCAAGACCGGTAGCGGCTTTGATCTGCCCATCGCCATCGCGGTATTGGCGGCCGATGGGCAGATTCCCCGCGACAACCTCGATCGTTGTCTTATCGCCGGCGAGCTTGGCTTGGACGGTACGGTGCTTCCTGTCAAGGGCGAGGTGGCGTTTCAGTTATTGGCGCGTGATTTGGGGCTGTCCTTTATCGCCGGCAGGTCAGACCAGCATGTGCCACTCGCGGGCGTGGATTGTGGATTCATCGATCATTTGTCTCAGCTTGCTCATGGTATGGGCGATGCCGCGCGGCACTACTTGGATTCTGAGGGCGTCGAGGCGACCTTTGAGCCTGAGCTCGACTATGCCGACGTGCTGGGGCAGGAAGTCGCTAAGCGCGGCATGGCGCTTGCGGCGGCAGGAGAACTCGGCTTGCTCATGATTGGGTCCCCGGGATCGGGCAAGACAATGCTCGCGCGCCGTATGACCGGCATCCTGCCCGAGCTTTCCGTTGAGGATCAACAGGAGGCGCTGTGCATCCATTCGGTTTTGGGTGAGAACATTGATGGCTTGTTGGCGGGGCACCGGCCCTTCCGCAGTCCCCACCACAGCATTTCAACGGCTGGCCTCATTGGCGGCGGGCGCCCGGTGCATCCGGGTGAGATCAGCCTGGCTCATGGCGGCGTGCTCTTTTTGGACGAGCTTGCCGAGTTTCCCACTGGTGTGCTGCAGACATTGCGTCAGCCCATCGAACGCGGCTACGTCAGGATCGTACGCGTCGACGGGGCCTTTACCTTCCCGTCGCGCTTTCAGCTGCTTGCCGCGAGCAATCCCTGCCCCTGCGGCTTTTTGGGAGATCGCGAAGTGCCGTGTCGCTGCTCGGCGGCGATGGTCGAGCGCTATCGGTCTAAACTGCGCGGTCCTTTGGCCGACCGTATCGACATGATGATCGATGTGACCCGTCCCGACCCCCAAGTGATTATCGAGGGTGCGGAGGGTATGTCGTCGGCCGAATTACGTGACTACGTTGTGCGCGGTCGCGCCTTTCGCGCTTGGCGCGAATCCCGTATGGACGATGCGGATGCCGAGGCCGAGGATGACGAGACGCGGTCCATTGACGGCGTCGTTTCGACCTTTGAGCTCGATGATGCTGCCGAGAAATGCGTACTCGGTCTGTCCAAACGCACACATCTCACAGGGCGTGGCATCGTGCGCCTGGTTCGCATTGCACGCACGATCGCAGATGTCGCCGAGAGCGAGCAAGTGACGCAGGACCACGTGCTCGAGGCGGCGATGTACCAGGGAAGGAGGGACCAATGATGGCCGAGGGGACCTTCGAGCTGCATCCAGGCGATGCGTTGTATCCCGAGACCGTTTTGGAGCTTTCTGATATACCCCAGACGCTTTATGTGCGTGGCAACCCCGAGGTGCTTTCGACGCCCGCGCTCTCCATCATCGGCGCGCGCAAGGCCTCGCCGTACGGTCTTGCCGTGGCAGAACTTGCGGCAAAGGTGGCGATTGAAGCGGGAGTGACGGTAGTTTCGGGCGGCGCGGTCGGTTGTGACCAGGCCTCGGGTTGGGCTGCGGTCAACGCCGGCGGCAAACACGTCGTGGTGCTGGGGACGGGCGCCGACGTGGTCTACCCGCGTTCGAGCGCGGGGCTTATTACGCGCACGCTTGATACGGGTGGCGCGGTCGTGTCGATCTCTCCGTGGGGCATGGGTCCGCGCAAGTTCGCCTTTCCGCGCCGCAATCGCGTGATCGCGGCCCTGTCGCAAGCCCTCTTTGTATCCGAGGCGGGTATGCCTTCCGGGACGTTTTCTACAGCCGAGGCTGCTATGGATTTGGGGCGCGAACTTCTTGCCGTGCCGGGGTCGATCCTATCGCCCGAGTCGCGTGGCACGAATTACCTCATTGCGAACGGTGCCTGCTGCATCATCGACGAGGAATCTATCGAGATGGCTATCTCACGCATCTACGGCACCCTGCGTTACTCGCGCCCTGATGCTCCCGGCATTGCCGACCTGGATCCAACACAGCAGACCGTGATGCATGCGCTCATCGCCTCTCCGCTCAAGGTCGACGACATCGCGGCGCTCGTCTCGCTCGATGCCGTCGGCGTACTCAAACTCTTGGGTTCGCTTGAACTCGAGGGCCTTATCGAGCGCATGATGGATGGAAGGTATGCGCCCTCCAAGTTTGCCCTTCACGCCCAGACGCCCTTCGGTCACAATGGAAAACGTGTCAATTAGAAAGGTGTTTGCAGATGCAGTTCGATCAGGTGACGGTTATCGGTGGCGGTCTGGCGGGTTCGGAATGCGCGATCCAGCTGGCAGACCGCGGGTTTGCCGTAAGGCTGTGCGAGATGCGCCCCCAGGTGAGCTCCCCGGCTCACCATACTGATCACCTGGCAGAGCTCGTCTGCTCCAATTCGTTTAAGTCGACCCGTCCAGATTCCGCTGCTGGCCTACTAAAAGCCGAGCTCCAGCGCATGGGTTCAGTCCTGCTCGATTGCGCCCATCGCGCCGCTGTTCCCGCCGGTGGTGCCTTGGCGGTCGACCGCGTCAAGTTTTCCGAGCTTGTCGAGGCCGAGGTTGCCGCCCGTCCCAATATCGAGGTCGTGCACGGCGAGGTCACGCAGATTCCCGAGGGTCACGTGGTCATTGCCGCCGGCCCCTTGTGCTCGCCGGCGCTGAGCGAAGAGGTCATGAAGCTCGTCGGTGGCGACGCCCTTGCGTTCTTCGATGCCGCGGCGCCGATCGTCGATGCCTCCACGCTCGATATGGACGTGCTGTTCTCACAGTCGCGCTACGAGGAGCAGGGGAGTGGCGACTATCTCAACGCTCCGCTCAACAAGGAGGAGTACGAGGCCTTTATCGAGGCGCTTACCACGGCCGACCGCGTGGTGCTCAAGGATTTTGAGGGCGGCGATCTGTTCCAGGCCTGCCAGCCTGCCGAGGAGGTTGCACGCACCGGCAAAGACGCCATTCGCTTTGGCGCCATGAAGCCCGTCGGCCTCACCGACCCGCGTACCGGACGTCGCCCCTGGGCGGCGATTCAGCTGCGCGCCGAGAACAAGGAGAAGACCGCCTATAACCTGGTGGGCTTCCAGACCAATCTGACCTTCGGCGAGCAGAAGCGCGTCTTCCATATGGTGCCGGGCCTGGAGAACGCTGAGTTCTTCCGCTACGGTGTCATGCACCGTAATACCTTTGTCGACGCCCCGCACGTCCTCGATGGCACCTTTGCCGTGCCCGGTACCGGCGTGCGCCTGGCCGGTCAGATCACCGGCACCGAGGGGTACATGGAGGCCGTGGCGACCGGTCTGCTCGCGGCGCTCAACACCTATGCCGAGGCTATCGGTGCCGCGGGCGTCGAGTTGCCCCGCGTGGGCGCCCTGGGCGCGCTCGTGGGCTATGCGACCGATCCTGCCACCGTGGGCTACCAGCCCATGCATGTCAACTTTGGCCTGGTGCCGCCGCTCGAGGACGGTAAGCGTCGCAGCAAGCGCGACCGCTACCAGGCCTATGCGGACCGTGCGCTTGAGGCCCTTGATGCCTATCTGGCCACTCGCCCCGATCTGTTTGGAGGCGACCGGTCATAGCCTTTGACCTGTACGATGCCGTCGACTCGTTTATCGCCTATATCGCACGTGTCGAGGGACTTTCTCCCAACACGGTGACGGCCTATGGCTCGAGGCTGGAGCGCTTTGCTTCTTGGTGCGAGCGCGAGGATATCGATGCTTTCGCTGCCGACGTGCGCACCATTCGTCGCTATCTTTCCGAGCTTTCGCGTGAGCAGGTGGCTCCCCGAACGCTTGCGGCGCACCTGTCGGCTATCCGATCTCTCTATCGCTGGATGGCTGCCGAGGGGATAGTCGAGGGCGATGTGGCCTCGGCGATCGCATCGCCCAAGCTGCCGC
>CAJLCM010000094.1:0-5203 GCA_905205145.1 uncultured Collinsella sp.
AACAACACCGGAGGCCGTGCGGCGCAGCGCGGAAATGCGCGCGGCGCTCTCGCAAGCGCGGCCCAGGTCGCGAGCGAGCGCACGGATATAGGTGCCTTTGCTCACCGAGAACGCCACGGTCCACACACACGTATCACCTTCGCCGCCCACGGCGATCAGGTCGGCGGCATAGACCTCGACGGGGCGCGGAGGTAGGTCCACCGCATTGCCCTCGCGAGCAGACTTGTAGGCGCGAACGCCATTGACCGAGATAGCAGAAAACGCCGGCGGCACCTGCATCTGCGGGCCCAGCATGGCGGCCAAGCGCTCACGAGCATAGGCAGGATCGCGGAGCTCGTTGGCAACAGCCACCGTGCGGACCGCCTCGCCCTCCGCATCATCGGTATTGGTCTCGGCGCCAAACGAGATGTCGGCGACATAGCTTTTGGTATCGAGGGTTAGCATGCCCAGCAGACGAGTAGCCTGGCCCACGCCCACTACCATGACACCCGATGCCATAGGGTCGAGCGTGCCGGCATGCCCGACGCGCCGCTCATGGAGGGCGCGTCGGCATTGCGAGACCACATCGTGGGACGTGCAGCCCACCGGCTTATCGACGGCGAGCAGCATATTCAGTTGAGAAGGCGTACGACGAGCCATGTACCATCCAAAAAGTTAAAGCTCGACGGTCACCGAAGCGGGATCCTCCCCCACCAGCTCGGCCAGCATGGGAAGTGCCACGGCGAGCGTCTCGCGAATTGTTCCGTTGTTGGAAAAGCCGGCGGCGGCATGATGCCCGCCACCGCCAAAGTTGGCAGCAATCTCGGACACATCGAGGTCGCCCTTGGAGCGCAGGTTGCCGCGCACCTTGGTATCGCCGTCGATGCCCTTTAAGAACAGGCAGACCTCGACGCCCATCACCGAACGCACCACATCGACCAGACCGTCACATTCATCCGAGGTGACGCCGCAGGCCTCAAGGTCGCTCTGGAAGGCATAGCTATACGCCACGCGCCCGTGCGCGACCGTCTTGATACGGCCCATGACAATGGACTTGAGGTGCAAAAACTCGACGCGCATGCTCTGATAGACCTCGAGTGCGACACGAGCCGGATTGGCGCCATGCGCCACCAGGCGCGAAGCAGCATGGAACGCGGCAGCATCGGCGTTCTGGTACTGGAAACGACCGGTGTCGGTCACCAAGCCGCACAGCAAGCAGGTCGCGACGCCGTCACGTGCGACAATGCCGCAATTGTCCAAGAAACGGTCGATGATCATGGCGCAGGCCGCGGCATCGACGCGCCTCAGACTGAGCTCGGCAAACTCCTCGCGCGCCGGATGATGATCGAAGCACACCACATGCTTGGAGCGACGAAGCACCTCGGCAGAATTATTGAGGCGCTCGACGACCGGTACGTCCACCGAGATGAACAGGTCAGGATTGCCGGCGTACGCAGATGCCGGCACCAGGCGATCGGAGCCTTCCATAAAGCGGTAGATACGCGGAACCGGGTCATCGTCTGCCAGCAGCAGCGCAATGTCCTTGTTGGGGAAAAACTTCATGAGCGAAAGGCCCAGACCCAATACGGAGCCCAAGGCGTCGCCATCGGGAGAAGTATGTCCCGAAATCGCAATGGAGGACGCACCCTCGATGAGCTCGAGGATGCGTCGCTGAATATCTGCAGACTCGCACGAGGCGAGGTCGGCGGAATTAGTCATCTAAAGCTGCCTCCTGGGCGGCATCCGCTATCGGATAGCCGTCCTCGTCCTTTTCGATCGCAAGCGTGGCGGGAACGTTTTCCAGCGCACGCGTGATGCGCTCGGCCTCATCGGTCGAGCGATCGATGCGAAAATCGAGCTCGGGCGTAACACGCCAATCGAGCGAGCGAGCCAACAGGCTGCGAATACGGCCCTTAGCGCTAGCGAGCGCCTCCATGACCTCGTCGTAGCGGCTCGCATCGCACGACACGTACACGCGCGCGAACGAACGGTCCACCGCGACTTCGACCGCGGTCAAAGTAACCAGGTCGAGACGCGGATCGGAAACCTCAAAGAGCAGGATATAACCGAGCTTCTCGCGAAGCTGCTCGCCCAGTCGGCGGGTTGCCTGCGTTTGCTTCATAGCGCTACCCCCTACTCGGTACGGGCAACCTGGTCGATACGGTAACCCTCGATCTGGTCACCGGGCTTGATGTCCTGGAAGTTCTCCAGGCCAATACCGCCCTCGGAACCGCTCTTGAGGCTCTTGGCCTCGTCCTTGTAGTGGCGCATCGAGGCGATCTTGCCGTTGAAGACCACGATGCCGTCGCGCACCAGACGCACGGAATCGGTCGCGGCGATCTCGCCCTCCTCGACGCGGACACCGGCGGCGATACCGACTTTGGGCACCTTGAAGGTGTCCAGGACGGTCGCGGTACCCGTGGCGACCTCGACCTCGGTGGGCTTGAGCATGCCGATACGGGCGGCGTCGAGCTCCTCGAGGCACTTGTAGATGACGTCGTAGCAACGGATCTCGACGCCCTCACGCTCGGCGGCGGAGCGAGCCTTACCGTCGGGACGGACGCCAAAGCCGATGATGATGGCGTTGGAGGCGTCGGCCAGGACGACGTCGGTCTCGTTGATGGCGCCAACGGCGGAGTGGATCGTGTTGATACGAACCTCGGACTGATCCATCTTGTCGAGCGAGTCCTGAAGAGCTTCGATGGAACCCTGGACGTCGGCCTTGATGATCAGGTTGAGCTCCTTGACCTCGGCGTCGGCGATGGTCTCGAAGAGGTTCTCGAGCGTGACGTGCTTGACGCGGCTCTGCTCCTCGATACGGGCCTTCAGCGAACGCTCGTCGGCCAGGGCGCGTGCCTCGCGCTCGTCCTCGAACACGCGGAACTCGTCGCCGGCGTTGGGCACGGACTGCAGGCCCAAAATCTCGACGGCGTCGGAGGGACCGGCCTCGGTGACGGCGCGGCCCTTGGGGTCGAGCATGGCGCGGACGCGGCCGTAGGTAAGGCCGGCGACCAGCGTATCGCCCACGTGCAGGGTACCGCGGGTCACGAGCACGGTAGCGACCGAGCCGCGGCCCTTGTCGAGCTTGGCCTCGAGGACGTTGCCGGAGGCAAAGGTGTCCGGGTTGGCCTTGAGCTCGAGCACGTCGGCCTGGAGCAGCACGGTCTCCAGAAGGTCGTCGATACCGATCTTCTGCTTAGCCGAGATGTTGACGAACATGTTCTGTCCGCCCCACTCCTCGGGGATGACTCCGTACTCGGTGAGCTCCTGACGCACACGGTCGGGGTTGGCGCCCGGCTTATCGATCTTGTTGACGGCGACGACGATGGGTACGCCGGCGGCCTTGGCGTGGTTGATCGACTCGACGGTCTGGGGCATGACGCCGTCGTCGGCAGCCACGATCAGAATGACGATGTCGGTCACCTTGGCGCCACGGGCACGCATAGCCGTAAAGGTGGCGTGGCCCGGGGTATCGATGAAGGTGATCTTGCGGTCGTTGATCATGACCTGCGAAGCGCCGATGGCCTGCGTAATGCCGCCCGCCTCGCCGGCAGCAACGCCGGTGTGACGGATGGCGTCGAGCAGCGACGTCTTGCCATGGTCGACGTGGCCCATGACGGTGACGACCGGGGCGCGCGGCTTGAGGTCGGCGGGATCGTCGTAGAACGAGAAGGTGTTCTCCTCCTCGGGGGTGATGATCTTGATCTGACGGCCCAGGTCGTCGGCAACGAGCTCGACAAGGTCGTCGGACATGGACTGCGTCATCGTGAGCGGAGTACCCAGCAGGAACAGGCGCTTGATGATGTCGTTGGCCGGAACGTCGAGCGCCTCGGCAAGCTCCTGAACGGTAACGCCCTGGGAGACCTTGATGGCGTCGAGGTCCTCGGGGTTCACGCCCTGGGCCAGCGCCTCCTCTATCTTGCGCTCCTCCTGAGCCTTGGCAGCCTCGCGCTCGCGCTTCTCCTTGCGCTTCTTGCGGCGACCGGTGGACTCGCGAGAGGCCTCCTCGACGGCGGCACGAGCCTCCTCGAGCACCTTCTCGCGGCTGTACTCCTCGGCCTCGCGAGCCATGCGGCTGTAGTGGTCCTCTTCGTTGTTGTGACCGCCCTTGCGCTTCTTGCCCTTGCCCTGCTTGTCGGGGTTGGGGAAGTCCATGCCGGCAGCGACGTTGTTGCTGGCGTTGGTGCGATGGCTGTGCGGACGGCTCTCGGAGGCGTTGCGCTCGGAGTTGTTGTCGGAAGCGTTGCGATCGTTACGACGGCCACCGCGGCGGTCGTTGTTGCCGCCACGACGGTTACCGCGCTCGGCGGCGCGCTCGGCCTTGGCCTTGTCCTCGGCGTCCTTCTTCTCCTTGAGCACGGTCTCCTGTGCGGCGATCTGGTCGAGCAGCGAACGGAAACGCGAACCGGAGTCGGAAGCGGGAACGGCGAGGCGCTGGGCCTCGCGGGCAGCCTCCTCCTACTCGCGGGCAAGGCGCTCCTGCTCGGCCTTCTTCTTGGCCTCGGCCTCGGCGCGGGCAGCCTCCTCGGCAGCCTGGGCTGCAGCAAACTGGCGACGCTCCTCCTCGCGGGCCTTCTCGGCGGCGATGCGCTCGCGCTCGGCCTCGGCGGCGCGAGCGGCCTCCTCGGCGGCAGCTGCCTGCTCCTCGGCCTGCTTGGCGGCCTCGACTTCCTGGGCGCGGGCCTCGATCACCGAGGCGAGCTGCTTGCGGACCATGGCGACATAGGCGTCCTCCAAGGTGGAGGAAGCGGACTTAGCGGGAATCTTCATATCGGCGAGATGACCCATCAGTTCCTTGGAGGTCATGCCGAACTCTTTGGCCAGGGTGGACACACGGACTTTTGCCATATGACTTCACCTACCCTTTCTGGCACCTTGGGTGCCTAGAGACTGAACGAGCGTGGGAGACGCGCCGGGACCCGCCCTGCGCAAGCGCGCGCTAGATCAGGTCCTCCGCATCATCGAAGGCGTCGGTGTCGTGGACACCGCAGAATCGGGAGCCGGGACGAGCCTGGTTGCGGCACTGGATGCCGTCCTCGGACACGTACTCGCAGCGGCGGACGTCCTCGTCCTCCTCGTCACCGATCAGGTCGGCGGCGGGCTCCTCGTGAACGGGAACGTTCTTGAGGATGTCGGCGGCAAGCGTCTCGGACTTGATGTCGATGTGCCAGCCGGTCAGGCGCGCGGCGAGGCGGGCGTTCTGGCCCTCCTTGCCGATGGCGAG
>CAJLCM010000095.1:0-4943 GCA_905205145.1 uncultured Collinsella sp.
AGAGCAGGAAACTTTACCCGCGGACCCCGCCGGGAATAGCAAAAGGGCGACCCCTGTCCGGAGTCGCCCTTGTTGAGCTACTTATGTATAGCTGTTACTCGGCGTCGTGGTGACGGCGAGGCTTGCGGCCTCCGTTGTCGCCGGGACGGCGCGGACGGTCGCTGCGCTCGGAGCGCTCACGACGCGGACGCTCACGACGCTGAAAGTGCTCGCCGTCGCCCTCGGAGGTACCCTCGGCGCGAGCCGGGGCCTCGGGCTTATCCAGACGATCGAGCGAGATCTTGCCGCGATCGTCGACCTCGATGACGACGACCTTGACCTCGTCGCCCACATTGAGGACATCCTCGACCTTCTCCACGCGGCCCTTGGCGACGCGGGAGATGTGCAGCAGGCCGTCCTTACCGGGCAGCAGGTTGACGAAGGCGCCGAAGGGCTGGATGGAGACCACGCGACCGGTGTACTCCTCGCCCGGCTCGGGAACCTTGATAATGAGCTTGATACGCTCGACGGCCTGGTCGACAGACTCGCCGGTGCCGCCGACAAAGACGGTGCCGTCCTCCTGGATGTCGACCGAGGCGCCGGTCTCGTCCTGGATACCGCGGATGACCTTACCGCCGGAACCGATGACGTCGCGGATCTTGTCGGTCGGAACCTGGATGGAGACGATGCGCGGGGCGGTGCTGCGCGTGGTGTGGCGCGGCTCGGGGATCACATCGAGCATCTTCTGCAGGATGAAAGCGCGACCCTCCTTGGCCTGCTGCAGGGCGCGGGCCAGGATGTCGAAGGTGAGGCCGGTAGCCTTGTTGTCCATCTGCAGGGCGGTGATGCCCTCGGTGGTGCCGGTGACCTTAAAGTCCATGTCGCCCAGGAAGTCCTCGAGACCCTGGATGTCGGACAGGACCACGGTCTTGCCCTCCTCCTGGATCAGGCCCATGGCGATACCGGAGACCGGGCGCTTAATGGGCACGCCGCCGTCCATAAGGGCGAGCGTGGAGCCGCAGGTCGAAGCCATCGAAGAGGAGCCGTTGGACTCCATGACCTCGGAGACGACGCGGATGGCGTAGGGGAACTCGTTCTCGTCGGGGAGCACCGGAAGCAGAGCGCGCTCAGCAAGGTTGCCGTGGCCGATCTCGCGGCGCTTGGGGCTGCCCATGCGGCCAGTCTCGCCGGTGCAGAACGGCGGGAAGTTGTAGTGATGCATGTAGCGCTTGCCCTCGGTAGGCTCGATGGTATCCAGACGCTGGCCCTCGTTGAGCATGCCGAGCGAAAGAACCGAGAGCACCTGGGTCTGGCCACGCTGGAACAGGCCGGAGCCGTGAACGAGCGGCAGGTAGTTGTCCTTCACCATGATGGGGCGGATCTCATCGGCGGCACGGCCGTCGACACGCTCACCGGTCTCGACGACCATGGTGCGCATGGCCTTCTTCTCGAGCTTCTTGAGCGCCACGGGGATCTCGCGCTCCCAAGCGGCCTGCTCCTCCTCGGTGAACTCGGCGCGGATGGACTCCTTCAGAGCCTCGACCTTACCGATACGGGAGAGCTTGTCGGCGTCACGAAGGGCGGCTGCCATCTCGTCGTAGTGGGCGAAGATGCGCTCCTGGACCTCCTCGACGGGCTGGTCGAGCGGGTACTCCTTCTTGACGATGGGGCCGTTGACCTGCTCCCACTCGGCGACGAACTCGTCCTGAGCCTGGCAAAAAGCGGCAAGGGCCTCCTGGCCAAACTTCATGGCGGCGAGCATGTCGTCCTCGGAGATCTCCTCGGCGCCGGCCTCGACCATCGAGATGAAGTCGGCGGATCCGCCCAGCTCCAGGTCCAGATCCGAGTTCTCGCGCTCCTCGTAGGTGGGGTTGACGATAAACTCGCCTGTCTCCACGTTACGGCCGATGCGCACGCAGGCAAGCGGGCCCTCGAAGGGCACGCCGCCAAGCGTCATGGCCAGGGATGCACCCATGACGTTGATGACATCGAAGGGGTTGACCTGGTCGGCGACGAGCGAGGTGGCGACGATGTGCACCTCGTTGCGGAAGCCATCCGGGAAGCTCGGGCGAATCGGGCGATCGATCATGCGGGCCGTGAGCGTGGCCTTCTCGCTGGGACGGCCCTCACGCTTGAGGTAGCCACCCGGGATGCGGCCGGCTGCGTACATCTTCTCGTTGAAGTCGACGGTCAGCGGGAAGAAGTCGTAGTTCTTGCGCTCCTTGGAGACGACCACGGTGTCGAGCATCGTGGTGTCGCCCTGCTTGACCAGGCAGGCGCCGGTGGCCTGCTTGGCAAGCTCGCCCGACTCAAAGGTGTAGGTCTTGCCGTACAGCTCAAAGGTCTTGGATACGAGTGTCATTGTTCTCCTTAACCCCGCAGACCCCTTGTCTGCGGGCTTCTCATGTGACGCGGGCCCCCTGCCCCCGCCACGCTTCAGAGCGTGATTGTTCGCGCCCTTACACAAAAAGAGCGCCCCGCTGCGCAGGACGCTCTTAGCATGTACAAATCCTACTGGATGTTGTCGCGGATGCCCAGAGCCTTGATGAGCTCACGGTACTCGACGATGTCGTTCTTCTTGATGTAGGAGAGAAGACGACGACGACGGCCGACGAGCATGAGCAGGCCACGACGGGTGTGGAAGTCCTTCTGGTGGGACTTCATGTGCTCGGTCAGCTCCTTGATGCGCTCGGACAGGATGGCGACCTGAACCTTGGGGTTGCCGGTGTCGACCGGGGTGTTACCGAACTGGGCAGTCAGCTCCGCCTTGCGCTCTTTGGAAACAGTCATTGTTTCACCTTTCGTTTTACGTCGCCATCGGGCGACTCGATTCGCCTCGGACTGGGAAGCCGCCGGTGGAGCGAGCAACCAAGGTCGAGGTACCAACAGGTCGGTATGTTACCACAAGCAGCCCGCGCCTGCGCATCATCACCGACCCAACATGAATTCCATCGCACGGAGGCGCTGGTCGGTATGCGTCGCCGCCCACACATGCGAAAGCCCGAGCAAGAACGCCGCCGTATGCGGGTCGATTTTCTCGGCCATAAGCGCATCGAAGGTCATGGACATGAGGGCGCGCAGCCATGCGGTCTCACCGGTCGACACCAGTTCGGCACCTGGAACGCTCGACGCGCACGACCCGCACATGAGACCGCCCGCCTGGGCTGAAAAATACGACAGCATGGGGTCTCCGCACAGCACACAGGCCGAAAAATCGGGACGATAGCCAACGTGCGATAGCAGCTTAAAGACATATGCCGCCACAAGTAGGTCCATATGTGCCGTATCAAGCCCGCTGCCCACCAGGGCAAGCGCTCGCTGCGTTATGGCAAAGGCAAACGGGTCCTCGGCGTCCTCGAACGAGCACACGCGCGCGACCTCGGCGATCGCGCTTGCGGCGCAGGTCGTCTCGTAATCGGGCGCAGCGCCGAGCGGCGCCTCCATAAGCTCGGCCTGAGAAACCACGTCGAGTGACCGTCCATGTGCGAGCAGCATATCGACCGTACAGAACAGCTCGCAGCGCGCAGCCAGGCGTCCGCCGGGTTTGCGGGCGCCCTTTGCCACTGCACGAACCTGCCGTCCCCGCTCGTCAAGCATCGTCAAGATCAGGTCGGTCTCTTTGAGCTTAGTCTTATCGAGCACGAGCACTTTCGTGCGATATGTCCGGGAGCCTGCCATGCGCGCCGCGCGTCCTTAGTCCTCGGCGTTATAGCCAAAGCGGCGAATCTGGGCCTCGTCGTCGCGCCAGCCGGACTTGACCTTCACGTCCAGCTCCAAAAAGACCTGCGTGCCAAAGATGCGCTCAAGATCGCGACGGGCGTCGATACCGATATGCTTGATCATCTCGCCGCCTTTGCCGATGATGATGCCCTTTTGGCCCTCGCGCTCGACGTAAATGGTGGCGTGCACGCGCAGCACCTTCTTGGTCTGCTCGAGCGCATCGCAGATCACGCCAACGGAGTGCGGGATCTCATCACGGGTGCGGCGCAAGACCTTCTCGCGCACAAACTCGGCAACGAGCGTCTCATCGGAAGCGTCGGTACCCATATCCTCGGGGAACCAACGCGGACCCTCGGGCAAAAAGTGCGCAACGGTCTCGATAAAGGCATCGACGTTGAAGTTCTTGACCGACGACGTCACGATCTCGTCGTCATATTCCATGAGCTCGTGGGCGGCCTTGAGCTGTTCCATAACCTGGGCGGGATCGGCCTCATCGGCCTTGGTGAGCACCAGGACCTTCTTGGAACGGGAGCATCTGACGCGCTCGGCAACCCAGGCGTCTCCCCTGCCGATCGGCTTGGTGGCATCAATCAAAAACGCGACGACATCGACATCGTTCAGCTCGAACAGCGCGCTCTTGTTGAGCTCGGACCCCAGGCCGTCCTTGGGTTTGTGGATACCCGGAGTATCGACAAAGACCAGCTGGTAGCCGGGACGGTTGACGACGGCGCGCATGCGGCGGCGAGTCGTCTGGGCCACCGG
Organism: uncultured Collinsella sp.; assembly: GCA_905205145.1. GTDB lineage: Bacteria > Actinomycetota > Coriobacteriia > Coriobacteriales > Coriobacteriaceae > Collinsella. The sequence continues at coordinate 4,462 of CAJLCM010000095.1, forward strand.
CGAGGTGATGGCGACCTTTTTGCCATAGCAGGCATTAAGCAGCGTGGACTTGCCGGCGTTGGGACGACCGACCAGGGCCACAAAACCGCTGCGGAAACCGGGCTCCACGTCACCAAAGCCCGCGAGGCTGTCGCCCTCGTCGCACAGGGCGTCGAGCTCCTCGTCGCTCATGCCCTCAAACGGGTCGAACTCCTCGACATCCTCGAGCTCCTCGGTATCCACCGCATCCAGGACCTCGTCATCCAAAACTTCATCGGTAGGCTGCATATTGTCGGACATGGGAATCCCTTTCTAAATAAAGCCGAGCGCGCGGGCAAATACCAGCACGCCCACAATCGCGGCGGTGATGGAAAGAACGTATACAGAGGCGGCGGCGATGTCCTTCGCACGCTTGGCCAGCGGATGGAGCTCCTGGGTCGCTAGGTCGACGATAGAGATCGGAAGAGCACACGTCTGAACTCCAGTCACGGTAGCATCTCGTA
>CAJLCM010000096.1:0-4879 GCA_905205145.1 uncultured Collinsella sp.
TCGACTGAGGTGGCACCATGGCCGATCAGGACCACGCCGCGCAGGCCCAGAAGAATCGCGCCGCCCTTGGCGTCGCCAGAGAGCTTGGCCTTAATCTCGCGCATCTGCTTTTTAATGAGCAGCGCGGCGATCTTGGTGCCGAGCGAGGCCATAAAGGCGCCCTTGAGCTCCTGCAGCAAAAACTTGGCAGCGCCCTCGGTGGCCTTGAGCGCAATATTGCCCGACATGCCATCGGCAACGATGACATCGAAGTTACCTGAGGTGAGGTCGGTGCCCTCGCAGTTACCAACAAAGCCGGGAACGGCGGCCTTCATAGCAGGGAAACAGGCCTTGGTAAAGTTGGAGCCCTTCTCGTCCTCGGTGCCGTTGGCGAGCAGGCCCACGCGAGGATGCTCGATGCCCAGGACGACGCGGGCATAGGCGCTGCCCATCTGGGCAAAACGCACCATATCGTCAACCTCGACATCGGGGTTGGCACCCATGTCGCACAGCACCGTCAGACCGCCGGCGCGATTGGGCAGTGCATTGGTCAGACAGGGGCGCACCGGCTGCTTCTTGCCTTCGGCCTGATACCTAAACGGCGTCACGTAGGCGGTGGCAGCGGCGGTCATGGCACCGGTCGAGCCGGCGGAGAAGAACGCATCCGCGTTGCCCTTCTTAATGGCGCGGCAAGAAAGCACGATCGACGACTTACGCTTGGTCATCACGGCGCGAATGGGATCGTCATCCATGGCGATAACGTCAGGTGCCTCAAGGGCCTCAACACGTGCATGGGAAGCTGCAAAGGGATTGACGATTTCGGCGGGGCCAGCTGCCAAGACCTCGATATCGGGATCGGCGGCAAGCGCAGCCTCGATACCATCGAGAACAACCTGAGGTTTCTCGTCTCCGCCCACAACGTCTACACAAACGCGAACGTTACTCATATACATGCTCCTTATACAAAAATGGCCGACTCACTGAGCCGGCCATTGTGGTTCCATTTGGAACGGCATCGCATCCAGAGTATACCGTTACTCGGTAACGATAACCTCGCGGTCCTTGTAGAAACCGCAGCTGGGGCACACGTGGTGCGGAAGCTTGACAGCGCCGCAACGGGGGCACGTGGACTGAGCCGCAGCCGAGATCTTCATGTTGGCGGAACGACGGGTGTGAGTGCGGATACGACCCTGCTTTTGTTTAGGTACGGGCATAGTGACCTTCCTTATGAACTATCCAGTGTGGCGATTACGCGCAAGTAGCGATACTACCACAGTTTTACTCATCGAGCTTGAGATTCTTCAATGCTGCAAATGGATTTTCCGTGGCAGCGGCCCATTCTGCCTCTGCCTGGGCGGCGCAATCGCATTGCTCGACGTTGAGATTGCAACCGCAGGTGGGGCACAGACCACGGCAATCGGGCTTGCAGAGCACCACAAACGGCGTGTCCATAACGACCGCGTCATTGATGGGCTCACCCAGATCGACGATGCGGTCCTCACCCAGGAGCTCGTAGCCGTCCTCGTAGGCCTCGGGATCCTCGGGCTCCTCAAAGAGGTAGAACTCCTCGATCTCTCCGGCGATATCAAACGAGGCGGGCTCCAGGCAACGGTCGCACTCACCGGTGGCGTGCGCGCGGACCATGCCCGTGAGCAAGACACCGGTACCGGCATTGGTAAAGACAACGTCGTAGTCGATGCCGTCCTGTAGCTGGTACTCCTTCTCGCCCACCGTGTAGGTGGCGACATCGACCTTACCGGTCAGCGGAAACGAATCTCCAGGAAACTCGAGCTGCTCGGAAAGATCGACGGTAACGCTCGGGAACTCAGCCATTACCACTGACCATTCTGCTGGGCGGCACCCTCGTTGAGCTGCTGGCGGCAACGGGTAACGGTGCCGGTCAGGCTCTTGAGGTTCTCCTCCAGGTGCGTAAAGACCTGCTCTGCGTAGTCCTCGGCAGCATAACGCGTCTCGCGCTCGTACTGCTGGGCACGATCGCGGATGTCGTCGGCCTGCTGCTGCGCAAGGCGGACGATCTCCTGCTCACCGGCAATGGTGAGGGCCTGCTGCTGAGCGTCGGCGATGATGGAATCGGCCTGAGCGGCGGCGGAAGCCATAAGCTCCTCGCGCTCCTTAAGGATACGGCGGGACTTCTGCCACTCCTCGGGATAGCTCATGCGGATCTCGTCGAGGATGTTGAAGAACACGTCGGCGTCGATGACCTTGAACTGAGCGTTCTTGCCGAAAGGCGTCTTGGCTTCCTCGATCAGCCCTTCGAGCTCATCGACCAAGCTGACGATCCTATCGCCAGGAAAATTCTCGCCCGGCATCCGGTCTCCTTTCATAGGTAACATATCATCGTGCTAGTTTACCACATGCCACCAGGCAATAAGAAACGTCACGAAAAGCGATGTTTGAGCGCTTCGACCACGTTGGACGGGACAAACGTCGATACGTCACTGCCGAGCGAGGCGATCTGGCGAACGACCGAGCTCGAGATATAGCCGTACTGAGGCGCACTCATGACAAAGATGGACTCCAGCTCGCTATCCAGGCGATAGTTAAGGTCGGCCTGCTGCAGCTCATACTCAAAGTCGGTCATGGCGCGCAGACCCTTGACCACGGCCCCCGCCCCCTGCTCACGAGCGAAGTCGACCAAGAGGCCGGTAAAGGGCAGGACCTCGACGCCGTCGATATCACCGAGCGCCTCGCGGGCCAGCGCCACGCGCTCATCGAGCATAAACGTGGTGCCCACACCGTTTTTACCCTGCGACTCGGCCACGGCGACGATCACGCTGGGAAAGATGCGGCGGGCGCGGCGGATCACATCGATATGGCCAAACGTGATGGGATCGAAGGTGCCCGGGACGATCACGCGATTAATAGTGTCACTCATGGGCGTCCTCCGGGGATACTGCCTCGTCATTTTCGTTAGCATCAGTGCCGCCGTCCTTGCTATCGCCGACCCAACGGAGCAGGTCGACCGAGGTAATGCCGTAGCGCTTCTCACGTACAGTCTCAAAGCCTGCCGGATGCGCGCCCGCATCGGCGGCGGCATGCTCAAACAGGGCGTAAGCGCCAGACGCAAGCATACCCTGCTGAGCCAGGTCCTGCAGCAGCTCCTCGACCGGCTCGGCACCAAAAGCATAGGGCGGGTCGAGCAGGACCAGATCAAAGGGGCCGCCTGGTACACGACCGCGCGAGGCACTCACCAGCATGTCGCCCGTGACCACGCGCCAACGCGCACGGTCACGGCAGAGCGACTCGATATTCTTGCTAATGAGCCGCGCGGCGTTGCGATCGATCTCAAACGTCGTGAGCGAGCGGGCCCCACGAGAGAGCATCTCTAACCCTAAGGCGCCGGAGCCGCCAAAGGCGTCCAGCACGCGGACCTCGTCCAGATCGAAGTCGAATGCCGACATGACCATAGATGCGCACGCCTCACGCACGCGATCAGTCGTGGGGCGGGTGACATCGCGACCACGGGGCTCCTCGATCTTACGACCGCGCCATTCGCCGCCGATGATTCTCATCCTCCGCTGACCTCCTTAAAAATATGTCGATATCGCATGGCGACCGCATCGCGCAGGGGGCGCGTCGCCACGGAGTCAAGGGTGCAAGCATACCGCAAGAGCTCGACCGCGTCCAAATGGGCCCACTCGATTAGTTCCTCGTCGGCATCCAGGTCGACAAAGCGCAGAGTCACACCGCCATGCTGGCGATAACCCAGGATTTCGCCCTCGTGACGCAGACGCAGGTCCATCTGGGCGAGCGTAAAGCCATCCGCGGTTTTTTCGAGCGATTGCAGGCGATCTTGTGCTGCGGACGCGCCGCCGTTGCCCTTGGAGTGCGTCATGACCAGGCACGTGCCCGACACACTGCCACGGCCCACGCGGCCGCGCAGCTGGTGCAGGGCAGCCAATCCAAAGCGCTCGCCGTTCTCGATGACCATGACGGTGGCGTTAGGCACATCGACGCCCACCTCGACCACCGTAGTCGAGACGAGCACGTCAATCTCGCCACGCTTGAAGGCATCGATAACCTGGTCCTTCTCCCCCGCCGGCATGCGGCCGTGAAGGCGCTCGACGGTAAGCCCCGGCAACGCCAGACGCAGGCGATCGAGCTCGGTCGCCGTATCGTGCAGCGGCACGGGTACGGTTACGCGGCCCTCATCGTCGCGGGCAATACCGGGCACGTCTTCCAGCTCATCGGCCGAGTCACTCGGCTCCACGAGTGGGCAAATCACGTAGGCCTGCTGACCCTTTTCATGCGCCTCGCGGATGACGCCATAGGCGAGGTCACGGCTCGACTCGGTGAGCACGCGTGTCGTCACGCCAGCGCCGGGGACAGGCCGATGACGGATGATACTCGTGTCCAGATCGCCGTAGACCGAAAGCGCCAGCGTACGCGGGATGGGCGTTGCCGTCATAACGAGCAGATCGGCACCGGGGCCCTTCGCGCGCAGGGCGTTGCGTTGGCCGACGCCAAACCGGTGCTGCTCATCGATGACCACGAGCGACAGATGCTTGAACGCAACGTTATCCGAAAGGACCGCGTGGGTTCCAAAGAGGACGTCGAGCTCGCCTGATTCCAGCTGTGCATGGATGCGCTCGCGCTCTGCGGCCGGCGTGGCACCCGTCAGAAGCGCCCAGGACATGCCGGCCTGCGAGAGCAGAGGGCCGGTCTTATCGGCATATTGGCGCGCCAGCACGCCCGTGGGCGCCATAACGCAGGCCTGCGTGCCGCTATCGGCAGCCACAGCTAGCGCGCAGGCGGCAACGGCGGTCTTACCGGTACCGACATCGCCCAGCAGCAGACGGTTCATAACAGGCAAGCCATCACACAGGTCATGCAGGATGTCTTGGAATGCGGCCTCCTGCTCGTCGCTCAGCGAAAACGG
>CAJLCM010000097.1:0-4746 GCA_905205145.1 uncultured Collinsella sp.
CCGTCAGACCGAAGATAATGGCGCTGATAACAACGATGGCAACCGTCCGCGGCGTCATGCCGGGAACGCTGGCGATGACATTCGCTTCGTACTCGGTGCCCAGGGCGAGTGATGTAAAGTAGCCGGTAAACGAGGCGACCAGGCAGTAGATGCCCGCGGTGTAGTCGATCTTGCCGATAAAGCACATCTCCATGCCAAAGAAAGCTCCGGCAAGGGGCGAACCGAATACGGCGCCAAAGGCCGATGAGATGCCGGCGAGCATGAGGTCGTGGTGGTCATGCTTTTTGAGGTGGGCGAGGCTCGAGATGTTGCTGGCGATGGTGCCGCCAATCTGCACCGCAGCTCCCTCGCGACCGGCCGAGCCGCCGGTGAGGTGCGTGAGCGTGGAGCAGACGAAGGTGAGGATGGCCATGCGCATATGGATGAGGCGTGTGCCCAGAGCGGAGTCGATGACCAGGTTGTTGCCACGCTTGGCGGCGAGACCGTGGTTTTTGTACACCCATGCGGTGGCAACGCCCACAACGGGAAGCAGCGCGTAAATCCACGCATGGTGCTCGCGATAGTCGGTCGCGATATTTAATGAGGCCAAAAACGCCCAAGCGGCAACGCCCATGGCGAGCGAGACGGTGACGACGAGTACGAGCAACTTAGTGCTCGCTAGTAGGTTGCGGGCGTTGCGGCGCGTGTCGGCAGCCAAGAGATGCTCGGAGCGGGTAAGTTGATGCCTGCCTGCCGTGATGACGTCATTAAGGGAGAAAAAACCGCCGTCGTCGGGCGGCTGGAAATGATCCTGCGCTTTGTTTGCGCTTTCGGGTTTGTCGTTATGAGCCATACGTTCCTCTTTTAGGTTGCAACGCAAGCAATTATAAAACGCGGTAAACGCGACGAGCCGGTGGGTTGGTTTCCATTCTGTTTCGCGGCCTGCAACCGACAGGTGTATTTGCGGGTACAGGCCGAGTCGCGGTCGTGCGTCGGGGGATTATACTGAGACAAGCATAAAGAATTGGCGCCCCTGTTGTGCGCCGTGGCATTAAGAGGTGCATATGGCAGAGAAACTCATACCGTTGGAGGATGCGCAGTCGATTGTTTTGTCGCACGTTGCTCCGACGGATCTCATCGAGATTCCCGTGTGGCAGGCGGCTGGTTTTCCCTTGGCCGAGGACGCGGTGGCCGATATCGACATCTCGCCGTTTGCCAACAGCGCTATGGACGGATATGCCGTGCGCTCGGCGGACTTGGCGCAGGCATCTGGCGAGGCGCCGGTGACGCTCGACGTTATCGGACACGAGGCCGCGGGCCATGTGTTTGAGGGCGCAATCGGCGCGGGCGAGACGGTCCGCATCATGACGGGCGCGCCGGTACCCGAAGGTGCCGATGCCGTGGTGAAGTATGAGATCGTTGATGTGCTCGACGGTGACGGCAACGAGGGCTCGCGTGTGAGGTTCTCGGCGCCGGCCAAGGTGGGGGAGAACGTTCGCTCGGCTGCTGAGGAAGCTCATGCCGGCGACGTCGTGATGCGCGCCGGCGAGGTTGTGGCTCCGGCGGGCGCCGGCCTGCTGGCGAGCGCCGGGTATGCGAACGTGAAGGTGCATGCCGCTCCGCGCGTGGGCATTATCTCGCTGGGCACGGAGCTGGTCGCGCCGGGTGAGCTGCCGGCGCGCGGGCAGATTCGCGATTCCAACTCGTCGGCGTTGATGGCCGAAGCACTCGATGCCGGCGCGGAGCCCGTGTTCTACGGCATTGCGCCCGATGATGAGCAAGCGATCGCCGAGCTGGTGCATCGTGCCGTGCAGGAGTGCGACTTTGTCATTACGAGCGGTGGCGCCTCGGCGGGCGATTACGACTATGTGACGGCGCTCGTCCGGCGTGAGGGCGAGGTGCTGTTTGACCGCATCTCGATGCGTCCGGGCAAGGCCATCACGTTTGGCTTGCTCGGGGGTAAGCCCTACCTGGGGCTTTCGGGCAACCCGGCCGCGGCGTATGTGGGCTTTGAGATGCTTGCCCGTCCGGCGATTCGCAAGATGCGCGGTTTTGCCGAGGTTGCGCGTCCCGTGCAGCAGGCGACGCTCACGCACGGCGTGAAAAAGCGACAGCATCGCCGCTTCTTCGATCGCGCCACGGTTTTGCGCGACCCCGAGACCGGTGAGTTGTTGTTGACCGAGGCTAAGACACAGAATTCGGCGCTGCTTGGAACTATGCAGCGTGCGAACTGCCTGCTGCGTATTGACGAAGGACCGTGCGAGCTCAAGGCGGGAGATGCCGTGGACGTTGTTCGCGTCGACCTGCCCGAGGGCGCCGTGTTGTAGGGGGAATGCTATGGAGCTGAAGATATCGATCGTGACGTGCTCGGACACACGCGATCTTTTGCAGGATGAGGCCGGAGCCGCACTCGAGGAACTTATCGAGGCACAGGGCTGGACGGTCGCCTCACATGTGGTCGTGCGCGACGACGTCAGCGAGATCGGTGATGCCATTATGGAAGCCGCCGATGAGTGCCACGCCAATGTCGTGCTCACCTGCGGCGGCACGGGGCTTTCGATGCGCGATGTAACGCCCGAGGCGACGCGTTCCGTCTGCGACCGCGATGTGCCGGGTATTGCCGAGGCAATTCGTGCCTACTCCATGACCAAGACGCGCCGCGCCATGCTCTCGCGCGCTATTTGCATGCAACGAGGTCATACACTTGTCGTAAACTTTCCCGGTTCTACGAAGGCCGCCCGCGAAAGCTGGGAGGCCATAACAGATCAGCTGGAGCATGCGGCTCAGATGACGGCGGGCGGCGGACATACCAACTAAGCGGTTTACCTGCGGCGGGGCGACCTGAACGGCTGCTCCGCCTTTGTTTTCCGCCGAATCGACGCCGAGGTGCACGGTAACTTGAAACTATATTCTCTGACGAGAATAATATCTCACTATCATTATTCGCGCAGAAGTATAATCTGATTGCAGATTAAAGCCCGAGGCGGGGTGCCCGGGCATAGCGTTCGAAAGGGTTGAACATGTTCGATATGGTTTCTCGCCGCGGATTCGTTTCGCTTTCTGCTGTCGCCGCTGCCGGCCTTGGTCTTGCCGGCTGTTCGGGCAGCAAGACGTCCGAGCCGGCCGGATCCGATGTCGGCTCCGCCAAGGCCTCTTCCAAGAAGGAAACCGTCGAGCTGCAGGTCTTTGCCGCTAACTCCCTCGAGAAGGCCCTGCCCGAGGTTCAGGAGCTCTACACCGACCAAACCGGCACCACCTTTGCCGACACGCAGTTTAAGGCCTCCGGCGACCTCGTCGAGCAGATGAAGGCCGGCGCCACGGTCGACGTGCTCATCACCGCTTCCAAGGGCACCATGGATGACGCTGAGACCGCCGAGCTCGTCGACACCGACACCCGCGAGGACATGTTCGTCAACGATCTCGTGATCATTCGCGCCGAGGGCTCCGATACTAAGGTCGAGGCCATCGCCGACGTCGCGAATCTGGACGGTAAGATTGCCATCGGCGACGCCAAGACCGTCCCCGCCGGCAAGTACGCCAACCAGGCGCTGGCTTCCGTGGGCCTCTATACCGGTACCGAGGGCGACGACGGCGAGTACGCGCCCGAGCTCGCCGACAAGGTAGCCCTGGCCGACAAGGTCGGCACCGCTGCGTCTTACGTCTCTACAGGCGACTGCGTGGCGGGTTTTGTCTACAGCTCCGATATCTTCCGCTACGACGGCATCGAGGAGGCCTTCGTGTGCCCCGAGGACTCGCACAAGCCCATCGTGTATCCCGGCGCTGTCGCCGATAGCTCCGAGCATGCCGACGAGGCCAAGGCGTTCATCGACTTCTGCCTGACCAACAAGAAAGCCCAGAAGATTTGGGCCAAGTACGGCTTTGAGCTTTCCGAGTAGTGCGAAAGGGCACTGTATAACGATATTCTTGAGGGCGGGCGTTCTTGCGATCGCCTGTCCTTTTTGATTGAACCGGCGTGCCTGCGCGCCGTTGCCCTGTGTTTGAGGAGTCGCCCGTGTCAAGGAAAACGATTCGCCTGCTCGCCGCGCTGGCAGCGGTTCTCTTTGCGTTTACCTCGCTGCCTGGGGCTGCCTGTGCCGAGGCTCTCTTTACCACCGCCGATGGGTGCCAGGCGACCGAGGACTCCGCGCTTATCGATGGCGTCGAGTTTGGCCTCAACGCGTTTGAGCGCAATGCCAAGGGCACGGCACGCTCGTTTGCAGGTCAGCCCGAGGGCTATCGATTTCCCATCTACAAAAAGACGACGCTTGTGACGGTGACGACGCCTTCGAACATCGTGGTGTGGGTTGATGCACACGCCGCTAAGGACGCGGGGCTCGACATTACAAACGCCTCTGACCAAAAGGCGCTTAAGAAGATGCTCACGGGGCTCGATAAGTCTCACTCCATGGGCGGAGCGCTGCTGGAGGACTCCAGGCTTGAGTGGGTGTTTACCTCGGACAACGAACTTGTGCAGGGCGATTATCGCTATCAGTTTAAGGTGAAGGGCGAAGACGCCGATTGCTACACGGTGGTGAATGCCGCCGAGGCCGCGAACGCCGAGCTTGATCTGGGTGGCGGAGCCCTGTGGAGCGACAACGCCGCCTTAGTGCCGTATGCGAGCGTCTCGACGACGGAGCCACCTTCGCTGGCGGAGTGCGCCCAGACGTTTTTTGGCGGCATCGACTACCGTCCGTTTTGGGTTTCTATCAAAAGGAGCGGCCTTGCCCTGCTGATCTCCTTTGCGCTGGGCCTGTTCGCCGCGTGGAA
>CAJLCM010000098.1:0-4694 GCA_905205145.1 uncultured Collinsella sp.
GAACGGCTCTCGACATTTGAGTTATATGGGCGCAGCTTATGCGGGTCGGATACAGATAAACATATAAACAAACTCATCACAGATGAGCACATATCACAAAGCAAATGACAGTGTTTATCGTACGTTGAACCACAACAACTGTCAAATAAATGGCCCCGGCACGGCGGCTAAAACGCGGTGAACGGCAGGGCCACAAAACGCATACGCCTAAACCGCACATTCCTCGCGTTCGGCATCGAGACGTGCCTTAACGGCATCGGCGGCGATTTGATACGAGAAGCCTTTGCCCATCAAAAACCGAACCAGTTTTTCGAATCCGCGCGTCTCTGGAACACGCCGCTTGGCGAGCAGGGCTGACGCACGCGCCAAATCGTCTTCGACGGCAAAATAATCCTCGGGATAACCGGGAATGTCATCGAGCACGACATGACGGCGCTTGAGCTCGGTCTCGATTTTGCGCTGTCCCCAACCGCGCCGCTTGCGCTCCTCGATAAAGTACGAGCAAAAGCGGTTCTCGTCTAAAAAGTGATACTCGGTGGCGCGCTCGACGGCGAAATCGATCGCGGGCTGGTGAAAGCCGTAGCGAGCAAGCTTGTCACAGACCTCACCCGTCGCATGGTCGCGACGCGATAACATCTCGGTCACCATGGTAAGCGCACATTTACGCTCGATGAGCTGCACCGCCTCACGAAAGTTATCCCAATCGCAGGGCAGATCGGGGCGATTTTTGACATACAGGCGCGCGACCCGCACGGGAATCCAAATGGACCGCTCAAAACCGCCCTCAAGCTCACAATCGATATGTGCGCAAGGCTTTTTGGACGCATACCCGCTCGAGAACGAGGAGGCCGCCTTCTTATCGGGAAAGACGACCGCGGCCTCGGTCACCGTATACGACATGAGCGTAACCGCTACTCGTCGTCATCATCGAGCATGGCGGAACCATCGATGGCGTAAAGCTCGTCAAACTCCTCAGGCGCAGGCTGATCGGTCAGCTCGACCTCGGACGGAGCATCGTCATCAAACTCAAGTCCACAGGCAAGGCGGACCTTATGCTCAATCTCGTCGGCACAATCGGGGTGTTCGCGCAGGAACGCCTTGGCGGCCTCGCGACCGTTGCCGAGCTTATCCTCGCCATAGGCAAACCAGGAGCCCATCTTCTTGCAAATGCCGCACTCGACAGCCATGTCCAGAATCGAGCCCTCCTTAGAGATGCCCGTACCGTACATGATGTCGAACTCAGCAGAACGGAACGGAGCTGCCACCTTGTTCTTAACGACCTTGGCGCGCACGCGGTTACCGATAACCTCGTCCTTAAGCTTAATGCTGTCGATGCGGCGAATGTCGATACGCACCGAAGAGAAGAACTTAAGGGCGCGGCCGCCCGTCGTGGTCTCGGGGTTGCCGAACATGACGCCGATCTTCTCACGCAGCTGGTTAATGAAGATGCACGTCGTGTTGGACTTGGACAGCGAGCCGGCGAGCTTGCGGAGCGCCTGGCTCATCAGGCGAGCCTGAAGACCGACCGTAGTGTCGCCGATTTCTCCCTCGATCTCGGCACGCGGGGTCAGCGCGGCGACGGAGTCGACGACGATGGCATCGATGGCGCCGGAACGCACGAGCATGTCAACGATCTCGAGCGCCTGCTCACCCGTATCGGGCTGGGAAATCAGTACCTCGTCGATATCCACGCCGATGCGCGCGGCATACGTGGGATCGAGCGCGTGCTCGGCATCGATAAATGCCACAACGCCACCCATTGCCTGGGCCTCGGCCAGGATCTCGAGCGAAAGCGTCGTCTTACCGGAGGACTCAGGACCGTAAATCTCGACGATACGGCCGCGCGGCACGCCGCCGATACCCAGCGCGGCATCGAGGGCCAGGGCACCCGTGGGAATGGCCTCGACCTCGAGCTCGGGACCACCGTCGCCGTACCTCATGATGGAACCCTGGCCGAATTTCTTCTCGATCTCGGCCTTGGTGGTGGCGATCATCTCATCGCGCTCTTTACCCGTCGTGCGAGCATGAACGGTACGTACGGGACCTGAATTCTTGGCCATGAATAGCCCTCCTCTTAACAACCTGCATCGATAATAAACGAACGGCTGTTCGTGGTCAACCGTTCAGGCCAATCATATGCAGGCGGTCTTTCCAAAACCCAACCAAACGCCGACCAAACACTGACCAAAATCTTGACCGCAGGCGAACCAAGAAAATCATGACGAGGAAAAATACGACAACTACCTGCACAAAGATAAAATTCGCCGGAGGTCCCTATCTCCACAATTAAGGGGCCCGGAGGCCCCTTAAAACACGTCTATTCCATAGGGTTGAGCACAAGGGCAATGCGACCCAATGTCTCCGTGACCGCATGGGCACGAACACACGAACGGTCGCCCTCATAGTGGCAGCGCACAGAGTCCACGACTGGCACGCCCCCATCGGCGGAACGATACGCCCAGCCAATATAGAAAGTGCCCGCCGGATCGTCCTCAGTGCCACCGCCGGGGCCGGCATAACCCGTTGCGCTCACGGCAATATCGCTCTGGTACAGCTCCAGCGAACCCGACGCCATCTCGCGCGCAGTTTGATTCGACACCGCGGTGTAGCGGTCGAGCGTCTCCTGCTCAACACCCAGCACGCGATGCTTAATCTCATCGCAGTAGGTCACCGCACCGCCACGCAGCACCGCCGAGGCGCCCGGGATATCCGCAATCGTCGAGGCGATCATACCCGCCGTCAGCGACTCAGCCGTCGAGACCGTCACGCCCCGAGCGCTCGCGCGCTCGACAATATCGCGTGCGAGCTCTTCGTTATGCGCGGCAATCTGCTCAAATGATTCCGTCATGCCCACCAGGACCTAGACCGAAAAGACGATCTTGCGGCAGTTCCAGAAGTACTGGGCGCCCGAGATAACGGTCAAGACAACGGCAACGGCGTACAGGAAACGCGACACCGAGTAGATGCCGAGCGTCAGGGCCACCGGGCCAAGGTGCAAGCCGGCCATCGCAAAAACGCACAGGTAACCGCAGATGGAGACCATCGTGGTTGCCGTCTTGTACTTGCCGAGCTTATCGGCCGCAACGACCACACCGGCCGCACTCGCAACCATGCGAAGGGCGCTCACCAGAAGCTCACGGAACAGGATAATGAACACGGACCACACGGTCACCGCGCCAAAATCCAAGAACAGCAGCAGGGCCGAGAACACGAGCAGCTTATCGGCGATGGGGTCCAAGAATTTACCGAAGTCGGTGATCTCGTTGCGCGAACGCGCCAGATAACCGTCGACCTTATCGGTGCACGACAGGATCACGTACAGAATGAAGGCAGCGGCGGCGAGCGGGCCGTCGAAGATGCTCCAATCCGTACCGGCAACACTCGTGTGAGAAAGCGCCGACACGATCATGAACACCGGGATAAAGACGATGCGAACGCACGTCACGATGTTGGCGGGCGTCCAAACACTCGTCAGTTCCTTATTGCTCTCGTTAGCCACGACGCTCTCCTACTCCACAACATGACCGATAAGCTCATAGCAGAAGCTATCGGTAAACTCGACCGTCAGAATATCGCCCACGGACGCCTCGCTGGCATCCAGATGCACTGCACCATCGGAATCGGGCGCCTGGAACCAGGCATGGCCAATCAGCTCGGCCCCGTCCTCGGTCTCTTCGATACCGTCGACGATTACCTGGGCGCGCTCGCCCACATGTGCGGCAGTGGCGGCAAAACCGAGCGACTCGGCAAGGTCCATGGCCTCCTGGGCGCGCTCGAGCTTGACCTCCTCATCGACCTGACCATCCATCTTGGCGGCCAGGCTACCCTCCTCACGCGAGTAGGCAAAGACGCTCGTGTAGTCGAAGCCGACGGTGTCCATAAAGTCGATAAGGTCACGGAACTCGTCGTCGGTCTCGGTCGGAAAGCCGACCATAGCCGTGGAGCGAATCACGATGCCGGGGATGCGCTCACGCAGATCGCGGAACAGGTCCTCGAGCTCCTGGCGCGAACCGGAGCGACGCATAGCCTTGAGGATGCGCGCGTCGCAGTGCTGCACGGGGATATCGATATAGGGCAGGACCTCGGGCGTATCGCGAATCGTCTCGATGAGCTCATCGGTCATGCCCTCGGGCTGCAGATAGAGCACGCGGACCCAGACGTTGTGCGGGCGTACGGCCTCGGCGACGGCACGCAGCAGCTGCGCCAGATTGCGCGGCGAGCCATCGGTGACGTCCTCATCGGCAAAGTCGGTACCCCAGATGCCCGTGTCCTGGCCGATCAGCACGATCTCACGCACGCCACCGGCAACCAGGTCACGCACCTCGGAGATGATGCTCTCGGCACTGCGCGAGTGATAGCGACCGCGAATATAGGGGATCATGCAGAAGCTGCAAAAACGATTGCAGCCATCGGAAATCTTGACGTAGGCAACGGCACCCTCGACGGTACGCTTAACCTGAGGGATATAGGCCGCGATTTCACGCTCGACACCCAGCACGCCATCGATGACCGCCACGATGCCGTCCTCCTCGTCGGCCTTCACAAAGGCAGCGACCTCGGGCAGCTCGTCAGGCAGGTCTTCGCCATAGCGCGACGGCACACAGCCGCACATGACGATGGGGCAAGAACGAACGCCGTCCTGAACCTCGTTGGCGAGCTCGAGCGTGGTCTCGATGCTCTCGGACGTTGCGGAG
>CAJLCM010000099.1:0-4539 GCA_905205145.1 uncultured Collinsella sp.
CCGGGGCGGGTGCCGGCTGCGGTGCGGCCTGCGGCTGCGCCTGGCCGGCAGCGAACAGCTGGCTGGCGTTCATGCCGCCCATGCCGCCTGCCATGCCCATGCCCATAAAGCCGGCCATCGCGCCGTTGGGGTTGGCTGCTGCCGCACGCATCGCGTCGCTCTGGGCACTGGCGATATTGGCGGCCGCCATCGTGGGATCGCGCATGACCGCGGCCTTCTGCAGGTCCTTGATCATCTGCTCGTCTTCTTGCGAAGCGGCGATTGAGTTGACGCCAAAGCTCACGATCTCGACGCCGCGCAGGTCACGCCAGTCGGCGGAGAGGACCTCGTTGAGCGCGCGGGCGAGCTCGGTGGTGTGGCCGGGGATGGCGCTGTAGCGGATGCCCATCTCCGAGATCTTGGCAAAGGCGGGCTGCAGGGCGGTGAGCAGCTCGGACTTAAGCTGGCTGTCGATCTTGTCGCGCGTGTAGCTATCGGTCACGTTGCCGCATACATTGGTGTAGAACAGCAGCGGGTTGGTGATGCGGTACGAATACTCGCCGTTGCAGCGCACGGAGATGTCGACGTCCAGGCCAATGTTGTTGTCGACCACGCGGAAGGGCACGGGCGAGGCGGTGCCGTACTTATTGCCGATAATCTCCTTGGTGTTAATGAAGTAGACGCGCTGGTCCTTGCCCGCGTCGCCGCCGAAGGTAAAGCGGCTGCCGATATTGGCGAAGGTCTCCTTGATGGAGTCGCCCAGGTTGCCGCTAAAGACGCTCGGCTCGCTGCCGGTATCGAAGACGAACTCGCCGGGCTCCAGTGCGACTTCGATGATCTTGCCGTTTTGCACCACGAGCATGCCCTGGCCGTCGTTGACGGCGATGACGGAGCCGTTGGAGATGACGTTGTCCTCGCCGTGTGTGTTGGAGCTGCGGCCGCCGGTTCGTTTGACGCCCTTGCAGGCCAAGACGTCAGCGGGCATCGATTCGCAGTAGATAAATTCCTTCCACTGGTCGGCCATGACGCCGCCGGCAGCTCCCAATCCAGCTTTCAAGAGTCCCATGGTGATCTTCCTTTCTCGTCAAAGTCCGGGTGGTATTGGTCGGGTTGCTTAGTCGTCCTTGTCGTCCTTCATGACAACGGTGGTCTCGGTGTGGCTGAAGGTGTCGTGCTTCTCGACCAAGTCGAGCTCGCCGCAGTACTCGTCGGCGTGAGTCGCCTCGTTGGCCGTCTTGAGCTGGCCTACCAGCAGCACGTCTCCGATGATCACGATGATCAGCGGCGCGACGATGTTGATGAGGATGCCCTCGATATCAAAGGTGAGGTAATCCGGATCGAAGGCGTATTCGCCCATAAAGAGAATCTGGGAGAGGACAAATCCGATCACAAAGAACAGCAGCGAGGCGATAATGAGCTTGGGCTTGGAGCAGGGGAGCTCGCCGACCATACGGCCGGTTTGGCCGTTCATGGCAAACAGGTAGCTCTTGCCGTTCCACGAGGTGGAGAGCATCCAGACGGGGAACAAGGCGTAGTCGCTGTCTTCCCAGGTGTAGTCGAGCTGCTTGCTCTCGACCGAGGCATCATCGTACTCATCGATAACGGTCTCGCGCAGGGCCGAGATCGTGCTTTCTTCCATACGGCGCTCGGCGCGCGCCTTGCAGGTCTCGCAGTCCTCGTCGTAACGGTTGGCGATGTAGCCGGGCATATATGCGACCGAGAACGGACGCAGTGCGTCGTAGTCAAACGGCTCGATGGCGTCCATGTGGCCGTCGGGCATCTTGGATGATCCGTCGACGGGCACGCGCTTAAACGAGATATTGCCCTTGCGATAGGCATCGTAGTGGTCGGTGGTCGTGACGGTGCGGTCGGATTCCTCGGTCACGGTCTCGTTGGTCGCGTCAAAGTACACTTCGCCGTCAACGCGGGCGCCGTAGAGCCAAAACGGCACGTAGACACCTTGGACCTCGTCGATGTGGTTGCCGGTGACAAAGCTCTTGGGCAGCAAGATCTTGCCCTTGTAGTGTTCCTTGAGTGCGGCCGTGACGTCATCGCGCCCGAGCTTAAACGGAATCACCAGGTCGGGCGAGAAGTCGCCAGAGAGCTGGCCGGGCGCCACGGCGGAGTTGCCGCAGTACGGGCAGGTGGTGACGGCGACGGTGCCGTCGGACACGAGCTCGGCGCCGCACGACGAGCAGATGTAGCCGGCGTTTTGGGCGAGTTCCTGCACCGCGTCGTCGGCGACGGGCTTGGGCGTTGCGGCTGCTGCATCGGCTTTGGCATCTGCCTTGTCCTGGCGCTCGCGATAGAGGGCCTCGACTTCTTCGACTTCAAAACGAGAATCGCAGTAGTCGCAGACGAGCTTTTGCTCGGCACTGGCAAAGTGAAGGGGGCCGCCACACGCGGGGCATTGATAGTTGATGCTCTCAAAGGCCATGATCGGTCCTTTCGCTGCCGGAGGCTATGCGCCGATGGCGCCGCCGCAGTATTCGCAGCGCCCGCTGGCATCGGGAATGGTGGTGGCTCCGCAGAAGGGGCAGGTCACCGCGGTCTTGGGGGCTTTGGCGGCCACGACGCTGTCGCGCGTCTCCTGGCGCAGCTGCACCAGCGCATCGCGGACTTCGGTTGCCTGGCGCTTGGCCTCGCGATATTCGATGGAGCCGCGCTGATCGATGGTGGAGTCGTTCACGCGCAGGTTGATCTCGGTAAAGTACGGCGTGTTGACGTGGATGGTCAGATTAAAGTCGTAATCCAGGTCGTAGCGCGGCGGGTTGTAGCTCTCGCGCTCGCCGTCCTTGGTCTCGCGATAGATCTCGGTGCGTTGTTCGTCGATATCCATATCGCAGCCGAGTACCTGCGAGAACTCGATGATGTCGGGATTGGCGTCGCGCCAGCGGCTCTGCGAAGTGATGATCAGCAGGCCCGCGTCCTCATCGAGCATGATATTGGTGCGCCCGGCAGAAAGCGTGCGCGTGGGGTTGAACGAAGACAGGCGCTCGGCGTTGGCCTCGCGGTAGGCGAGTTGCTCACGGATGTCGTCCGCGGTGCTGGAGCGATAGCCGTGAAAGTAGGGGGAGAGCTTGCCGGCGCACTCTTTGCACAGGTAGCCTTCATTGAT
The DNA here is from genome assembly GCA_905205145.1 of uncultured Collinsella sp. Classification (GTDB taxonomy): domain Bacteria; phylum Actinomycetota; class Coriobacteriia; order Coriobacteriales; family Coriobacteriaceae; genus Collinsella. The sequence continues at coordinate 3,098 of CAJLCM010000099.1, forward strand.
TTTTGTCTTACCTAGAAGTCCCAGCTCGGTACCGCAAATCGCGCACTCTTTCTTCTCGAACATCTTGTCAAAGAAGCCCATGGCTGCCTCCCATCAACTGGTAGCGTGTGTCACTTTTGATGATGGGGGAGTGCGCGATCCTTCGCGATACCCAGACGGCTCAAGGAGTCTCCACAACTGGGACATATGGCCCATTTTTGACTAGTCGTTGGGGACGTTCTTAAACGACTAGTCGCGGGGGACACTCTTCGGCCACTCATTGGGGACGTACTTAAATGAGTGGTAGTTGGAGACACTCCTGGCCGAGCTAGAGATCGCGCGCGTTCCTTCTGGTCCATGCGGCTCAAAATCGCGGCGTGATGTGGACGGCTGGGGTCGAATTGGCAACATTTCGAGCCTGGCTTCGGTATTGAGACTGGTTCTTTATTAAAATAGATTTCCAGACAATTGAGCGGCTGGGGGGTTAACCATGAGGGGCATGGGAGACACAACCGCATATTTGCGTCGGGGCATTCGGGAGATTATATGCCTGGCGCTGTTCTTCTTCACGTTTTTGGCGTGCGAGTATCTCTTTGATGTGCGCATGGCCGAGTTCGTGCCATCGAGTGAGGTCGTCATCTACGAGAGCATCGTTGTCGGCGCGAGCGTGATTGGCTTTTTCGTGCGCCCATTTCTGTACTATCGCCTTCCCCAGACGATCGATGCGACGAGCGATATTACAGGCGTGCTGTTGGTATCGGCGTTGCTGCTGATGATTACGGCAGTGCGGTTTGAGGTGGTAATTGTCGGCGGCCTGGTGGCGTGCTGCGCCCTGGGCTATTGCGGATCGACCGCCCATGCCAATCTTGCGCGGCGTTTTGCGCAGACGCCCTGCCTGGCGCGCGCCGCCGCACTTTCCTATGCCATGGGCGTTCTGGTACAGGTGATCAACCACATGGCGATGCCTGTCGGTATTCCTCAGCAGGCTGTTCTGGTCGTCTGTGCGATCGCGCAGGTGGCGTTGCTCCACGGTGTCCGACGCGCCAAGCTGCGCGACGAGTCCGACCCCAACTTTGAACCCAGTGCCGCCGGGCTTTCGGTAGATGCTCTGGAATATGGCGCCAAGTGGCATGACGATCCCGAGGCAAAGGCGGCATTCCGTCGCGCCGTAGTTCGCCTGACCGTGGCGACGGCGTATCTTTCCAGCGTATTCGCCGCTCTCAACGCGGGCTTCACGACCTTGCATGCTGTCGGAGCCGTCGATTTGGGCGATTGGCCGCGCCTGCTGCTTGTCGTGAGCTCGTTGGTCGCTGGCGCACTATTTGACCTGCACGGCCGCTCGTATATGAATATCGGCATGACATGTGCCGCCATACTGTCCACGTTTTCGTTCTTTGTGCTCATCGTCGGGTCGCGCGCGCAGACGTGGTGTAAGAGTGTCCTGAGGTCCGTCGCTGCAAGTC
>CAJLCM010000100.1:0-4460 GCA_905205145.1 uncultured Collinsella sp.
AGCGTAGTGATGGAGCGGCCCTCAACGCGAGCGGCGGGAACCGAGCAGCTCAGCACCGGGTCGCCGTCGAGCCACACCGTGCACAGGCCGCAGTTGGTGGTCTCGCAGGCGCAACGCACCGACGCGCAACCCTGCTCGCGCAGCAGCGCAAACAGCATGGTGTCGGGGGCAATCTGAACCTTGACCTTGCGGCCGTTGAGTGTAAAGGAAAGATCGATGATTTTGGCAGCCATTAGCGCACCTCGCTAGAATCGACGCCGGGCACGCGGCGGCAGGAATACTCGTCCGTGGCGAACTTGGGAATCTGCACGCCCTCGAGGTCGCGGGCAAGTGCGGCCGAAAGCTCGATACCGGCAGCACGGCGCACGGCCTGGATCGCCAGCGGGGCACAGATACGGCGACGGTACTCGGCCGAACCCCACAGGTTAGTGCCATAGCTCAGGGCGCGCACGGATGCGGCCAGGGCGCGCAGCTCGTCCTCGGAAGGCTGCTCGCTCGTGAGACCACACGCCTCGCCCTGCAGCAGGGCCGCACGCAGCGGGCGGGCGCCCACGGTGACATGCCAGCTGTTGTCCCACCAGGCGGCGGTGACGTTTAAGGAGGGGAAGTCAGTCGCGGCCTTGCGCACGGCCTCGTAGCTCGCACGGTAATCGTGCTTAACGACCACGACGTGCTCGATCACGTCGCGCACATAGCCCATGTCCACGAACTCGGCGAGCGGCACGCGGCCGGCACCCGTCAGCTCAACATAGGAATCGAGCGCGAGGAAGGCGGAGAGAACGTCCGAGAAGCCAAAGCGACCGTAAATGCTGCCGCCCACCGTGGCGGTGTTGCGCAGCTGCACGCCCACGATATCGTGGACGGCGAACTCAAAGACATGGTTGACAAGCGCGTTGAGCTCGGCATGGCGCTCGAGCTGGCGCAGGGTACACATGGCACCGATGCGAAACTCGGTCTCGGTCTCCTCGATCTGATCGAGTCCGCAGGCCGAAAGGTCAATCGCCGTCGCCACGCGACGCGAACCCAGGCGCATCCAGATGCCACCGCCCACAATCTTGTTGTTGCGGTTCTTCTGCAAGAGCTCATAGGCTTCGGCCGCGTTTCCAACACGGACGTAGGTACCGAACTTGAGCACGTTCTCCCCCATCTCTTCACTTGTCCAGTACCTTTAAGTGTACCAAACGAGGGGCCACGACCTTCCACAGCACAAAAACCTCCCTCCCATCCATAACTTGCGGTGAAATACGGACTGTTTGTCGGGCTTAGGGCGCCCAACAGTCCGCATTTCACCGCAACTTAAGGGGCGGCCGGCAGAGGGCCGAGGGAAATGATCCGTTTTCCTCCGTCCCCAACGGATCAAAAAAGGCTCCCAGCCAGATAGCTGGGAGCCTCATCACATGCTATGTCAGGCAGGGTTTAGCAGACGCCCTGGGCGAGCATGGCGTCGGCGACCTTCAGGAAGCCGGCGATGTTAGCGCCCATGACAAAGTTGCCCTCCTGGCCATACTCCTTGGCGGTGTCGTCCACGTTGTGGAACATGCCGCGCATGAGCTGCTCGAGCTTGCCGTCGACCTCCTCGAAGGTCCAGGACAGATGCTCGGCGTTCTGGCTCATCTCCAGGCCGGACACGAGCACGCCGCCGGCGTTGGCAGCCTTACCGGGCATAAAGGCAACGCCGTTCTCCTGGAAGTAAGTCGTGGCCTCGATGGTCGTGGGCATGTTCGCGCCCTCGCCGACCACCTTGCAGCCGTTGGCGACGAGCGCCTGGGCGTCCTCGAGCAGCAGCGTGTTCTCGCGAGCGCAGGGCAGCGCGATGTCGCAGGGCAGCTGCCAAACGCCACGGCCGTCGCCCTCGTGCCACACGGCGTTGGGCTTCTCGTCAACGTACATGGCGAGCGTAACGCCCTTGTCGTGGCCGGAGCGCTTCTTGTTGTAGACGTGCTCGAGCACGGTGTAGTCGATGCCGTCGGGATCCTCAACCCAGCCGTGGGTATCGGAGCAGGCCAGCACCTTGCCGCCGAGCTGGGAGACCTTCTGGACCGCGTAGATGGCGACGTTACCGGAGCCGTGAACGACGACGTTCTTGCCCTCGAAGGAGTCGCCGCGGCTCTTGAGGTACTCGTCCACAAAGTAGGCCAGGCCGTAGCCGGTGGCCTCGGTACGGGCGAGCGAGCCGCCAAAAGAGAGGCCCTTGCCGGTAAGGACGCCGGTCCACTCGTTAGTCAGGCGCTTGTACTGACCGAACAGGTAGGCAACCTCGCGGCCACCAACGCCCAGGTCACCGGCGGGAACGTCGGTGTTGGGGCCAATGTGGCGATAGAGCTCGGTCATGAAGGACTGGCAGAAGTGCATGATCTCGTTGTTGGACTTGCCCTTGGGGTCAAAGTCGGAACCGCCCTTGCCGCCACCCATGGGAAGGGTGGTCAGGCTGTTCTTGAGGATCTGCTCCAGGCCCAGGAACTTGAGCATGCCCAGGGTGACCGTCGGGTTAAAGCGCAGGCCGCCCTTGTAGGGTCCAATGGCAGAGTTGAACTCGACGCGGTAACCGCGGTTGACCTGAACCTTGCCCTGGTCGTCGACCCAGGGAACACGGAACATGACGATACGCTCGGGCTCGACGAGGCGCTCCAGCAGGGCGGCCTCCTCGTACTCGGGGTGGGCGTCGAGCGCCGGCTGGATGGTGCCGAGGATCTCGGTCGCGGCCTGGATAAACTCAGGCTGCTCGGGATAGCGGGCCTTGAGCTCTTCGAGAACTTTCTGCGTGTAGCTCATGCTTCCTCCAATGATGGGAAACGAAAAATGTCGGTCGCGGCACCCTATGCGCCGCGAACTTTATCGAGTATGGATAATATCGCACTGTTGCAGCAAAGTTTCGCATAAGCCGACGAGCAGATGTTTCATTTTGATTACGATGCAGGTAGAAGCGTTTTTGAGTGCCTGACGTGCGAAACCTGTGTTTCAAACCTGTTTCGTCCACGTGTTCCAAACAACCACAAAGGTGCCTGTCCCCAATGTGGTGGTGTGGTGGTTAGAGGACGAGTTGATGGTAGTCGGCAGGGGTTATGCGGCCCTCGGTGGCAGCGCGGAAGGCGGCGAGCGCATCGCCCGAGAACGGCATGGCCCAGCACAGCCCGCAGCCGGCGGTAATGGAGCCGGGCAAAGGCATAATGCGCCCGGGCACGCCGGCATCCAGGCACAGCTGCTCGCATTCCATCACATCGAAGGTGCTATCGAACGAAACGATGATCTTGCGTTCGTGATCAGGGGCATCGCCAAACGAAGCCTCACGGTGCGACTCGCGATACGCAGCCGCCGCTGCCTCTTCCTCGGCCGTATGTCCACAGCCGCCACAGCCGCAGGTGCAAGGCTCGGACCCATCGCAAGTGCAAGGTTCCCCGGTATCGGGGCAAATATCATGTGACACGGCATCTCCCGTCTTTGATGTGTGCAGATCTAGGCGAGCAGCTCGGCCGCCGCAAACTCCTCGGGCGTATTGACGTTTTCGAAGCAGAGCGTCGAGCCTGCGACCGCGACAATCTGAGACTCGTCCAAATACCCGGCGTTCACCCGGTCGATCAGGCAGCGGATTCGCTGACGGTCACCGGCGAGCAGCTCTTGGGCAACCGGCGCACACGCGTCACGGCGCCAGACGGCACAAAGCGGCTCAATCCCCCGCTCCTCGCGCGGCACGCACACATCGAGCGCCTCGGCCTCAACACGATCGGCAAGCGCGCCGATGAGTTCCGGCGAGACAAACGGCATATCACAGGCGACGATCGCCGCGAGCGGCAATCGGGCGGCGGCCAACGAGCTCGCGATGCCGCGCATGGCACCGGCGGGACCGTCGACGTCCATCACCACGAGGGGGCGCAGGCCATCAAACATAAGCTCCTCAAGGTAGGTAAGCTCGCCAGGGCGCGACGTCGTCACGACCAGCTCGCCGGCAACCTGAGCCAGGCGGCACAGTACGCGTTCGATCAAGGGCTCGCCGCAAAACAACATCCGTGCCTTGTCACGGCCCATGCGCGACGACAACCCGCCCGCCTGGACGACACAAGAAAGATCGGCCCGTCTTACGGTAGTCATACGGCAAACCACCCCCATCGGAATGCTCAAAACCCGGCACACGAAGCCAAATACCGTCGCCGACAAAGCGGGCGGCACGGCAAACCCATGCAAAAACAAAACAGCGCCTTTGCGGCACGCAGCAAGACCGCGAGCACAAAAGCGCTGGTAGCGTATGGCGGGAACGTATGTGAATCGAACACATCCAAGACGTTTTGCACGCCTCGCAACGGTTTTGAGGACCGCGGAGCCCACCGGAGCCCATCCGTTCCCAAGTGCGGCGGTATTTTACCAAACCGAGCAGCCGATCTAGCGTAGGGACCTCAGGCCGCCGGCGTCCTTGTCGAGCACCGTAAAGCGCACGGCATCCAGGTGCTCCAAGATGCTGATGGCAC
>CAJLCM010000101.1:0-4434 GCA_905205145.1 uncultured Collinsella sp.
CAATTTCTTCCTTTATCAGACTTCCTACACTTGAAAAGTGCGAACATAAAAACATTTTCATCAATATTCTCCTTTATATATAAATTCTTATTTGTTGAACTAAGCCGTGTATACCATACGCTCCAATGAAAGAACGCCCTGATATAGCGTAATTTGCTGTTTTCCTACGTACGTGCGTACACACTCCACAGGAATTCTAAGGGCCCTGCCCCCTTAGCACACGGACTTTGGAACAAAGACTAGTGTGTTACGCCTTGCCAGAGGTGTACAGGCTCCCGGTACGCACGTACGCAGCAATTGCCATCAATGCGCCATATAAGTGGCGATCAAGTTCGCATAAAGCGACCTTGGTTTCGCAAAATAAAAGGCAGGATACCATCACCACGATGATGCCCTGCCTTTGTTCGTTCCTGTTTACCGTTCCGAGTAGTCCTTCCGCAGAATTTACGATAAAAAACGTACCTGAACCCTTTCTCGTAAAGAACCGGGTTCGAGTACGAACTGAATGGTGGTGCAATAAAAAACCACCACAAAGGTACTGCTCCCTTGTGGTGGTTTTGGGTTAGAGCTAGAGGGTGTGGCCGTAGGCGTTGGCAGCTTTGATGGCGGCGGCGAATTTTTCGTCGGTGAAGGGCTCGGGGTTTCCCTGCTTCCACTCGTTGGTGGCGTGCGCGTATTCGCACAGGGCCGGGATATCTGCCTCGGTAAGGCCAACCTGCTCAAGCGTTACGGGCAGCCCCATCTGCTTGTTAAAGGCGGCGTAGCGCTCAAGGTTCTCGGTATCGCCCGTATAGGCAAACAGTACCAGCACGCCCAGGCTCACGACCTCGCCATGCAGGTAGGTGCCCTCACGCGGAATGCTGCAGGTGGCGTTGTAGAACGCGTGCGCCACGCTCGAGTTGTAGTAATAATCGTTCTGGTTGGTCAGGTTCGAGACATAGCCCGTGTTGACAACGATGTCGAGCGCGATCTGCTTGACGGCCTCGCTCGACAGATTCTGGCGCACATCCTCAAGACCCTGCACACCATAGGTAAACAGCGGCTCGGAGCAGGTGTGGGCGAGTGCCAGGCCAAGACCGGCGGTGTGCTCCAGGTTGCCGGCGCTCGTGGCGTATTCGACCTCGGGCTGCTTAGACAGGGCATCGCTCACGCCGGCCCAGAAGTACTCTGCCGGTGCCTCGGCGATGATCTTGGGGTTGATGAAGATGTGCGCCGGTCGGTTGGGGTACGAATATCCCTCGAGCGAGCCGTCGTCGTTGTACACGACGGCAATGGCGGTCGCGGCGGAGCAGTTGGAACAGATCGTCGGGACAGTGAAGACGATCTTCTTGAGCTCGATGGCCGCCGTCTTGACGGTGTCGAGCGCCTTGCCGCCGCCGCAGGCGATAAGAACATCAGCCTCCTGGCAGGCAGGGGAGTTCACGACCTTGGCGATATTGGCACGCGTACTGTTGGTGCCATAGACGCGCGTCTCCAGGACCTCGACATCGGTACCTTCAAGTGCCGCCTCGATTCCCGGCAGCGCCGCAGCCAGGGCTCGCTTGCCGCCAATGATGGCGACTTTCTTCGCTCCGTACTCCGCCAGTGCGGTGGGCAGCTCGTCAAAGCAATCCTCGCCAACGGTGTAGTCGCTCATTCCAATCGTGCGCATAGCAACCTTCTTTCGTTCGATAAAGTGCTTTCAGGTATTTTGCTCCAAGAGAAGGTCCACAGCCGCGAGAAATTTCGAACGTATAAAACCAGTGTTGAGGGTTTTTCGTCGGCGTGGAACGTGCTAGCATACTCCGCATAAGCGTTGATGGGGACGAGTAGTCGGCCGTCCGCATGCCACAGAGAGCGGGGAGCGCTGAGAACCCGTGCATGCGACCGATGAATATCACCCCGGAGCTGCGGTCCCAACGGACGTGCCGCGCAGGCACGTCTTAGTAGACATCGCCGAGATGGTCGTCGATACAGGCCAGCCGAGTAACGGATGCGAGCGCGCGATTACGCGGGCGAGGGCATCTAAGCTGGGTGGTTAAGCGAAGAGCTTTTGCGGGCAGGCTGCCCGTTTTGTGGCGCTTCGTCCCAGCTTGCAGGGACGGGCGCCTTTTTGGTGTCCAACGGGCGTGCGCGCCCACGACATGAAAGGGGTACCGTGGCAAACGAGTACAAGCAGACGATGAATCTGCCCAAGACCGGTTTTCCCATGCGTGCCGGTCTTTCCAAGTCCGAGCCCAAGCGACTCAAGGACTGGCAGGACAACAAGGTCTACGAGCAGGTTCTGAAGAAGAACGAGGGTCACAAGAAGTTCGTGCTGCACGATGGCCCTCCGTACGCCAACGGCCCGATTCACATCGGCCATGCCATGAACAAGATCTCCAAGGACATGATCAACCGCTACTGGATGATGCAGGGCTATGAGGTTCCCTATGTCCCCGGTTGGGACTGCCATGGCCAGCCGATCGAGCATAAGGTCGAGGAGAAGCTCGGCACCGAGAAGTTCAACCAGACCTCCACGGCTAAGATCCGCGAGCTGTGCAACAAGTTCGCTGTCGAGAACATCGAGCTGCAGAAGGCCGGCTTCCGTCGCCTGGGCGTACTTGGCGACTGGGACAACCCGTATCTGACGCTCTATCACCAGCACGACGCCGCCGACATCGAGGTCTTCAAGGCCATGTTCGACAAGGGCATGATCTATCGCGGTCACAAGCCGGTTCACTGGTGTAAGCACTGCCATACCGCGCTGGCCGAGGCCGAGATCGAGTACTCCGACGAGACGAGCCCGTCCATCTTCGTGCGCTTTGAGATGACCTCCAAGCCCGCCGGCCTCGAGAACTTCGACGGCCCGGTTGACTTCATCATCTGGACGACCACCCCGTGGACCATCCCCTCCGACCAGGCCGTTTCTCTCAAGCCCGGCGCCGCCTATGTCGCCGTTGAGCACGATGGTCGTGCCGAGGTCATGCTCGAGGACCTGGCTCCCAAGTGCTGCGAGGAGTTTGGCTGGGAGTACACCCCGGTCATGGTCGACGGCAAGCCCTATGTGGTTCCCGCCGAGACCTTCCACCACATCCACTACAAGCAGCCGATCTTTGACGGTGTTGAGGGCGTGGCGCTGTTGGCCGATTACGTCGGTGTCGATGACGGTACCGGTATCGTCCACAACTCGCCCGGCCACGGCGTCGACGACTACTTTGCCTGCCTCAAGGAGGGCATCACCGACATCTGCATGCCGGTCGATGACGACGGCAAGTTCTACACCGGCGAGGAGTTTGGTACCGGCGGCCCCTTCAGCGGCATGGATACCGACGAGGCCAACCCGCACATCATCGAGTTCCTGCGCGAGCGCGGCACCCTGGTCCTCGAGAAGAAGATCACACACAGCTATCCGCACTGCTGGCGCTGCAAGCACCCGGTGCTCTTCCGTGCTACCGACCAGTGGTTCGTCTCGATGGACAAGACGGGTCTGCGTGAGCAGGCTGGCAAGGAGGTCCGCGAGAACGTCAAGTGGTATCCGGCCCATGCCGCCAACCGCATTGGCGCCATGGTCGAGCAGCGTCCCGACTGGTGCATCAGCCGCCAGCGCAACTGGGGCGTGCCTATCCCCAGCTACACTTGCGCCGACTGCGGCGAGAAGGTCATGAACGACGCCACGCTCGACGCCGTCATCAAGCTCTTCCACGAGAAGGGCTCCGACGCCTGGTTCACCGACGCTCCCGAGAGCTACCTGGGCGAGGCCTGCGTCTGCCCCAAGTGCGGCGGCCATCACCTCAAGGCCGATAAGGACATCCTCGACGTGTGGTGGGATTCCGGCGTCTCTTGGAAGGCCGTCTGCGAGTACCGTCCCGAGCTGGAGTATCCGGCGGATGTGTACCTCGAGGGTTCCGACCAGCACCGCGGTTGGTTCCAGAGTTCGCTGCTCACCTCGGTGGGTGCCAACGGCCATGCTCCGTACAAGGCGGTCGTCTCGCAGGGCTTCACGCTCGACGGCCAGGGCCGCAAGATGTCCAAGTCGCTCGGCAATGTTATCGACCCCAACAAGGTCTGCGACGAGATGGGCGCTGACATCATCCGTCTGTGGGTTGCCTCCGTCGACACCAGCTCCGACGTGTCCATCGACCACGAGATTCTTGCTCGTACGTCCGATGCCTACCGTCGTTTCCGCAACACGCTGCGCTTCCTGCTCTCCGAGCTCGAGGGTCAGTTTGAGCCCGAGACCGACGGCGTCGCCTTTGCCGACCTGCTGCCGCTCGACAAGCTCATGGTTGCCCGTCTGACCCAGGTTCAGGCCGAGGTCGACGATGCCTACGCCAGCTACGAGTTCCCGCGCGCCTACCGTGCGCTCTACGACTTCGTGGTTACCGAGCTCTCCAACGTGTATCTCGACGCCCTGAAGGACCGTCTGTACTGTGAGAAGCCCGGCTCGCTCGAGCGCCGCAGCGCCCAGACCGT
>CAJLCM010000102.1:0-4396 GCA_905205145.1 uncultured Collinsella sp.
ACACCATGGGCCGTATGCACTCCGACGCCCAGTTCGCCGGTTCCTCCTCCGTGCCTGCGCACGTCGACATGATGGGTCTCATCGGCATGGGCAACAACCCCATGGTTGGTGCCACCGTCGCCTGCGCTGTCGCCGTCGAGGAGGCCCTCAAGGCCTAATCGCGCCCGCGCGATGCTCATATAGTTGAGCTTTGGAGCCGCTACCTTTCGAGGTAGCGGCTCTTTTTGTTTGCCCCGTCTCAAATTGGTTACTCTTATTAAAGGGTCCGATGTATCAGTTGTGGTGAAATACGGACTGAATTGCATCCATACAGGCCAAAACAGTCCGTATTCCACCGCAACTTATCAAATGGGCCGACCGAAGTGGCCGAGTCCACCTGACGCCCACCTGCCATATTTGCCCTTTACCGATTTGCCGGGTCTTTGCGGCCCCATTGCCGATCACCCGTGCGACAATGCGCCGGACGAGAAAGGAATCCGATGGAATCGACTGATGTACTGGTAATTGGATCTGGCATTGCGGGCCTTTGTGCCGCCATCGAAGCGGCACGCACGGGCGCAACCGTCGCTGTGGCAAGCGCCGGCAAGACCATGAGTGGATCGAGCTTCTTCCCTGGAACCTGGGGCCTAGGGCTTATCGGACCCGTTAACGAAGACGACGAACAAGACCTCATCGACACCATCCAGACCGTCGGCGGCGGTGTCGCCGACCCCGAGCTTGTCCAGACGTTTGTCCACGGCATTCCCCAGGCAATTGAATGGCTCGAGCAAGACCTGGGCGTTGAGCTCAAGCGTCCGCAAAACGCTGAGAGCGCTCAGCAAAAGCAGTTTATCCCCTGCTTTGACCACAAGACGCGCATGTGGCGCGGCCTCACCCGCAAGCCCCTTGAGGACGCTCTGACAGCCCGGATCGAGTCGCTCGGCATTCGCCTGCTCCCCCGCCATGAGCTTATCGACCTTATTGAGGACACGAACGGCAGAATCACCGGAACCGTGCTCTACAACCTCACCGAAGATCGAATCGTGCCCTTTGCTACCAAAGCCACGATCATCGCAGCCGGTGGCACGGGTGGCCTGTTCGAGCGAAGCCTCACTTCCGCCGACGTGCTCAGCTCATCACAGGCCATCGCGCTGGCGCACGGCGCATCGCTTACTAATATAGAGTTCATGCAGATGATGCCCGGCTTCATCGAGCCCAAGCGCAACCTTGTCTTTAACGAGAAGACCTGGCGCTACGTACATGTAGACCAGCCGGCAGATATTGCCGACGACAAGCTGGACGACCTGCTCGAGCAGCGCTCTGGATATGGTCCCTTCACGTCACGCTTGGCCTCCCGCGCTATCGATCTCGTCATCGATCAGGCAGGTGTCGAAGGCCTGGCACTCCACTACGACTTCCCCCGCGAGGATGTCCCAGAGTTTGTGCAGACCTTTGCCACCTGGCTGCAAGACGAGCACGGCATCGCCCCGACTGACGAGATGCGCGTTGCGATGTATGCCCACGCCGCTAACGGCGGCATCAAGATCGATAAGACCGCGTACACGGGCGTTGAGGGTCTCTACGCTTGCGGCGAGGCGACAGGCGGCATGCACGGAGCCGACCGCATTGGTGGCTTGTCAAGCGCCAACGGCATCGTGTTCGGGCGCATCGCAGGCGCATCGGCAGCCCTTGCAGCGCAGAAAGAGCCTAAGACAGCCCTGAAGGCGGATATCGCCCTCCCCCAGCACGGCATTGCCACAACAGATGCCGAGCGCCTGACCCGCAGCCTTAAGCACACGATGAGTACCTATTGCATGATCAACCGCACCGAAACAGGCCTATCCGAAGCACTACACGAGCTTGAGGGCTTGAAGACGGAGGCAACGACCTTGAGCACACAGAAAGCCCAGGACAGCGAAATCGCTGCCCTCGCCCGCCTTCAGTCGCAGATTCAACTAGCACAGGAAATGGTCAAAGCCATGCGCAAGCGAACCGAAAGCCTCGGATCGCACTATCGAACGGACTAAACTGGACACCCATCTAAAGCAGAACACACCTAATCGATATCTATGGGCCCCGTGAGCTCGAGGTGGCACGGGGCCTATTCGTGTCCGCACGGCAGCGTATCCTAATTCTGAATACAGAGCAGGCAAAGCCCGCACAGACAATAGACCAGCGAGGAGGAGATATGGACAGTAGTGATATCGAGAAGTGGCGTGTCAAACTTGATAGCTACGCCAATGTGGAAGACGGCGTTGAGTATTGGCTCGCACGCGATTTAATGGAACCCATGGGGTACACTCGATGGGAGAACTTCGCCGAAGTTGTTAAGAGGGCAACAGTCTCATGCGAAACAAACAAAACTCCAGTTGATTCCCATTTTCGTGACACCACGAAAATGGTAACTGCCGGTGTCGCCGCTCGCGCGGTTAAAGACTACAAACTTACGCGCTATGCATGCTATTTAATCGCACAGAACGGAGATTCAAACAAGCCAGAGATCGCGCTCGCCCAGGCATACTTTGCCGTGCAGACGCGCCGCCAAGAGCTCATAGAGCAGCGCTTCGCAGAGATTCAGCGCTTGCAGGCGCGCCACTCGCTATCCGATTCAGAGAAACAGCTCTCGGGTATTGCGTTCAAACGCGGCGTGGACTCCAAAGGATTCGCGATCATCAAGTCGAAGGGCGATGAGGCGTTATTCGGCGGCAGAAGCACGGCGGAAATGAAGCAGCAGCTCGGCGTACCCAAGAGCGCGGCATTGGCGGACAGGTTAGCCGATGTCCTCATCAAAGCAAAGGACCTTACGAACTCGATGACGGCCTTCAACGCCGAGGAACACGACCTGTACGGCCTGGGCCAGATCAAGCAAGAGCACGTCGAGAACAACACAAGCGTGCGTGGCAGCCTCATCGACCGCGGAATTGTCCCCGAGAACCTACCGCCTGCCGAGGATACAAAAAAGCTCGAGCGTCGCGTGAAGGCAGACGAGAAGAAACTCAAGGAGGGTACTGACGGTTTTACCGATCCCCAGGGTAGGCTCGATCTGTGAAAGCGGCTGTGCCCTTTCGGGTTCGACCCCATGCGAGGTCAACAAAAAAGCGACCAGCCGAAGCCAGTCTCTTTAACATGCTTTGGTGGGCCGTCAGGGGGTCAGCCTGCTGCGCAGGCGGCCGCTGCGGCGCCAAGGCGCCTTGCGCGCTACGCTGGTAAATGCTTACGTATTTCCTCAGCTCCGCGCCCTTACGGGTTCGACCCCATACGAGGTCAACAAAAAAGCGACCAGCCTGAGCCAGTCGCTTTAACAATCTTTGGGTGGGCCGTCAGGGGGTCGAACCCTGGACCTTGGGATTAAGAGTCCCCTGCTCTACCAACTGAGCTAACGACCCAAAGCTAAAGTCCGTTGTGGCGGACTTTAGAGGAGATATCGTGTGGTGGGCCGTCAGGGGGTCGAACCCTGGACCTTGAGATTAAGAGTCCCCTGCTCTACCAACTGAGCTAACGACCCGATATCAACACGAAGCAAGAACTGGGGTGGGTAAAGGGACTCGAACCCTCGACCTACGGGACCACAACCCGTCGCTCTAGCCAACTGAGCTACACCCACCGTGTCCTGTGCGCTTCGCGCTCGACTATTATTGCAAGGAACGCCACGCGATGCAAGCCCCAATTTTCAAGAATTTTGAAAAGAGTTTTTCGGATCCATTTCGAGCAAATCCCACCGGTTTCATAGGAGTAAACTTGCCCCACTGCAAATGCTCGAAAGGACCGGCATGAAAGAACTCTCCAACCGCACGGCAACGTTTACCGATTCGGTCATCCGCCGTATGACGCGCATCTCCAACAAGTATGGCGCCGTCAACCTGTCGCAGGGCTTCCCCGACTTCGATCCCCCGGCGCAGCTGCTCAATAGTCTGGGCACCATCGCCACCGACCCCAAGCCGCTTTACCACCAGTACTCCATCACCTGGGGCTCCCAGGCCATGCGCGAGGCGCTCGCCGCCAAACAGGAGCACTTTATGGGCATGCCGGTGAACCCCAACGAGAATATCGTAGTCACTTGCGGCTCCACCGAGGCCATGATGGCCGCCATGATGACGGTCACGAACCCCGGCGACAAGGTCGTCATCTTCTCGCCGTTCTACGAGAACTACGGCGCTGACACCATTCTCTCGGGAGCCGAGCCCATCTATGTGCCGCTCAACCCGCCCACCTTTGACTTCGACCGCGAGGTCCTCGAGGCGGCCTTCCGCGACAACGACCCAAAGGCCATCGTCCTGTGCAACCCTTCCAACCCCTGCGGCAAGGTCTTTACGCGCGAGGAGCTCACCTTTATCGCCGACCTCTGCAAAAAGTACGACGCCTATTGCATCACCGACGAGGTATACGAGCACATCGTCTACGCACCCCATGAGCACGT
>CAJLCM010000103.1:0-4325 GCA_905205145.1 uncultured Collinsella sp.
TGCCGGTCTCCTTGTCGGTGATGATGGCGAACGGCGTGCACTCGGAACCGGTGCCCGAAGAGGTCGGGACGGCGACGAAGTAGGCCTTCTTGCCCATCTCGGGGAAGGTGAAGATACGCTTGCGGATGTCCATGAAGTCCATGGCCATGTCCTCAAACTTGCACTCGGGGTGCTCGTACATCATCCACATGATCTTGCCGGCGTCCATAGCGGAGCCACCGCCGACGGCGATGATGACGTCCGGCTCAAAGAGAGCCATCTGCTTGGCGCCACGACGTGCGCACTGCAGCGACGGATCGGGCTCGACGTCGTAGAAGCAATCGTGGGCGATGCCCATCTCGTCGAGCTTGGCCTCGATGGCGCGGGTGTTGCCATTCTTGAAGAGGAACTGGTCGGTGACGATGAAGGCGCGCTTCTTGCCCATGACATTGCCCAGCTCGTCGAGGGCAACGGGCGTGGAACCCTTCTTGAAGTAGACCTTCTCGGGAGCGCGGAACCACAGCATGTTCTCACGGCGCTCGGCCACAGTCTTAACGTTGATCAAGTGCTTCACCCCAACGTTCTCGGAGACGGAGTTGCCGCCCCAGGAGCCGCAGCCCAGGGTCAGAGACGGCTTCATGCCAAAGTTGTACAGGTCACCGATGCCGCCGTGCGAGGACGGGGTGTTGATGACGATACGGCAGGCCTTCATGACGTGCTCGAACAGGCTGATCTTCTCGGCCTGAGCGGGGTGCACGTACAGAGAGGCGGTGTGGCCCGGGCCACCGGCGAGCACCAGGTGCTCGGCCTTGTCGACGGCCTCCTGGAAGTCCTTGGCGTGGTACATGGCCAGGACCGGGGAGAGCTTCTCGTGGGAGAACTCCTCCTTGGCGGGGTCGGTGGAGGTGACCTCGGCGATCAGGATCTTGGTCTTGGCGGGAACCTCGATACCGGCGAGCTCGGCGATCTTGGCGGCAGCCATGCCGGGGATGCGGTGATCGAGGGCGCCGTTCTTGAACATGGCGGCACGCAGGGCCTCCATCTCGGCACCCTGCTTGACAAAGTAGCAGCCGCGCTTCTGGAACTCGGCCTTGACCTGGTCATAGATGGTGTCGATGACGGTCACGGACTGCTCGGAAGCGCAGATCATGCCGTTGTCGAAGGTCTTGGAGTGGATGATGGAGTTGACGGCGAGCAGAACGTCGGCGGTGTCGTCGATGACGACCGGGGTGTTACCGGCGCCAACGCCCAGGGCGGGCTTGCCCGAGGAGTAGGCGGCCTTGACCATGCCCGGGCCACCGGTGGCGAGGATGATGTCGACGTCGCGCATGACCATGTTGGTCAGCTCGATGGAGGGGACATCGACCCAGCCGATGATGCCCTCGGGGGCGCCGGCCTTGACGGCGGCGTCAAGCACGAGCTTGGCGGCGGCGATGGTGCACTTGGCGGCAGCCGGGTGCGGGGAGATGATGATGGCATTGCGGGTCTTCAGGCTGATCAGCGTCTTGAAGATCGCGGTGGAGGTGGGGTTGGTCGTCGGGATGACGGCGCCCACGATGCCGATGGGCTCGGCGATCTTGGTGATGCCGTAAGCCTCGTCGCGCTCCAGGACACCACAGGTCTTGGTGTTCTTGTAAGCGTTGTAGATGTACTCTGCGGCGTAGTGGTTCTTGATGACCTTGTCCTCAAGAACGCCGCGGCCGGTCTCCTCGATGGCCATCTTCGCCAACGGGATACGAGCCTTGTTGGCGGCCATGGCGGCCTCATAGAAGATCTTGTCGACCTGCTCCTGCGTGTACGTAGCAAAAAGCGCCTGGGCCTCTCGCATCTGAGCGAGCTTAGCCTCAAGCGCCTCTACGTTGTCCACAATTGCGGGAGTAGTGTTTTCCGGTGACTTTTTCACCATTTGTGTCTCCTTGCGATCGGAGATTTACCCTACGCCTTGCATGATAGCAAGAAATTATTCGGCGAACGGTCAGATTCCTCTAAAAGGCACACTAAAACGCTTCAACCAAATGAAACGATTCAACTAAATCTATCTGCCCAATGCATCGCCCCACTCATTGGGGACAGACTTACATGAGTGCTTTCACTCATTTGGGACAGACATCGTTTTGCCATTTTGCCGTTCTGGACCTGTTTTTGCCTCTCATTGGATAAAAATAGGTCACAGGCTCAGCATTTCGCGTTCCTTCTCTCCTTTTAGGTGTTGCCTGTTCAGTTTTGAAAGGAGAGATTATGCCTCGATGCGCCCGCGCCGTTTCGCTCACCGGCTATTACCACGTCTTTGACCGTGGCAACTCCAAACAGATTATTTTTGAAGATGATTCTGACCGATATCGTTTCTTATCGGACATCTCGGACAGGTTTGTACGCCATAAAGTGGCGGTGTTGGCTTGGTGCCTTATGGACAATCACTTCCATTTGATGATTGATGATCCATTTGACAATCTTTCAAAGGCAATGCAGTGTGCGTTGACAGCATATGCTAAGTATTTCAACGGGAAAACGGGGAGAACGGGGCATCTGTTTGATAATCGCTATTCGCGGGTCGCGGTTGAGTCGGACGTGCAGGCGGTGCAGCTGCTCGACTATATTCATCTCAATCCCGTGAAAGGTGCGCTCGACTCACTCGAGGCGTACCGCTGGTCAAGCTACAAGGCATATCAGCTGGGCTATGATCCCTTTGACATCTGTGATGCGGCCCCTATGCTCGATATTGTCGGAGGCTCCCGTTGCTATTGCGAGCATCTCGAGGAAGTTGCTGGGCGCATCTGGGCAATGGAGGTTCTTCCACGCCGGCGGATCTCCGATGAGGAGGCCCTTTCCGTTGCGCGCGAAGTTCTGCCGAGCATAGATCCTGCGCTGCTCAAGGCCCTGCCACGCCCCGAACGCGATGCCTGCCTGCTGAGGCTCAGGCGGGCACATCTCACGGTTAAGCAAATTGCTCGTATCACCGGTATCGGCGCCACGAGCGTGACCAAGGCAACTGCAGGCTGGAAGGATGCAGCGTGAGGCAGGGGCCGGAGCCAGTCGGTGTGCCGCTTGCGTGCGCCATGTCTGTCCCCAATGCGTGAAAACACTCATGTAAGTCTGTCCCCAATGAGTGCAAAAAAGCGCCCTCCGTAGGGGAGGACGCCTTTGGTAAGTTCTATGTGAACGCGAGGTCTTTGACCCGGAGAGTCCGAGGTACTTGTTGGTAAGACCTTATTTAGGAGCGCGCAACCTTGCCGGACTTGAGGCAGGTGGAGCAAACGTTCATCTTGCGACGGTGACCATCGACGACGACGTAGACGCGCTGGATGTTGGGGCGGAACTTACGGTTGGTGACGCGGTGAGAGTGGCTGATGGAGCGACCGGCAACGGGGTGCTTACCGCAAACTTCGCAAACTTTGGACATAACTGACCCTCCTTGGGCGACAAACGAACATGTCGCGTTAACAAACAAGCCTGAACTATAGCACAGAAGCAGCTCCCTGTGCGTAATCTACACAGAGATATTTCTCTTTTGGCGATAGTGCCCACGCCACGGCCCTGGACGTAGATCCGATTTGCGTGCAGCAGAGGGGATTATGCCAGCTCGCAAAAAGGTTTTCAAGCTCGTCCCACAAATATATATAGGTTTATTGAGCGTTGGGCTCCGTTTACGGATTGCTCCGTATTTATGCTCGCAATTAAGCTCGAGGTTGGCTACACTATCCCTTGACCATTAAAGGGGTACGAGATACCCACATGGAATTACATAGCTGGCATAGAGCAGCGCTTCCTTGTGGGTGTCTGGTCCGCTTTGAGCGGTCGGGCATCTATTTTTTTGACTGTGTCAGCAGTCAAGACATGTGAGGAAGGAGATCGATGGGCACGACTTCCCCCAAGGCGGTCATCATGGACGAGACCGCCGTCAACCGAGCGATGACCCGCATCGCGCACGAGATTCTCGAGCGCAACGAGGGCTGTGAAGACCTCGCTCTGGTCGGCATCGTCACGCGCGGCGACCTTCTGGCAAAGAAGCTCGCCGAAGAGATCAAGGAGATCGAGGGCGTCGAAGTTCCGCTCGGCAGCCTCGACATCAGCTTCTACCGCGATGACTATGCGACCAATTTCGCTCCCGCGATCCACGCTACCAACATTCCCTTTAGCGTCGACGGCAAGCGCGTCGTGCTGGTGGACGACATCCTGTACACGGGTCGTACCATCCGCGCCGCTCTGGACGCCGTCATGGACCTGGGCCGCCCGAGCCGCATTGAGCTGGCAGTTCTCGTTGACCGCGGTCACCGCGAGCTTCCCATCTCGCCGGACTTTGTCGGCAAGAACGTTCCCTCGTCTCACGAGGAGAACGTGCACCTATA
>CAJLCM010000104.1:0-4278 GCA_905205145.1 uncultured Collinsella sp.
GTGAATCACCAGGCCACAACAGATGATAATCGTGGCCCACTCGGCAATGTCGAGCCCCACGATACAGCCGGCGATGACGGTACACACGCCCGCCACGAGCATGACCTTAATGTTGCGCTCGGTCTTGACGGCGGTGACGAAGCCCTCCATGGCGTAGGAAAACGACTTTAAGAAGGACGGATGGTCCTTGTTCGATCCGGGAATCATAGACGGCTCCTAGTCGTGGGCGTGGTTGGTGATGGGGCCGACGTGGACTAGCTTAGGGTCCTCGCCGCGCTCGAGCGCCAGATCGCGCAGGATGGCGTCCTCGCGGGCCTCCATGACCTCGGCCTCG
Source organism: uncultured Collinsella sp. (assembly GCA_905205145.1). Classification (GTDB taxonomy): domain Bacteria; phylum Actinomycetota; class Coriobacteriia; order Coriobacteriales; family Coriobacteriaceae; genus Collinsella. The sequence goes on from CAJLCM010000104.1 coordinate 335, forward strand.
TCGTCCTCGATGTGGTCATAGCCCAGCAGGTGCAGCATTCCGTGTACGAGCATCAGACGGCACTCGTCAGCGGGGCTATTGCCAAAACCGGGGGCCTGACGGGCAATAACCTGCGGGGCCAAGATAATATCGCCGAGCTCGAGCGTCTCATCGGCGGGAATGTCATCGTCGAAGGCCGAATCGCACTCAAACGAAAGCACATCGGTGGTGCGGTCGATACCGCGCCACTCGTGGTTGAGCTCGTGCATCTCGTCCTCGTCGACATACGAAAGGGAAATCTCGACTCCACGTTCAACGCCCTCGGCGGCAAGCACAACCTCGCAGATGTGCTCCACCTCCTGCGCGTCGAGCAGCGTATCGAGCTCGGCATCGTTGCTGATCAATACACTCAACGGGACTCCTTTCGGTCGCGCGGGCGCTGCTCGCGCACGTCATCATAAGCTTCATATGCCTCGACGATACGACCCACCAGGGCATGGCGCACCACGTCGGCACGCTCGAGGTGAGAAAATGCGACATCGTCGACACGGCCCAAAATCTGCTCAACGTCAGCAAGACCGCCACGACGACCCACCAGGTCGCGCTGGCTCAGGTCGCCGGTAATCACGAACTTGGAGTTGAACCCAAGGCGTGTCAGGAACATCTTCATCTGCTCGGGCGTGGTATTTTGCGCCTCGTCGAGCACCACGAAGGCATCACTCAGTGTGCGGCCGCGCATGTAGGCAAGCGGGGCGATCTCGATCACGCCACGCTCCATAAGCTCATCGGTGCGCTCGCGATCCATCATGTCAAAAAGGGCGTCGTAGAGCGGACGCATGTAGGGGTCGATCTTTTCCTCAAGGGTACCGGGCAAAAAGCCCAGATTCTCCCCCGCCTCGACAACCGGACGCGTCAAGATCAAACGGCCCACCTCGTGACGCTTGAGCGCGGCAACGGCGAGCGCCATGGCCAGATAGGTCTTACCGGTACCGGCAGGACCCAAGCCAAAGGTGATGGTATGCGAGCGAATGGCATCCACGTAGCGCTTTTGCCCGAGCGTCTTGGGACGAATGACGCGGCCGCGATACGAAAGCAGCACGTCATCGCGAAGCGACGTAGCCTCGTGCTCACCGTCGCGCAGGACGGCCAGGCAGCGAGAGACATCGTCGGCAGACAGCGTGCGCCCGGCGGCCGCCTCGCGAAAAGCGTGCTCGAAAAAGCGCGCCACGAGTTCGACCTCGTCCGGGTCGCCGCTCACGGCGATGCTATCGCCACGGGCGACCACGTGAGCGCGAACCAAGCTCTCGAGCACGCGAAGGACGCCGTCGCCGGCGCCCAAAACGCACGAGGGATCAATTCCCTCGGGAACGGTAAGTCTAATCTTCGAGGCTTCCATGAACCTCCCTGCGTGCATGGACCAAGCCGGAATCATCGACTCCGATGATAGCAACATCGAGCAGGCACGGGGCTGTAAGTCCACAGGTATCGTCAAGACGGGCATGATGGAACGAGCCGAGCGTCAGGTTGTCACCATACTCGAGCACGGCACGCTCGACCGTGCCCACGCGACGACGAGCGTCGGCAATAGCGAGCTCCTGTGCGGCGGCCCGCATACGGCGGCTGCGCTCGGCCATAACCTCGGGTGGCACCTGGTCGGGCATGTCGGCAGCAAGGGTACCGGGACGCTTGCTGTAGCGAAACACGTGCATACGCGAGAAACCCACACGGCGGCACAGCGCCAGCGACTCCTCGAACTCCTCGTCCGTCTCACCAGGAAAACCGACGATGACATCGCACGAAAGGGACGCCTGGGGCAAGTTGGCGCGAATCATACGCACCGTGTCCTCAAAGGCTTCGGCGCTATAGGGACGGCCCATGCGATGCAGGGTCGCCGTGCAGCCGGACTGCACGGGCAGGTGCAAAAACGGGGCGATACGCTGCGGGTAGCGCGCCATAACCTTAAGCAGGCGCTCGGAGATATCCATGGGCTCGACCGAGGAAATGCGCACATGCGGAATAGACGTGCGCTCCATGATGGCCACGAGCAGCTCATCGATTTCGACGTGCTCGTCGGTCGCGCTCTTGCCATCGTAGGCACCCAGGTTCACACCGGTCAGCACCACCTCGGGCACGCCGGCCTCCTGGGCCTCGCGAACTTGCTCGAGCACGGACTCGACGGGCACGGAGCGCTCGGGGCCGCGCGCCTTCCACACAATGCAATAGGTGCAGCGATGGTTGCAGCCATCCTGAATCTTCACGCCCAGGCGAGAGCGACCGAGCGCATCGACCACCTCGCCATCGCTGCAGGCGGGAACGCTATCGGACTCAACACCCAGCACCTCGCATACACGTTCGGCGACATCTATCTTGGACGGCTCGGCAATCACGCGATCCGAAAGCTCCGACAGCTCCTCGGGATGCAGGTTGACGACGCAGCCGGTTACGAGCACATAGGGCTCGTTAGGATGGGCCAGCGCATGACGGACGGCCTTACGGGTCTTAGCCTCGGCCTCGCCCGTAACGGCACAGGTGTTAATGACGATCAAATCGGCATCCTGGGGCTCCACAATAGCAAAGCCCAGGCGCATAAGATCGGCAGTGATACGGTCAGACTCAACCCGGTTGACACGGCAGCCGAGATTGACAACGGAAATATGGGGTGCGAGCACGCGGGCTCCTTAATCGAGGATATCGTCGAGGGCACTCTTGATACGGTCGGTCACCGACTTCTTACCGGAAGCGACGTCATCGCCCATCTCATCGGCAAAAGCACGGAGCAGCTCGCGCTGCTTATTGGAAAGATTGGTGGGAACGACCACGCGCAGTTGCACGATCAGGCGGCCACGCGAACCGCCACCGCCAATGCGCGGCATGCCGTAATTATTGACGCTCACGGTGTCGCCGTACTGGGCGCCGGCGGGAACCGTCACCTTAACGACCTCGTCGGGCATAATGCCCTCGACCTCGATCTCGCAGCCGAGCGCAGCCTGCGCAATCGAGATATCGCTCACGAGGTACAGGTCGTCACCGTTGCGCTTAAAGCGCTCATGGTCGGCAACGCGCACGTTGACAATCAGGTCGCCCGAGGGCTCGCCGCGAAGGCCAGCCTCGCCAAAGCCGCTCACGCGCAGCTGGTGACCGGTCGAAACGCCGGCGGGAATATCGATGTCGATCTTTTCGTGCGAAGGCGTGCGACCCTGACCGTCGCAGGTCTCGCAGGGATGGTCGATAACCGTGCCCTCGCCGTGGCAGTCAGGGCAAGGCGAAGAGGACTGAACCTGGCCCAGGAACGAGCGCTGGACCGTCGTGACATAGCCTGTGCCGTGGCAGCGGCTGCACTGCTTTTCCTGTGCACCCTCGGCCCTACCGGTGCCGTTGCAATCCTCGCAGGGGGCAAGGCGGTCATAGCTGATCGTCTTTTTGCAACCGAGTGCCGCCTCCTCAAGGGTCACCGAAAGGGAGATGGCCATATCGCGGCCGCGACGACGCTCACGGCGATTTCGGGCGCCACCGCCGGCACCGCCGCCAAAGAACGACGAGAAGAGGTCGTCCATGCCCATGCCGCCAAAGATATCGTTGATATCGACGTAGCCCGAACCACCAGGGCCGTCGGCAGTGCCGTAACGGTCGTAGTTAGCACGCTTCTGCTCATCGGAAAGAACGGAATAGGCCTCGTTGAGCTCCTTGAACTTGGTCTCGGCCTCGGGGTCGTCCGAAACATCCGGGTGTACGGTACGGGCCTTCTTTAGAAACGCACGCTTAATCGTCCGCGCGTCGGCATCCCTGTCGACGCCAAGCACCTCGTAGTAATCCCTATTTTCCGACACGACCGAATCCTTCCGACTTTCATTATTGTCACAGTGCGTCCTATACCCAAGCTAGGCCGACCGCAAACAGAGGGTTTGATGTTATTGCATTTGGTACGGCGAAAGCATGGCCCGTTGCGAGCAGCTTGCGAACCAAAC
>CAJLCM010000105.1:0-3979 GCA_905205145.1 uncultured Collinsella sp.
GGTGAGCTCGGGGCCGTTGCCGGGCCCATAGGCCTCGGCGCCGTCGACGCGGTTGATGCGGATGGTTCCAAAGATCTCGTCCTGGCTCAGCGTGAGCGAGCCGCGCTTGGCGAGCTCAAGCATAGCTAGGAAGGTGACGACGAGCTGCTCGGTGGTGGCATCGCCGTCCAGTAGCTCGCGGAAGGTGCAGGTTTGGTGCGCCATGGTAAAGCGGTCGACTGAGGCCACGGTCAGGTCGAGCGGCACGCGATGCGGCGCCACGTGCTCGGCCTCCAGCAAGAAGGTCTGTCGCTTGCCGTCCAGGTCGGCGCAGATGACGGCGAGACCGCGCAGGGTAATACCGGCCAGGTAGTCGGGCATTAGGCCTAAGAACTCGGGATCGGGGCCGGCCACACGCGGGTGCATGCGGCTTTCGGCCTGCATGCGGGCACCGAGGGCCGCAGCCGCGCCTTTAAACTGCTTGTAGGCAATCAGGCGCTGGATCAGGACCTCGCGTAGGGCGTCACCGTCGAGCGCGCTGAGTTCCTCGAGGTCTTCGTCGATGTCGTCATCGTCGTCCGCCTTGCGCGGGGCCTCCTGGGGCACCAGCGAGGCGGCCTTGATGTCCAAAAGGGTCGCCGCGACCAGCAAAAAGTCGCTCGCCACGTCCAGGTCCAGCGCCTCAATGCGCTCGGCCTCGGCAAGGTACTGCTCGGCCACCTCGCTAATCGAGATGGCACCGATATCTACTTTTTGACGGGTTACCAGCTGCAGCAGCAGGTCGAACGGTCCGCTGTAGACCTGCGTCGACACGCGATACGACATCTTCGACCTCCTTTGACGGCGCCTTCGCGGCGCGGTTTGGGTGCACGTTGCGACCGTTTTGCACGGTCGACCTGTAAGTTTACCTTAGATGCCGGCGATTGCGAAGTTGAGCAGCTGCTCAGCAAGCGGATACACGGTAACGTCGAAATAGCGGCCGATTACATCGATGCCGGTCCACATGGGCAACAGGTACAGAACCAGGATGAGGATGGGCATAGCGTATTGCTGCAGGCGGTAGTAGTTGGCGAGTGCTTTGCCTTTAAGGAATGGCACAATGATCGACGAGCCGTCGAGCGGCGGAATCGGGATGAGGTTGAAGAACGCGAGCGACAGGTTGACCACGATAAACGTGGCGCCGAAGTTCATGATCTGTGATGCCACGGCAAAGGACATGCTGGTGTAGAGGCTGCCGTACGTTGCGTGCATGAGGGCGGCCGCGAGGCACGCGAGGGCGATGTTCGATGCGGGGCCGGCAACGCTCACCAGAACCTCGTCGCGCTTGGGGTGCTTGAGGTTGTTGAGGTAGACGGGTACGGGTTTGGCGAAGGCGAACACCGGGCCACCGGCTGCGAGCATGAGCAGCGGCAGGATGATGGTGCCAAACGGGTCGATATGGTTGAGCGGGTTGAGCGAGACGCGTCCGCGCGAACGCGCCGTCTTGTCGCCGAGTGCCCAGGCCGCGGCGGCGTGCGCACTCTCGTGGATCACGATGCCGACGATGACGGCGACGGCGCTCGCGAGCAGGTTCATGATGTAGCTGCTGGACATGGTGCTCCCCTAGCGGACGCGGCGCGACGCGCGCGTGAGCAGGTAGTCAATTACAAACAGGATCACAGCGACGATAGCGTAATCCAGGCGAAACACGCCGCCAAAGGGCGACGTGATGACGCCGTAGCCGGCGATGGCGCTCGGCAGCGCGCGCGAAAGCTCAACGACAAAGCCCACGATCTGCAGTTTGGCGGTGAGGCCGCTAAAACACAGCAGCACGGTCATCGCGCTCATAAAGATGCCGCAGATGCGACAGGCGATGGCGATGATGCTCATCGCTACGGCGGTGGCCTTACGAGAGTTCACGCGCGGTCTCCTCTTCGATCTGGGTGGAAAGCTCCAGCCATTCGTCCTCGAGCTGGGGCAGCTCTTGCTTAAGGCCGTTATATTCCCCCAGCGCGGCGTTGAACTTATCCTGATCGGCATAAAGCTCTTCGCTCGCCATCAATTCCATTAGCTCGTCATAGCGGGCACGCTTTTTGTCCAGCTCTGCCTCGATCTTCTTGAGCTGGTTGCGCACGCCCTTGAGCTTTTTGTTGAGCGCGGCGCGGGCCTGGGCCTCGGCGCGCTTTTGCTCCTTGGTCTTTTTGCCCTCGGCCGGCTTGGGTGCCGCGGCGGGTGCATCGGGCTGGGCCGCGGTGACCTTGGCAGACTTGGCCGTGGCCGGCGCGCTCTCCCCTGCCGCCTCGGCGGCGGCGCGGGCTGCGAGGTCCTCGCGCTTGTAGAGGTAGTAGTCGTAGTCGCCGTCATAGACCGTGACCTTGCCGTCGCGGATGTCGATCACGCGGTTGGCCACGGCGCGCACCAGGTGCTCGTCGTGGCTGATTAGCACGATGGTGCCGGGGAAGTTTTGCAGGGCGTTCTCGAGCATGTCCACCGAGTCGATATCCAGGTGGTTGGTGGGCTCGTCCAGGCACAGGAGCGCCTCGGGGGCCACGAGCATCTTGGCCAGTGCCAGACGCGCTTTTTCGCCGCCGGAGAGGACGCGAACCTGCTTCTCGATGGAGTCGTTGTCGCTAAACAGGAAGGCGCCCAGCAGGCTGCGCTGCTGCGGCACGGTCCACTTGGGCGTGACGGTGTCGATCTCTTGCAGGACGGTGTTGGACTCGGTCATGCCTTCGAGCGCGTGCTGGGCGTAGTAGGCCACGCCCACGTTGGTGCCCAGATCGCGGGTGCCGGTGGTGGGTGGCTCCAGGCCGGCGAGGATCTTCATGAGCGTGGACTTGCCGGCGCCGTTGGGGCCGACGAGCGCCACGTGCTCGCCGCGGTAGAGCTTGAGGTCGATGTCGCTGTAAATGTGCTTATCGCCGTATGACTTGGAGACGCCCTCGAGGCCCACGACCATGTCGCCGGAGCGCGGCGGGTCGGGGAACTTAAAGTCGATGTGCTTGTGGCCCTCGGGCAGGATGACGAGCTCCTTTTTGATCTGCTCGATCTTGCGGATGCGCTCCTGGGCCTGGGCGGCCTTGGTGGGCTTGTAGCGGAACTTGTCGACGAAGACCTGCATGTGGGCGATGTCGCGCTCCTGGGCGGCGCGCTTGGCGCGCATCTGCTCCAGGTTGTCCTCGCGCTGCTTGAGGTAGCTGCTGTAGTTGCCGGTGTAGGTGGTAACGCGACGGTTTTCGAGAGCGGCGACGTGGTCGACGCAGGCGTCCATGAAGGCGCGGTCGTGGCTGACGATGAGCACGGCGCCGTCGTAGTTGGCGATAAAGCCGCGCAGCCACTGGACGCTCTCGAGGTCCAGGTGGTTGGTGGGTTCGTCCAGAAGCAGCAGGTCGGGATGACGTAGGAAGAGCTTTGCCAGCGCGATACGCATCTGCCAGCCGCCCGAGAACTCGGAGCACGGGCGATCGAAGTCAGTGACCTTAAAGCCCAAGCCGGACAGGATTTTGCGGGCGTTGCTCTCGAGCTCGTAGCCGCCCAGGTGCTCAAAGCGGTCCTGGACCTGGCCGTACTCGTTAAGGAGCGCGTTGACGTCCTTGCCCTGTTCCGAGAGCTCGGTGATCTGGGCCTGAAGTTCGTTGGCGCGCTCGCCCATGCGGCGAATTTCCTTGGCGGCGGCCATGACCTCGGCGAGGATGGTGGTGTCCTTTTGCTCCAGGTTGGTTTCTTGCTCTAGATAGCCCACCTGGCAGTCCTTGGCGTACTGGACCTGGCCGGCGTCGGGGCTATCGATGCCCATGATGATCTTGAGCATGGTGGTTTTGCCGGCGCCGTTGGGGCCCACGAGCGCGAAGCGCTCGCCGGGGTTGATCTGGAAGGACGCGCCGCTAAAGAGGACGCGCGCGCCGAAGCTTTTTTCGATCTTGTCGACCAGGAGGATCATGGTGCCGCCTTTGACCTTGTGTGCCTATATGAAAAAAGGCCCCAACTTGCGTTGGAGCCTCATTCAATGCTCGGGTGGAGA
>CAJLCM010000106.1:0-3909 GCA_905205145.1 uncultured Collinsella sp.
CTGGGCCATGTTGGGACGGCCACCACCGCGACCGTCGACCAGACCCGCGATCTGCTTGATCACGTTACCGGCGTGGAACCCGGCCTTCACGGCGTCATCGGAGCCGGCAGCGAGCAGGGCCGGAGTGCCCTTCTCAGTCACGCTGGCGACGACACAAGCGACAGGTCCGGCGACCTTCTGGTGCACGGTATCCCATACGTTGCGCAGGTCGGCAGCTTCAAGGCCCTGGAGCTCAGCAACGACGAGCTTGTAGCCACCGAGCTCGACAGCACCCTCGATGGCGCTGGAAATGGCGTCGGAGGAACCACCGGTCAGAGCCTTTTTGAGCTTGTTGGACGTCTCGCGCAGCTCGGCCTGCAGGTTCTCCACACGGGCGGGAACCTCGTCGACGCGGCACTTAAGCGCAGCGGCGGCGGCGTCAACGAGCGCCAAGCGGTCGGCCATGTAGTCGAGGGCACCCTTAGAGGTCACAGCCTCGATACGGCGGACATTGGAGCCTGTAGAGGACTCGGAAATAATCTTGAACAGGCCGATCTCGGCGGTGTTGGCGGCATGGGTGCCACCGCAGAGCTCGCGAGAGAACGGCTGGTCCTCGGCGCCCACGGAGACGACGCGGACGACATCGCCGTACTTCTCTCCAAACAGAGCGACAGCGCCGGCAGCCTTAGCCTCGTCGATGCCCATAACACGGGTCACGACCGGCTTGGAGGCGAAGATCTGTTGGTTGACCAGGTCCTCGACAGCCTTGAGCTGCTCGGAGGAAAGGGCCTCGAAGTGCGTAAAGTCAAAGCGAAGGTGCTCGGGCGTCACCAGCGAGCCGGCCTGGGAGACGTGCTCGCCCAGGACCTGCTTAAGGGCAGCGTCGAGCAGGTGCGTGGCGGTGTGGTTGCGGCGCAGGAAGCCACGGCGCTCGGCGTCGAGCGCGGCGGTAACAGCGGCACCGACAGTCAGCGTGCCATCGGCAACGTGCGCGACGTGGGCATACAGGCCGTTATGGTTCTTGGTGTCGGAAACGGTCAGTGCAACGCCCTTGGCGGAAAGCCTGCCGGCGTCGCCCTGCTGGCCGCCCATCTCGGCGTAGAACGGGGTGCGGTCGAGCACGACCTCGACGTCCTCGCCGGCGGCAGCGGAATCGACGGACTCGCCGTTGCGAACGATGGCGACGACCTTGGCGCCCTCGATCACATCGTTGTCATAGCCGTCGAACTCGGTCGCGGCGACCTTGTCGGAAAGCTCAACCCACACGTCGTTGAAGCTGCCCCAGGCATCGCCCTTGGCGTTGGCGCGGGCGCGGGCCTTCTGGTCCTCCATGCAGGCAGTGAAGCCATCCATATCGACATCGTGGCCAGCGGTGCCGGCGATCTCGACGGTCAGGTCGATGGGGAAACCAAAGGTGTCGTGCAGCTTAAAGGCAACATCGCCCGGAAGCACAGTACCCTCGGCAAGCGCTGCCAGGGCCTCATCCAGGTAGACGCGACCGTTGTCGAGCGTCGTGGAGAAGCGCTCCTCCTCGGAGGCGACGATACCCTTGACGAGCGCGACGTTCTTGAGCAGCTCGGGATAGGCCTCGCCCATCTGAGCGTTGACCTCGTCGATGAACTTGGTCAGGAAGGCGCCATCGATGCCCAGCAGGCGACCGTGGAACACGGCGCGGCGGAGCAGGCGGCGAAGGACGTACTCGCGACCCTCGTTACCGGGCAGGATGCCGTCAGAGATCATGAAGTCGACGGCACGGGAGTGGTCGGCGATGATGCGAAGAGAACGGCTGGCGCCGGAGTAATCGTCGGCGTCATAGGTCTTACCGCTGATCTCCTCACCGAGCTTGATGAGGTGCTGCATCAGATCGCCATCGTAGTTAGCGGTCTTGTGCTGCATGATGGCGGCCATGCGCTCCAGACCCATACCCGTATCGAGGTTGCGGTGCGGCAGCTCCGGCATGGAGCCGTCCTCCTGGCGGTCGTACTGGGTAAACACAAGGTTCCAGAACTCAAGGAAGCGGTCGCAGTCGCAGCCGGGCTTGCAGTCGGGGCTGCCGCAACCGACCTCCTCGCCCATATCAAAGTAGATCTCGGAGCATGGACCGCAGGGGCCGGTGGGGCCAGCGGCCCAGAAGTTGTCGTCCTCGCCCAGACGCGAGATGTGATCCTCGGCAACGCCCAGGGAGCGCCACACGTCATGGGTCTCGTCGTCCTCGGTAAAGACGGTGAAGTACAGGCGGTCGAGCGGCAGCTTGAACTCCTTGGTGATGAGCTCAAAGGCCCAGGCGCAAGCCTGCTCCTTGGAGACGCCGCCAAAAGAGAAATCGCCGAGCATCTCGAAGAACGACAGGTGACGGCCGTCCTCGCCGATGCAGTCGATGTCGTTGGTGCGGACGCACTTCTGGCAGGAGATCGCGCCGATCTCCTTCATGGTCTTCTTGCCCTGGTAGTACTCCTTAAACTGGTTCATACCGGCGTTGGCAAGCAGCAGCGAGGGGTCGTCGGGGACAAGGGACGAAGAAGGATAGAGCTTAAGACCGCGCTCCTCAAAAAAGTTGAGGAACTTAGAGCGAATCTCGGCCGTAGTCATTGACGGGTAGTCAGCACTCATAGAGGGAATCTCCTCGGTTTCACATCGAAACAGTTCAAACGTAACGATATTACCATCCCGCCGCGCAAGTGCAAAAAAGAGGGCCGGCACAATGCCGGCCCTTCAGCGAAATTGCATGTTGCGCGTATGAATGTTAACCCGAATTACCCCGCTAGTTGTCGTCATCGTCCATGGAGCCGTCGATGCCGGTTTTGGTATCGTCGTCCGAGTTGGAGTCATCGTCCTTGGCGAAGGGGTTCTTGAAGAAGCCCGTGGCATCGGGCTGCAGGCTCGAGAGTTTAATCCAGGGATTATCGAGCTCGGGCTTGGGCATGGCCTTGGCCTCGGGCACAGTCTCGTTGCCGATGAGCTCGGACTCGTAGATGAAGGTGTCGTCGCCGAGCGCGTCGTAGGCGGCGACCGGGTTGCCATCGGCATCGCGGTACGGTGTGCCCTTAAACACGGCGCCGTCATAGGCCACAAGCTGGCGGCCGGTCTCATTCTCGAAGTAGTACACGAAGATACCCTTGAGGGCCGCACACAGAGGGATGGCAATAATCATGCCGATGGGACCCATGAGTGCCGAGCCAATAACGAGCGCCGTGAGGCTCATGATGGGATGCACCTGCACCGAGCTCTGCATGACCTTAGGCGAAATCACGTTATCGGTGACGTTTTGCGCGACCATCGTCACGATGAGCGTCCATAACGCCAACATGGGACTGAACATGAAGCCGAGTACCGTGGCGATTGCTGCGCTCACCCAGGGACCGACGACCGGAACCAAATGCATGATGCCGGTAAAGATAGCCATGAGCGCCGCATACGGATGACCGATGATCATAAAACCGATAAAGGCGAGGAAACCACCGCAGATGGACGTCACGACCATACCGCGCATGTAGCCGCCGACAGAGCGAGAAAGGATGGCGACCATAAAGCGGTACGAGGTCTCCTTCTCCTGACCGATGATGGTGCAAATCTCGTGATGCATGCGAGGGTAGTCGCAGGCCATCCAGTAGGCAAGCACCAGACCAAGGAAGATCACGAACAACTGCGAGGCCGTATTGGTGATGAGCGGGAAAACACCGCGGCCAAGCTCGGCAGCGATCTGAGACACATACTTCGATGCCACGGCAACCAGCGACGACAGGTTGTCGTCCAAATACTCCTTGAGCGGCGTGTTGTTGAGCGTCTTGGCATGCGAGATCATCTCGTTGAGATCGCCACCCGCAACACGAAGCTGCTCGGGCAGGCGGCTCAGGACTTCCATGATCTGACCAAAGAGAATCGGCGACAAGATGCAAACGACACCGACGAGCACGGCAACAACAACAATAA
>CAJLCM010000107.1:0-3728 GCA_905205145.1 uncultured Collinsella sp.
AGAATACCCTCGACCTCGGGGTGACCAGGCTCGCCTACGACCACCACGCGGTAGCCCTCGCGCACCAGGCGCTCGGCTGCCATATGGACCTTCTTGACGTAAGGGCAGGTGGCGTCGACGACGTTAAGGCCACGCTCGCGAGCGGCATCGATGACCTGTGGCACCACGCCGTGGGCGCGGATGATCACGGTGCCGGTTGTGGCGTCGTCCAGGGTTTCGGCTAAGCCTACGCCCGCGTCGGCGAGCTCGCGCACCACGATGGGGTTATGGATGAGCGGACCCAAGGTATGGACCTGAGTGCACTCCCCTGCCTGCGGCGCGGCGGCCAGCGCCATGTCGAGCGCGCGCTGCACGCCGTAGCAGGTGCCGGCGTGGGCGGCGATCTCGATGGTAGGCGCGATTGCCTGGTCGGACGCAGTCGCGGAGGTGTTCGTCACGTTCTCGCTCATGGCTAGAACCTGCCCGGATGCTCGTCGCACAGATCGTCTCGCATGGCGTAGACGCGGTTCATGGCCTCGGACTCAAACCATTCCAGGCGCTCCGTGCGCTTAAGCCCGGCCGGTGCGTCGGAAAGCGAGACGGCCTTGCCGGCGCGGATCCAGCACTTCTTGGGACGCATGATCTTTTTGCCCGAGGGCGTGATGTCGGACCAGCCGCAGATGGCGATCGGGTTAACGGGCGCCTTGCCCATCTGAGCGATGAGCGCAAAACCGCCGTGGACCTCGGGCTTGATCTCGCGTGAGCGGATGCGCGTGCCCTCGGGGAAGATCAGAACGTCCTCGCCGCGCTGCAGCGCATGCTGGGCGGCGCGCAGGCACTTCATATCGGCAGTACCACGCTCCACGGGGATGCCGCCTACGCGGCTAAAGGCCCAGCGCACAATCTTGCTCTTGGCGAACTCGGACTTAAAGATGGGACGAATGCGGCGCCCCCCAAAGAACAGCGCGGTCTCCACGGCCAAGAGCTCGGCCATCGAGGTGTGGTTGCAGATGACCACGCTTCCGCGGCCTTCCTGGCGCTCAAACAGCAGATCGGCGTCCTCGACCTTCCAGCGCCACATGAGCTTGGAGAAGGCCCAAAGGATGGCCATGACTACGACGACGGTGCCGCGGATGATCGCCGGGAACTCGGCGTAGGGGGCGTTGTAATAGTCCTCTGGCGTCTGCTTAAACAGGCGCATGGGCTACCTCCTTTGGTTAATGAGGTCCTCGATTATCGAGACGACCTCGTCGATGGTGTGGGCGGTGGAGTCGACGTGCACGGCGTCCTCGGCGGGCACGAGCGGGGCGACCTCGCGGCTGCTGTCGAGCTTGTCGCGCTGCTTAAGGGCGTCGAGGGTCTCGTCGACCTCGGCCTCGAGCTGCTCGGACGTGAGCGGCTGGGCATCGTTTTGGTGGCGCTGAAGCACGCGGCGGCGGGCGCGCTCGCGCGGGTCGGCTGTCAGGAAGATCTTGACCTGCGCGTTAGGGAACACGACGGTTCCGATGTCGCGACCCTCGGCTACGATATCGCGGTCCTCGGCGGCACGGCGCTGATGGATGAGCATGGCGGCGCGCACGCCCGGATAGGCCGAGACCTTGGACACGTTGGCGTCGACCTGCGGGGTGCGGATGGCGACCGAAGCGTCCTGGCCGTCAACGGTCAGGCGCGTGTCCTCGCCGGTGCCGTTGGTAAAGCGGATCTCGATCTGCTCGGCGAGGGCGTCGATGGCCGCTTCGTCATCCAGGTCGATGCCGCGGTCGAGCGCGGCGAAGGTGACGGCGCGATACATGGCGCCCGTGTCGAGCTTGTTAAAGCCCAGCTGGCGGGCGATCTCCTTGGCGATGGTGGACTTGCCGGAACCGGCGGGGCCGTCGATGGCGACGATCATGCAATGCTTCCTTTCGATGGGTGACGTGCTGGTATGGTTCGCGGGCGTTGGGGCGCGGCGGGTTGCCTAGCCCGTGTAGCGCTCGCGGTAGGTGTTGCGCTTGGGTGCGGAGCCGTGGCTGCCGTGGTGACGCGTGCGGCTGGCGGTGTTAGTCGCCGGCGCGGTGCCGCGTTTGGAGCTCGCCTGCTTAGGCGGGATGCCGCCGGACTTGAGGATCTGCACCTCGCGGTCGGTGAGCTCGCGCCACGAGCCCTTGGCCACGTCCTTGAGCTCCAGGCCGGCAAAGTTACAGCGATGCAGGCGAATCACCGGGTGGTGGATCTTGCTCAGCATGCGCTTGACCTGGTTCTTGCGGCCCTCGCGGATGATGACCTCAACGGCGGTGGTCCCGGGCTTAACGCCTTGCGGGGCCACGGCCTCGGCTTCGCGCGCGTTGATGACACGGCAGATTGCCGGCTGGCACAGGCCGTCGTCGAGCTCGATGCCGCGACGTAGCGGGGTAAGATCGCGGTCGGACAGCTGTCCGTCCACGAGCGCCTGGTAGGTCTTGTAGACGTGCTTGCTGGGGTGCAGCAGGTCCTGCGATAGGTCGCCGTCGGTGGTAAAGAGCAAAAGGCCCGTGGTGTCACGGTCCAGGCGGCCCACCGGGAAAAGTCCCGGAAAGCGGTCGCGGGGGACCAGGTCGGCCACGCAAGGGCGCTCCTGCGGGTCGCTCATGGTGGTGAGGTAGCCGGTCGGCTTGTAGAGCATCAGGTACACGGCACCCTGGTTGAGCTTGACGGGCATACCGTCGACCTCGATATGGTCGCGGTCGACATCGACCTTGGTGCCCAGCTCGGTCGCGACCAGCCCGTTGACGGTCACGCGGCCGGCGGTCATTAGGTCCTCCGAGCCTCGGCGGCTCGCCACGCCCGCGCGCGCCAAAAAGCGCTGCAGGCGCATGGTGTGCGGATAGACGGGCTGGGCGTCGGTTGCGGGTGCTGCGTTGCCCATGGCGCGCGTCTCCCCTGTTTCACTATTCCTCGTCATGCAAATCCTCCGAGGTCGCGTCGACGTCCAGGGTGCCCTCATCTTCGACTGCCTCAACATCTTCAACATCGGTATCGAGCAGTTCACGCTCTTCGTCCAGGTCTTCGGCCTGCTCCTCGAGCGTGGACTGAATACTGCGGCCGCTCAGACGCTCGCGGATAAACTGGCGCGACTGCTCGTCGGGGGCAAACTGCTCCAGGTCGGGCAGATCGCGGGTGGAGCGCAGACCGAACTTTTCCAAGAAGGCGTTGGTCGTGCCGTAGATGATGGCTTGACCGCGCTGGGGGTCGCGGCCGAGCTCGCGCACCAGACCTTTGTCTACGAGTGACGCGATGACGCCGTCTGAGTTGACGCCGCGGATGCCCTTGACCACCTCGCGCGTTACGGGCTGGTGGTATGCGATAACGGCCAGGGTTTCGAGCGCCGCCTGGGACAGCTTTTGCGTGTCCCAGCTCAACACATAGGCCTCGACCACGTCGTGGTAAGCGGGGTGCGTGAACAGGCGCCAGCCGCCGGCGACCTCGCGCAGTTGAAAGCCGCGGTTGGCCTCCTCGTACTCAACCTTGAGCTCGGCCAAAAGCGACGCGCACTCGCCGGGGGCGATATCCAGTGCGCCGGCCAGCGCGGGCGCACTCACCGGGTCGCTCGACACTAGCAGCAGCGCCTCGAGGGCGCCTTTGAGGCTGTTTGCCTCCAGCGTGGAAAGGGTTGACATGGTTGCGGCTCCTATTCGGTGAGCTCGGGGCCCTCGCCGGGCACATAGGCCTCGGCGCCCTCGACGCGGTTGATGCGGATGGTTCCAAAGATCTCGTCCTGGCTCAGCGTGAGC
>CAJLCM010000108.1:0-3457 GCA_905205145.1 uncultured Collinsella sp.
AACAGGAGGCCACTTAATGTGGCCTCCGTCGTGAGCAGGACTGTAGAGCAGGAAACTTAGCCCGTGCCGGGGCCGCTGAGCCCTGACCGGCGGGATACACAGGTTCAGATGGGGCTTTGATGCATGGGTGGTCTGTTGTTGTGCAAATGGGTATCATACTGTGGTTATTGCATCGACTCTGCGATGCATTGTTGTACGTTCCCGGCGGTCGGTTTGCCAGAAGCGCCCCGTCGGTTGTTCCAGACCCGTTTCGAAGAAAGGAAACAACACTAACCTATGGCAGCTAAAAAATCATCTCCCTTGAAGATCATCCCGCTCGGCGGCCTTGACGGCATCGGCAAGAACATGACGGTCTTCGAGTGCGGCGACGACATGGTGCTCGTCGACGCTGGCCTCATGTTCCCCGACGACTCCCAGCCCGGTATCGACCTGGTGCTTCCTGACTACACCTACGTTCTTGAAAACGAGGAGAAGCTCCGCGGTATCGTCGTCACCCACGGCCACGAGGACCACACCGGTTCGCTTCCGTATCTGCTGCAGGACCTCAACAACAAGGTGCCCATCTTCTCGAGCAAGCTGACGCTTGGCTTTATCGAGGGCAAGCTCTCTGAGTTCCGCATCCGCGCGCCCAAGTTCCGCGAGGTCAAGGGCGGAAGCCATGTCAATCTCGGTGGCATCTCGCTCGACTTCTTCTCGATGACGCACTCCATCCCCGGCGCTCTGGGCGTGTTCATTCGCACTAACCAGGGCACCGTTATGCACACCGGCGACTTTAAGCTCGACCAGACGCCCATCGACGGCGTTACGCCCGACTATGCCGCTATCAGCCGCTTTGCCAAGCAGGGTATCGACCTGCTGCTTTCCGACTCCACCAATGCCACGGTTCCCGGCTTTACCAAGTCCGAGGCCGAGGTTGGTCCCAATCTGCTGCACGCCATCAAGAACGCCCCGGGTCGCGTGTTCGTCGCGTCGTTCTCGAGCCACATTCATCGCCTGCAGCAGATCTGCGATGCCGCCCGTAAGTGCGGCCGTAAGGTCGTTGTGACCGGTCGCTCCATGCTCACCAACACCCGCGTCGCGCGCGAGCTGGGCTACCTCAACATCGACGATGCCGATATCATCGATGCCTTCGATATCGATAACCTGCCCGACGACAAGATCGTCGTCATGTGCACCGGTTCGCAGGGCGAGCCGCTGTCGGCCCTGTCCCGCATGGCCAACGGAGAGCACAAGACGCTCTCCATCCACGAGGGCGATACCGTTATCCTCTCGGCAACGCCGGTCCCCGGTAACGAGAAAGCCGTCCAGCAGGTCGTCAACAGCCTGGCCAAGCTCGGCTGCGACGTGTGGGATAAGAACCGCGCTCTCGTCCACGTTTCCGGTCACGGTAGCCAGGAGGAGCTCAAGCTCCTGATGGCCATGGCCAAGCCCACGTACTTTATGCCGGTTCACGGCGAGGCCGTGCATCTGCGCGCCCATGCCCAGCTGGCCCGCAAGATGGGCATCAAGGACGATCATATCTTTATCCTCGATAACGGCGACACGCTCGAGATGCGCGGCGGTATCGTCAAACGCGGTACGCCCGTCGAGTCCGGCGTCGTCTACGTCGACGGCCTGCGTATCGGCGATACCGACCCCATCGTCCTGCGCGATCGCCAGAAGCTCGCCAACGACGGTATGGTCACGGCCGTCGCCATCGTCTCGCTCAAGCACAAGAAGATCGAGGCCATCGAGTTCTCGGGCCGCGGCGTCTCGTTTGCCATCGACGACCAGTTCTCCGAGGATGCCTCCGCGTCCATTATGAAGACGATCGAGAAGGGCAAGTTCAGCTTTACGAGCAGCGGTTCCGATGCCATTCGCAAGGCCGTGCGCGACTCGCTCTCCAACTTTATCTGGAGCCGTACGCGCACTCGTCCGATGATCATCCCGGTCGTCATGGAGGTTTAGTTTGGCGCGCGGATCTGCACAAAACGCCAAAGGCAATAAGGCCAACAACCAACCGGCATCTGCTAAGGGTGCCGGTTCCCATCTGCGTGCCAATAAGGGTCACGAGTCCGAGTTCGATGATTTCGAGCCCTTGGTCGAGCCCTCGGCCAACCGCGATATCGCCGGCGTGGTCATTGCCGTCTTGGCGATTGCGTCCTTTATTGCCGTGATTTCTCCGGCGACTGCGCCCGTTACGGCTGCGGTTGCCGGTTTCTACCACTTGGGCTTTGGTCTGGGCGCCTACGTGCTGCCGATCGTCATTTTGCTGTTTGCCGCCACGCTCTTTTTAGGCGAGGACTCGCCGCTCAACGCGCGCTCTGTTGCGGGCGGCGCCGTGGTCTTTATCGCCGTCGTCTCCATTCTTTCGTTGATGGTGCCAGGTACGAGCGACTCGTGCGACCTTATGTTCACGCCGCAAAATCTGTCCGCCTCGGGTGGCTACATTGGTGCGTTTATTGCGAGTGCGCTGCAGAATGCCCTGGGTAAGCCTATCGCGATGGTGGTCCTGTTGGGCCTTGTCGTCGTGGGCCTGGTCATCATCGGCTTTTCGGTGGGCGGCGTTTTGCGCTCTGCCCGCGACCGTGCGGCAGATTTTGCCGAGCGCCGTCGTGCCGACGTCAACGCGAGTCCGTGGGGTGACGATGAGGCCCTGTCGGTGCCCGGCGTTGCCCGTCCTCACCTGAGCATTCTTCGTCAAAAGGGCTCCGATGCTGCCGTGACCACGGTCATGGGCAACGATGTGGACCCGGTTTTGGACGATGACGACGAGGACGAGGATCCGTTTGTCGACGTGTCCGATGCCGTGGAAGCTGAGCGCGCTAAGACGACGCTGTTGCCGCGCCGCCATGCCAAGAAGGGCAAGGCTGCGCCCAAACTCAATACGAGTGAGCCCGACCCGTCTTGGTCCGAGAGCGAGATTGAGCTCACCGAGGGCGATGACGAGGACGACGAGGCTCCGATTGAGACCGCAAAGACAACTTTGCTGCCGCGTCGCCATGCAAAGCGCGACCAGGTAACCGGTCAGCTTTCGATGGAAGACGACCCCGATAAGATCGACGAGTCCGATCCGCCGTTTGCCGTGAATCCTGTCTCGGCAGCACCTCAGATCCCCGACTTCTTGAAGCATCCCAAGGTTGCCGATGCGCCTGCCTTGAGTGCTGTCGAATCGGCTGCGGCCAGCGATGGGGGAACGGACGGCGGCGCCGCAGATAACGAGGGCGAAGAAGAGGACGGCCTCAAACTTCCGCCACTTGAGATTCTGCATGCCAACCCGCAGTCGGCTTCCGCTGCGTCTTCGGACAAGGAGCTGGAGCAAACTGCCGAGTCGCTGCAGTCGACCCTGCTTGAGTTTGGCCGTAGCGCTCGCGTCGTCGGCTGGATTGCCGGTCCCACGGTCACGACCTTTAAGCTGCAGCCCGGCGAGGGCGAGCGCGTGAGCAAGATTTCGAGCCTTGAGGACGATATCGCGCTT
>CAJLCM010000109.1:0-3213 GCA_905205145.1 uncultured Collinsella sp.
CGAGCGCAAGCTCGGGCGCCACCTGCAGGAATGCCTGGACCCCGCCCTCGCGCGCCTCGATGGCGGCAAGGGAGGCCTGGGCCACCTCGGTAGCGGTAAAGTCGCCGGCGGCAACGCCCGCGGCGATCTGGGCGGCGGTAAGGGAATCGAAGCTTAGCGCCATTACTCGCTCTCCCCCTCTCCCAAAATGGACGGCACGCGGAAGTAGCGGTCGCGCGCGCTGCCGGCGTTTTCGAGCGCAACGTCGAGCGGCAGATCGCGCTCGGGCTCGCGCAGGTCATCGCCCATCACGTTAGACAGGCTTCCGATGGGATGGAATGTGGGCTCCACGTCGGGCAAGTCATATTGCAGGACGGGCTCGAGCATCTGGACGGCGTCGTTCAGGTAGGACGTCATCTGGGTGAGCTCGTCATCGGTCAGTGCGATCTTTGCGTACTCGGCGATGCCGCGCACGTCTTTCTCGCTGAGTGCCATAGGCGCTCCCTTCCGCATAACAGATAAACCGCTCTAGTATACAAGGCAACGCCACTTGGAGCAGGTGCTTTAGCCAAATGCAGCGAAAACGTAACGAGGACGGCGGGTTGGCAGGGCGCGGTTCGACGGTTCTGTAGCGAAAACCGTCCCGCCCACAACGAAAACCGTCCCAACATTCGACGTTTTTCGGCAAGATCGCGATTTTCATCGAATGTTGGGACGGTTTGGAAGCCCTCGTTGTCCACTGGTCTTATGCCGAGGCCTTGGCCTTGCGGCGTTTTCGGATCGCGTGGATCACGATGTCCAGCAGCAACAGCGCAATGGCAATAACCACGATGAGCATGGCGAACTCGCGCTTGCCCCAGTGGCGGCCGGCCAGCGACTTTTGCTTGTCGACGTCCTTCTTGTTGTACTTGGTGCGCACGCAATGCACCAGCAGGCGATGGTCGTTCACGCCATAAGGCGTGCAGGTGACGAGCGTCACCTTATCGGCGCCGGGCTCGATGGTCAGCGACTCCATCTCCTCGGGCAGCACGACCTCGGAGTCGACCATCTTGTAGGCGAGCGTCTTGTTCATGGTGTGCAACAGCACCAGGTCGCCGGGCTCCAGCGAGTGGATGTCGTCGAACATGCTCAGGTTGCGCATGCCCGAGTGCGCGGTGAGCACGCAATGCGTCGAGGTGCCTCCCACCGGCAGGCTCGTGCCCTCCAGGTGACCGACGCCCGCCATTAGGACTTCCTCGCTCGTGCCGTGGTAGATGGGCATGCTCACGTCGATGGAGGGAATCTCGACCCAGCTCATCATGGGGTCGCGGTCAAAGATAAGCTGCTGAGCATAGGACTCGATCTGGTCAGCGGGTAGCTCGGTGGCCTCGCCGGCAAGTTGCTCGTTATAGGAGCGCGCCTGCAACAGGATGCGCTCGCGCTCCTCTTCGGAGAGCGCGTCCACCGTGCTGGACACGGTGCTGATCTGGTTGAACACGCCCGAGGCCTCGAGCCGGTCCAAGATCCACGGCCAGGTCATAAGACCCACGCCAATAAGGATGATGACGATAGTGATGAGCCGGTCGGCCCAGCGCGGCAGCCGTTTGCGACGACGCTTAGGCTTTGGTCGAGGTTTGGGCTGGGGGCTTGAGCCACCGTTTGCCGCGGTGTTATTGCTCTTCATATGTTTGGCGCCCTGCACCATCGCCGGTCACTCCTCTAAAGCTCAGGTTGTCTAAACAAATAATAGTCGATTAACAGGCTTCTAAACCGGATAACGCTGCCAGACTGCATTATCCGGTCGGGCATAGACTCATATTTGAGTTTTCAAAATATCTCGAATCAACTGAGCGATTCGGGATACAATGTCTATAGAAAACGACGCACCCCGCGTAAGTGTTGAGAGCGCGGGCGGCCTAGTTTTCAGCTTTTGTTAAATGCCCGGGCCTCTAACCCCGGGCATTCTTATTTGCGCTTGTTGTGGCGCAAATGCCTTCTACCGTCCGCACCGCGCGTGCGCCTACGGACCTTAAACCGAACCTCATACGAGTCAAAAAACGCGATGACGAACGAGCCCACCGCCGCAAGGGCGGCGAGCACGTTAAGGAATTTCAGCATTTGGGGATCTCCGATCGAGTCGTCGGCCGCCCGCGCACGGGATGCGTCGCAAGGATATTTTACTGCGAGCACTCGCACTTACAGCTGGTAAACGCGATTTTGACAAACATTTGTTCGATAGTTACAAACACGATTCCTCGTCCAGCGGAGCCTGGCCGCATTGTCCGGGTTTGCCCGACGTGTTTGAGTTTTCAAAATGACCCGAATCGGCGGGGCGATTCGGGATACAATAGCTACAGGAAACGACGCACCCCGCGTAAGTACTTTGGAGCGCGGGCGACCAGTTTCCGGTGTTGTTAAATGCCCGGGCCTCTAACCCCGGGCATTCTTATTTGCGCTTTTTGCGGCGCAAATGCCTTCTACCGTCCGCACCGCGCGTGCGCCTACGGACCTTAAACCGAACCTCATACGAGTCAAGAAACGCGATGACGAACGTGCCCACCGCCGCGAGGGCGGCGAGCGCGTTAAGGAATTTCAGCATTTGGGGACCTCCGATCGAGTCGTCGGCCGCCCGCGCACGGGATGCGTCGCAAGGGTATTTTACTGCGAGCGCATGCGCTTGCTCCCGGCAAGCGCAACATTTGCAAACATTTGTTCGATAGTCATACGTCCGATCCTCCGAGCAGCGGCGCCCTGGCTACTATGTCCAAAAAACGGGGCAGACTCCAATGCGGAGTCTGCCCCGAAAAGAGAATGGCAAAGCAAGAACGTCGATGGACAAGAAAAGTGTCCGCAAGTCTCATGGCCATCACATCCCACCTGCCAAAGGGATGGGTGAGCGAGCGCTACTCCTGCTCGGACTCCTCAGCCTGCTTACGGCTACGGATGAGGTGTGCCACACCGATGCACAGCACCGCGCCACCAGCGATCCAAGTGAAGGTCACACCGTTAAGACCGGTCAGCGGGAGGCCAACGGACTTGGTGTTGCCGACGGTGATATTGATTTCACCATCCGCAGGTTTGGTCTCAGTGCCGGACTTGGCGTTCAGCACATTGTCACCGGCATTACCGTCGAGTTCACCCATGACAACATCGCCACGAGTGCTGGAATCGAGGGTAGCTTCGAGCTTATCCACATTCAGAGTACCATTCGTGGTATATGTCGGTTTGATGGTGAAGGTGAAATCGGCAGCAGTA
>CAJLCM010000110.1:0-3107 GCA_905205145.1 uncultured Collinsella sp.
ATCAACATCGTGGCTGGGGCACCCCATCAGGGCGTCACGCACCCAACCGCCCACGTACCAAGCCTCAAGACCAGCCGCCTCAAGCGCGCGCAGGACGCACAGGGACGCATCGGACGGTTGAGTACCGTTGAGCGAAACATTGCACATGCCTATGGCCTCCTGCACTTGTGAGCGTTAATCGATGGTTCTCAAGAAGTCTAACAAGAAACGAGAAAGCGCGCACACGCAATCGCGTCGTCGATTCGATAAAACGAGACAGCAGACGCCATATGCGTTCAGTGCATAAAAAACACCCGCCTCGGAGATCCAAAGCGGGTGTTCGGCAGCGATTTTTCGATGCGGCTAGCAGACCTGACGAACTTCGATGTTCTTCTTGTATTCGTCCACCTTGGCAAAGTCGCCCAGGCCCGGGCACTCGACCACGTTGGCGCCGGTGGCCATCGACAGACGGAGGGCATCCTCGACGCGCTCGGGAGCGTCGTGCCATACGGACAGGAAGGCAGCGAGCGAGGAATCGCCGGCGCACACCGTCGACAGCAGCTTGACATCGAAGGTGCGATTGGCAAACCAGATGTGCTCGCCGTTGGAGAAGTACGCACCGGCGCCACCGAGGGTCAGCAGCACGTTCTTGGCGCCCTTGGCGTGCAGCTCGGCCATAGCGCCCTTGACGGACTCATCGTCGCCACCGCTCACCTTAATGCCAAAGATGTCGAGCAGCTCGTCGTCATTGGGCTTGATCAGCAGCGGCTCCATGGCAATGAGGTCTGCCAGCTGATGGCTCGAGATGTCGAGGACGAACTCGGCCCCCTTGGCCTTGACGCGGCGCAGGACCTCGGCCAGGAAGCCCTCGGAAGTGTTGGGAGGCAGCGAGCCGCTGATAACCAGGCAGGTCATGTCATCGAGCGAATCGATGAGCTCAAACATCTCCTGCTCATTGGCCTCGTTGATGGCGGCACCGGCATTGACCATGTTGTACTCGGTGTCGGGACCGGCGTTGAGGAACACGTTGACACGCGTGATGCCGTCGGTCCACACGGGCTTGACGGGCACGCCAAGGGCCTCGGCGCCCTTAACGATAAACTCGCCCGAGAAGCCGGCGAAGAAGCCCAGGATCGTGGTGTCGACACCGTAGTGGTCAAGCGTAAACGAGACGTTGAGACCCTTGCCGTTGGGCGTGTAGACGGCGTTGCGGGTACGCGTGACGGTGTTGGCAGCAAGACCGTCACAGGCGATGTTGTAATCAATGGCGGGATTTGCAGTGAGCGTGTAAATCATGAATGTTCCTTTCACGAAGCAACGTGTTGATGAAAGTATATTCCACGCATCGGTAAAAGGCTAGGACAACTCGGTGAACGGTGTGGAAGCGATGAAGTACGGCAGGACACCTCTCCCCCATGGCGGAACAAAAAAGGCGCCCCGGCCGAAACCGGGGCGCCGCATGCGCACGAATATGTCGCGTTTCGATTACTGACGATCGAGCTTGCGGACAGCAACGCGCTTGCTGTACTCATCGACGTGACCGAAGTCGCCAATACCGACAGACTCGGCAACGTTGGCGCCGGTGGCCATAGCGAGCTTCATGGCCTCCTCGACGTTGTCGCGATCCCTGTACCACTTGTGCAGGAACGCAGCGAGGGTGCAGTCGCCGGCGCAGACGGAAGAAACCAGCTTGATGTTGAACTCACGCTTGGCGTACCAGATGTCCTCGCCGTTGGAGAAGTAAGCGTCGCCGCGGCTACCACGGGTGAGCAGCACGTTCTGAACGCCAGCGTCGTGAGCCATCTTCATGGCAACGCGAACCTCGTCGTCGGTGTCGACCGGCACGCCGAAGATGGCCTTCATCTCGTGATGGTTCGGCTTGATGAGCAGCGGCTTCTTGTGAGCGAGCTCCTTGAGCTTGTCGGAGGACAGGTCCAGGACGACGTCGGCGCCACGAGCCTGAGCGTGCTCCATGACCTGAGCCAGGAAGTCGGGCGTAGCTTTGGGAGGCACGGAGCCGGAGACGATCAGGCACTCAAGATCGCCCGCGGTGTCCAGGATGTTGTAGAGCTCCTCCTGGTGCTGCGGCGTAATAGGAGCGCCAGGGTTCAGGATGCCGTACTCGTGCTGGCCATCGTTGACGTAGGTGTTGATGCGCGTGATACCGTCGGTCCAGACCGGGCGGCACAGGCAGCCCAGGTTCATGACTTCCTCGACGATAAACTTACCCGTGAAGCCAGCGAAGAAGCCGAGCGCGACGGTGTCGACGCCCATCTTCTTAAAGGCGAAGGACACGTCGAGGCCCTTGCCGTTAGCCGTGTAGCTGGCCGAACCGGTGCGGACGTTCTCGTCGGGCTCGAGCGGAGAGCTCGAAACCGTCATGTCGACAGCCGGGTTAGCGGTTAGCGTGTAGAACATTTACAGTACCCCCTGTATATGTGAGGGCCGCGTGGCCGGCCCATTCCAACCACGCGGTTACCTCTGATACCAAATTAGCGAGCTGCGGACTCGAGCAGTGCCTTGACCTCGGCGGCGGTGTTGCAGGCGAGCGCCTTCTCGGCGAGCTCGTCGCACTCGGCCTTGGTCCACTGGCTGATGGTCTTACGGGCGCGCAGGATCGACGGAGCACTCATCGAGAACTCCTCCAGGCCCCAGCTGATCAGCAGCGGCTCGAGCAGCGGATCGGCAGCGGCCTCGCCGCACATACCGACCATGATGCCGGCCTTCACGCCGCTCTCGATGATGTTCTTGAGCGAGCGGAGCACGGCGGGATAGTAAACCTGGTACAGGTTGGAGATGGTGTCGTTGCCACGGTCGGCGCACATGGTGTAGCCGATCAGGTCGTTGGTGCCGATGGAGAAGAAGTCGGCGACCTCGGCAAGACGGTCTGCGAGCAGCGAAGCGGCAGGCGTCTCAACCATGATGCCGACCTCGATGTTCTCGTTGAACTTGCGACCCTCTTCAGTCAGCTCGGCCTTGCACTGCTCGACAAGCTCCTTGACAGCCAAGACCTCCTCGACGCAAGTGACGAGCGGGATCATGATCTTTACGTCACCGAAGGCGCTAGCGCGCAGCAGAGCGCGGAGCTGGACCTTGTACTGGTCGGGATTGGCCAGGCAGTAACGCAC
>CAJLCM010000111.1:0-3095 GCA_905205145.1 uncultured Collinsella sp.
AATTGCCGCGTCTTGCGCCATCGTGCTTTCGTTCTGCCCGAAGTTCGTGGCTGTCATTGCGGCCATGCCGGCGTGTGTGATCGGCGGTGTGTCGCTCGTGCTCTACGGCATGATCAGCGCTGTGGGCGTCCGCAACCTCATCGAGAACCAGGTCGATTTCCAGAACAACCGCAACGTGCTGGTTGCCGCGCTGGTGCTCGTGCTTTCGCTCGGCATCGCGTACAGCACCGCCGGCGCCATCGTGTTGGAGCTGGGCGGCGTGACCATTTCGCTGTCCGGCATTGCCGTGGGCTCACTGGTGGGCATTGTGCTCAACGCCATCCTGCCGGGTAACGACTTTGAGTTTGATGTCTCCGAGCTTGAGGAGGCTGCTGAGTAGCAGCTGCGTTCAGCTAAAACAAGATATGGTGCCCATGCGTATATGCGTGTGGGCACCATTTTTAATGTGTCAGTATCCAGTGGATGCCGCGGGCCATGCGTAAGTCGGTTTGGGCAAAGTGATTGCCGGGGTTGAGCTCCAGCGTTGTTGGAATGCCGCGCTCGACGAGCAACGCTTCCATCGCGCGTGTGTCGTCGAGTACATGCCGCATCATGCGGTTGGGCGTCTTGGTTTCCTTTTTGCCGAGTGACAGGTAGACGGCTTGCGGGCTGCCGGCAAAAGGGGCCGTGCTGGCACGGTCGACAAAGTCGGGAAACCATAGCGACCCCGATGCGCTCGCGGCGCGGTCAAAGGCGTCGGTTTGCCAGAGGGACCAGAGTGCGAAGAGGCCCGCGAGCGAGTAACCGGCAATGCCGCGCCAGGTGGGCGGCTGAGGAAGCGACGACTCGACCTGGGGGATTATCTGATTCAGCAGCTCATCAAGAAAATCGGCAGCTTGGCCGCCGAAAGGCTCGGCATCGCGTACGGTCCCGTCGCATGCCCAGGGGCTCAGCTCGCGATTCCAATCGAGCCCGCCAATGGTGACGAGGGCGAATGGCGGACAGTCGAGCTCTCGGCAACACTTATAAACCTCGCTGCCGTCGCCCACGACCACAGGAAGGTAGATGACAGGTGCGCTTTCCGTATGATTCGAATAAACGGTTATCTGCTTTTGATGCGCTTCCATGACGGGCCTCTCTCAGTGTTGTGATATCGGCAGCCCCAATTGTCGCACGCCAGCGTATGCCGGTTGGGCTAGACCAAAGACAATCTCGTGCATCCCCTGCGGACGCATATGGAAAACGCCGCCGCCGGAGGGGAGCTCGGCGGTGGCGTTGTTAAACGGTGCTGGGGCTCGGGGCCTTCGCGGGAGCTGCCATGTGCGCAGAGGCGTCTAAGAACGCTTGCGGCTCGCCATGGTGCCTGCGGCGATAGCGGCTGTTCCCGCAAGGACGGTTGCCACGATGGCCGCACCCGAGGTGTCGCCGGTTGCCGCGAGCACGCCGGTAGTCTTGGCTTTCGTGGTTGAAGCCGCAACGGCCTTGGTCGGCTTTGAGCCCTCAGGCTTGGGGTTCTGCTTGGACTCCGCGGGCTTGCTTTCTGCGGGCTTGGTCTCGTCGGGCTTGGGGTCTTCCGGCTTGGCTACCTCGGGAGGTGCGATGGTCGTACTTTTGGCGACTGCTTTGATATAGAGGGAGTCGACCGTGGCGTCGCCCGTGCCGATGGCTTGGCCTGCCTCGTAGATGCCGTCACGGAGCTTGCGATAGTCAATGACCTTGCCGCCTTCGGGCGTCTGGATGGCGGCGTTCTCAATCTTGATGGTGCCGATTGTCTTGCCGTCAGCGCTCATGGCACGGGCAAAGATTGCCGCTGTATCTCCTTCGGCCGTTACCTTGCTGCGGATGATCGAGATGACTGCGGGTGTGACGCCCTCGCTGGTCTGGGCGATGATGCCGATGTTCTCGCCTTGGGGTTCGCGCCTCGTCTCGCCATCTTGGTTTTCGCTGTAGGGGATGGGGCCGTCGCCGTTCTCGACATAGCGGGCTATGGCCTTGACAACGGAGTCGCTGATGTAGATGTGGCCGCCCTTCTCGTTGGGTCGATCGTTTCTGGTGGAGAATGCAGCCGAAACCTCGCCTTCCGCAAACGCGTCCACGGTGGAGCCGTTCTTGACGACGATGTCGTCCTGGTAGGTGAAGAGGGCGTTGGCGCCACCGTATCTGCTTTTACTTGCACGGACCGTCACGTTTGCATGATCGAGGGTGATGCCCTTGTGGGCATAGACGCCATATTCAACACCGTTTACGTTGAGGGAGGCGTTTGTGGCTGCGAGGCTGCCCTTGGCCTCGACGGCAGCGTCTTCCTCGGAGCTTGCCTTGACCTGGCTGCCGTCCGAGATGTTGATATTGTCGCCGCTCCAAAGGGCCTCACCATCGGCTGAGCTTGCCTCGACCGTCCCGCCACCCTTGATGGTGAGGTTCTTGTCGGCTCCAATACCCTTGTCCTTGGTAGCCCTGGCGGTGACGGCTCCGCTGTCGTCAATCGTGATATTGCCGTTTGCCCTGATGCCATCCGATGCACCCGTGGCGTTGACGTTGCCCGAACCTTTGATAGCGAGATCACCTCCGGCATTGATGGCATCAAACCCAGTGCTCGTGGCGTTGACGGATCCGGCTCCGTCGATGTTGATATTACCCGTGGTGAGGATAGCGTCCTCAGTAGATGTCACGCTGAGCGTGCCGCCCTCGTCGCCTTGGATATTGAGCTCGGCATTCTCGTTAGTGCCATGAGAAACGTTGATGCTTTCGATCCATTCGGCAGTGACGATGTTGGTTCCCGAGTAATTCACGTTGAGCTTGCCTGCGGCCTGGATCTCGCCGCCGTTATAGTTGTTGAGCTTCAAGTCGTCGGCGCCGTCCCACGACCAGGTACCGGCCTCGTCGCTCGCCGCGGTGTTGTACTTGTTGCCGCCGACCTTGACCCATTCCGCTGCGAGCGAGACGCTCGGCATGAGCAGCGAGCTCACCGTGAGCGCGCAGGCCAGGCCGCAGACGATGCGGCGCGTCACGCGGCGCCAGCTGCCGTGCGCGAGTCCTATGCGACGGCGAACGTCGGGTTCGGCAACATGGGTTCCGGCGGTAGTGTCATTGCGTTTGGGGGTCGTGAACAAGGCTGC
>CAJLCM010000112.1:0-3050 GCA_905205145.1 uncultured Collinsella sp.
GGGGATGATGGGGACAAAGACATCGCCGAGCACCTTAATGGCACGCATAAAGATGTTCTGCTGCTGCGCCGCGGCCTCCTTGACCTCGGCCTTGGTAGCAGCCTCGACGCCGCTGAGCGCGATGAACTCTTCGTAGACCTTGTTGACGGTGCCGGTACCAAAAATAATCTGGAGCTGGCCCTGGGCCTCAAAGACGCCCTTGGCGCCGTCGATATTCTCGAGGGCCCCCTTGTCGACCTTGGCGTTATCGGCAATCACCAGGCGCAGACGCGTGGCGCAGTGTGCGGCCGAAACAACGTTGCCGGCGCCACCGATGTTGTCGAGCACCTCTTGGGCTGATTTGCGGTAGTCCATGACTTCCCTTTCCTCCAACGGGCGCATTTGCACCCGGCCATCTTTGACACTTACACTGTAATCGTTTTCAGTTTCATATGTCTGTAATCGTTTTCATATAGCGGTGAACGGTAGGAATAGGCCGGCGAATGGTAGTTTTGCGGCAAAAACAGGGGTCTCAGAGGCAAGCAGACGCGTTCAAAGCCTAGACATTCATAAGCTGATGCCCAAGTTTGAGCGTCCGCAGGCCGCTCTCCCCCTCCTCGCCATCGAGCGCGTCGAGCAGCATATTGGTCGCCTCGACGCCGCTGGTCAGGTAGCCGTAATGCACGGTGGGAATGCCGCCCGTCAGCGCGCGCAAAAATGCGTTGTCGCCGAAACCGCTCACGCGACGCACGCCCTCGCCCATGCCGCGCACCTCGTCAAGAGCGCGCAGGGCGCCGGCCGCCATAGTGTCGGTCGCGCACGCGATAAACGAAACATCGGGGACATCGGCAAGCAGCTCGCGCGCAGCGCGATAGCCCGAGTCGAGCGTAAACGAGCCCAGGCGAATCAGGCTCGGATCAAGCACCGCACCCGCGGCGCGCAATCCGGCCTCAAAACCGCGACGGCGGTCATAACCAGCAGCGCGGTCCTCTTCGGTAACTCCAATGTAGGCGATCTTGCCGTCCACGCGACCCGCAAGCGCACGGCCCAACTCAAAGGCAGCCTCGTAATCGTCATGATAGACGCACGCCGCGCCCTCGACATGTTGACCGATCAGCACGATGGGCACGCGGCACGACTCAATCGCCCGACGGTGCTCATCGGTAATCATAGTTGCCACCAGCACAATGCCATCGACCGGGTGGTTTTGGAATAAATCGAGGTATTCGAGCTCACGATCGGCCGCGTTGTCGGTGTTGGCAAGGAGCATCTGGTAGCCACGACGACCGAGCACCTGGCCAATACCGGCGGTAATGCGGCTCACGGATTCGGAGTTGATCTTAGGTACGATGACGCCAATGAGCTTGGTGGAACCGGTGCGCAGCGCGCGAGCCTGGCTGGATCGCACGTATCCGGTCAGCTCGATTGCATGCTTAATGCGCTCGGCCTTGTCCGCCGAGATATATCCACCGTTGAGGTAGCGCGAGACGGCGGCGCTCGAAACGCCCGCCAGCTCGGCCACATCTTTCATCTTTACCACGAGCACCCCTGTCATTGAAATCGCTTTCACCATGATACCCGTGAAGACGGCATCCGAACAAAATCGGCCCACCCAGGTCGAGCAAACGTCAGCGAGCGGGCAACTGCCGTGGCGAGGTGCCGCGAAAGAGGAGCGAAGCGTACTTTATGTACGCGAGCGACGGTTTGAGCGGCAGATCGCCCGGCAGATGCCCGCGCAGCGTCGAGCGGTCCGGCGTTTGTTAAAACGCCGGAACATAATTAGCCGTGGTATTCGCCGTTGTATTGGATGAGCGTGAGGTCCTCTACGCCGTCGAGCGCACGGATCGCGTCCGCATAGGGCATGTCAACGCCGTCCGAGAACACCTCGGCGGCCATTTCGACCTTGTCGCCGCGCATCGTCTTGGACTTGACGGTGAACTTGGTGCGGCCAAATGCACGCACGATATCGTCGCCGGTGGTCTGGCCCGTGTAGTGAATGACCATCATGTACACGCGCGACTTGTCCTGGTGGCTCGCAAAGCCGGCGATCATCACCACGATCACCACCGCCGTGAGCGCCACGAGCGCATACATGCCGGCTCCCGCCGTAATGCCCGTGGTAATGGACCAAAACAGATACAGCAGGTCGAGCGGGTCCTTGACCGCCGTACGGTAACGCACGATGGACAAAGCACCGACCATACCGAGCGAGATGACCACGTTGGTCGAGATCGCGAGCGTGACCATGCAGGTAAGCACGCACATGCCCACAAGCGTCACGGCAAAGCTGCGCGAATACACCACGCCGGTAAAAAAGCGCTTGTAGACGTAATAGATCAGGATGCCCATGGCGAGCGCCACGAGCAGCGACAGGCCGATCTTGGCAGGGTCGACCTGGCCAAACGCCTCCAAAACGGAGTTCTTAAAAAAGTCCCTGGTGCTCATGGTCTAAATATCCCCTCGGTTCTCAAAATCCGATTCCCAGTAATTAAATCCGCGCAGGTAGGCGGTCTTTTCGTAACACAGGCAGTACTTGGAGACCGCCGTAAGCTCGGCCGCGCCCGGCGGCACCAAATCGCGCACCAGCTGCGGGCAAAACTCCGTAAACTTGACCTCCATCACCAGCTTGCCGGGCTCCAGGACCGGCAGCACGGGCAGCGTCACGTCAAAGATATCGAAGCTTCCCACCGCGGCACGCACGTTCATGTCAAACGTAATGCGCACGGTGCCCTCGTCCATCACCCACGGCTCGCGCTCGTAGTCCACAATAGTCCGCGGGCGCATCATGTTGCAGATGCACTCGATGAAGAACTCGCGACAGAGCGGATAGGGACTCCTCAGCAAAAAGTCGTAGTCACCAGCCAAGATCTGCTCAAACTCGCCACGCGTGAGCGGCGCGTCCTCCTTGTAGATCCAGCTGTCGTACTTCTTTTTGCGCTCGAGCTTAATCACCTTGTCGCTGCCGTTATAGATGCGAACGCGATACTTTTTGCGCATGAGAATGCCGGCGTCTTTTTCCTCGTAGGCCGAGTTGCAGTAATCGTCAAAGTACAGGCTGCGAATAGTGTAAC
>CAJLCM010000113.1:0-3011 GCA_905205145.1 uncultured Collinsella sp.
TTTTGGGTTTCTATCAAAACGAGCGGCCTTGCCCTGCTGATCTCCTTTGCGCTGGGCCTGTTCGCCGCGTGGAAGACTATGGGTACCTCGAGTCGCATCAAGGGCCTGCTCGATTCGGTCTTTACGATTCCTATGGTGCTGCCACCCACGGTCTGCGGCTTTTTGCTGCTTATGCTATTTGGTCGATCGACCGGGGTGGGCCAGTGGCTTATCGCGCACGGCATCTCGATCGTCTTTACGTGGCCCGCGGCGGTCATTTCGGCCGTCGTCGTGTCGTTTCCGCTGGTTTACCGCACGGCGCTCGGAGCCTTCGAGAGTCTTGACGCGCAGATGCTCGACGCCGCGCGAACCCTGGGATGGTCCGAGCGTCGCATCTTTGCCAAGCTCATGATGCCGCTTGGCTGGCCCTCGATTGCCGCCGGCACGGTGCTCGCCTTTGCCCGCGCGATGGGCGAGTTTGGCTGCACCCTGTTCTTTGCGGGCAACTACGCCGGTATTACGCAGACCATTCCCATTGCGATTTACTTTGAGTGGATGGGCGGCAATACGTCGGTGGCCCTCTTTTGGGTCGTGGTCGTAATCGCGTTCAGCTTCCTGGTCATTCTGTTCATTAATATGTACACGGCGCATTCGCAAAAGTATCGCGAACGTGGCCTTTCCCGTGCGGAGCGCAAACAGGCCAAAGGTCTCGCCGGACAGGGCGATTCGCTCGACCCAGTCGGCGGCGATGCGCTGCGTATCGATCGCGAGGCGCTGGCCGAGCTCATGCGTGATGATGCGGCGCCGCGGGGAGGTCGATAAGCTATGTCGCTCGTTTTGGATATTAAGAAACGTTATCCCGGGTTTGTGCTCGACATGCAGCTTGAGGCCGGCGAGGAGCGCGTGGCCCTGCTGGGCGCCTCGGGTTGCGGCAAGAGCTGTACGCTGCGCTGCATCGCCGGTGTGGAGACGCCCGACGAGGGCAAGATTGTCGTCAACGGCGTGACCTTTTTTGACTCGGCGGCGGGCATCAACCTGTCGCCCCAGGCGCGCAAATGCGCTCTGCTGTTCCAAAACTATCAGCTGTTTCCTAACATGACAGTGGCCGATAACGTATGCGCCGGTGTAAAGGACGCGGGTGACGCCGCCGCGCGCAAAAAGCTCGCCGAGCGCTATCTGAGCATTTTCGGTCTGGCCGATTTTGCCGACCGCTATCCCGCACGACTCTCGGGCGGGCAGCAGCAGCGCGTGGCGCTTGCCCGCATGGTGGCGGCGCATCCGGGCATTTTTATGTTCGACGAGCCCATGAGCGCACTCGATTCCTATCTTAAGAGCGCCCTCGAGCAGAACATGCTCGACATGTTCGATGTGTGCAACCGCACCGTACTCTACGTGAGCCACGACATCGACGAAGCGTGCCGCCTGTGCCAGCGAATCTGCGTGATGCACGACGGGCATGTGGAGGAGATCGGCTCCGTCGAGGACGTGGTTCGCCGCCCGCAGACGCTGGCGGCGCTGCGCCTGACGGGCTGCAAGAACACAAGCCGGGCGCGCAAGATCGGCGACGAAGAAGTTGAGGCCCTCGACTGGGGCATGACCTTCAACGTGGGCCGCGAGGTTCCCGATGACGTGGCATACCTGGGCATTCGCGCAAGCTACTTCCATGTTGACAATCGCGCTGAGCGGGGCCGCAACAGCTATGACTTGCACGTGGCCCGCGTGAGTGATTCGCGCTTTGAGCGGCTGGTGTTGCTGGACGTGCCGCGCGTCGATGCGCCCACGCGTCTGCAGTGGAAGGTCAACAAGGTGGGCATGCCTGTCGACGCGCTGCCGCAAGCAGGCGAGACGCTGCGCATGCATTTTGATGCCAGCAGGATCCATTTGGTTTGTCGATAGCGCCGGGTAATGCCGTCGGGGATATAAGCCTCGGCGGCTTTGTCTTGCCGCTCGCCGAATGAGGGACGACAAACTCTTACCAATCAAGATAATTTTTTATTAAACGACGACGCACGACGCTGTCGTACGAATGTCAACGGTGTTCGTCTGGACGATGACCGTTGATATAGTTGACCTTAACTTGTAAAGGAGGGTGCGCACATGCCGCAGACGACATACATTCGCCGCGTTGCCGCGCGTGCCCTATATATAGCTCGGAGTCGCATATGAGCAGGTATGTTCACGGCTCCGGGAGAGACGACGAACAATTAAATAATCGACCGCAAAGCAGGTTCCCTAAAATTCCGGGTTTAGGCGCGGCTCGGTTTTCGCCACCCACCGTGCAGCAATACCGTAGCTATTCAATTTTGGTTCGAGAGGGGAACCGTCATGGCTGAAGAATTCGATTTCCATCCGATGTGGGAGAGCCTCGGCATGAATCTTGCCGACCACGACATGCTGCTGGGCGCCGTGGGTCAGATGTACGGCGATATGTTTCTGATGCAGCACAATCGCCCCAAGTCCACGTCCTACCTGGACTTTGTGGCCACCAACATCCATAGCGGCCGTATTAAGGAGATGCTCGACAAGAAGGAGGCCGGCGAGGCCACCAAGATCGTCGGCTCGTTCTGCGTGTACGTGCCCGAGGAGATCGTGCTTGCCTGTGACGGCATTCCCGTGGGCCTGTGCTCGGGTGCCGATTGGGCAACCGATAAGGTCGAGGAGCACCTGCCGCGCAACACCTGCCCGCTTATCAAGAGCTTTGCCGGCTTTAAGCTGGGCGAGGTCTGCCCCTACATTGAGTCGAGTGACCTGGTGGTAGGCGAGAACACCTGCGACGGTAAGAAGAAAGCCTACGAGTTCTTTGCCACGCAAAAGAACATGTACGTCATGGATATTCCCAACGTGCACGACGAGTCGACGCTCGTGACCTGGAAGGCCGAGGTCAAGAAGCTCGCCGCCAAGATCGAGGACGAGTGCGGCGTCAAGATTACGCCCGAGGGCCTGAAGGCTGCCATCCACGCCGTCAATGAGAAGCGCCGCGCCCTGCAGCGCCTCGCTGCGACCCGCGCTGCCGACCCTGCGCCCATCAGCGG
>CAJLCM010000114.1:0-3000 GCA_905205145.1 uncultured Collinsella sp.
TTCGATCGAAATAAGGAGGCATAAGATGTCTGAATCCAAGCCGACGCTGCGCCGCGAACAGATTGCGGGCATGAATATCCACTACATCATGTGGTCGCTCGATTACTTCCTTGATGTGCAGCAGCGTTTGGGCTTTGAGTCCATTGAGCTGTGGTGTGCGGAGCCGCATGTGACACTCGACCATACGGGCTACTTTGAGGCTGAGGTCCTGGCGAAAAAAGCTGCAGACCGTGGGCTTAGGTATCGTACTCTGTGTCCCGAGAATGTTGTCTATCCTTGGCAATACTGCGCACGCAAACCGCTGCATGAACAGCGCAGCCTGGCGTACTTTAAGCACGGCATTGAGCTTGCCGAGGTACTTGGGTGCGACCGTATGTCCGTCAACTCGGGCTGGGGCGACTGGGACGAGGACCGCGAGGAAGCCTGGAAGCGCAGCCGCGAGCACATGTCCATTCTGGCGGAGTATGCCGGCGAGCACGGTCTGGTGCTTACGATGGAAAGCCTGCGTCCCGAGGAGAGCAACCTTGTGACGACGGTTTCCGATGCGAAGCGCATGATTGACGAGGTCGCGAGCCCGTACTTACAGCCCATGGTTGATACAACCGCGATGGGCGTTGCAGGCGAGACGCTCGAGGACTGGTTTGCCGCCTTTGGTGATGGGGCAATTCACGAGATGCACTTTATCGACGGTGATCCGTATGGCCATCTGGTGTGGGGCGATGGCAAGCACGATATGGACGCCTTCGTTGCCACGCTCAACGCCCATGGTTTCGACGGCATGCTGGGCCAGGAAATCACGGACGGTCGTTACTATGATGACCCGGCGGCGGCAGATGCCAAGAACATGGCCGCATTCGAGAAATATCTGATTGACTAAAACAACTATCGGCCACGCAACCAACGTCATTGATTGTGGACCAAACAAGAAAGGAACTGGATATGAACGCACACGACCTGATCAAAGAGGCAATTGCCGAGAAGGGCAAGTTCGACAGCGTCTACTGGATTGCTTGCGGTGGCTCCATGATCGATTTGATCCCGGCTCATGAGCTTCTGCAGCGCGAGGCAACCACCTTCACTTCGTATATCTATACGGCTCGCGAGTTTGATATCATGCGCCCGCGCCGCTTGGGTGAGAAATCCCTGGTCATTGCTTGCAGCCACAGTGGCAACACCCCCGAGGTCGTCGAGGGCTGTGAGATTGCCCTTGCTGCCGGCGCTACGGTGATCGCCCAGACCGACAACGCTGGATCCAAGATTGACTCCGGCAAGTGGACCACGTGGGTCTACCCGTGGGGCGAGGGCGTGCCGCAGGCCGAGGTCCCCGCTGGCATTTCGCTGTCGCTTGCGGCCGAGCTGCTCGATCAGCAGGAGGGCTACGCCGATCTTGCCGATATGTATGCCGGTATTGCCGAGATGGATAAGATTCTTCCCCCGGCACGCGAGAAGGTAAATGCCGAGCTGGGTGATCGCTTTGCCAAGCTTTGCCAGGAGCACGAGTTCTTCTATATTCTGGGCAGCGGTCCCAACTTTAGCCAGACCTACGGTTTCGCTATCTGCTCTCTTATGGAGATGCAGTGGCAGCACTGCAGCTACATCCACTCTGCCGAGTACTTCCATGGCCCCTTCGAGGCTACTCAGGATGGCGTTTTTTACTTCCTGCAGATGGGCTCCAGCGAGTGCCGTGCTATGGACGAGCGCGCCCTGGCGTTCCTTAAGACGCATACCGATACGCTGATGGTGCTCGATGCCAAGGAGTACGGTATGGAAGCCGTGCCGGCGAGCGTCCGTGCCTATCTGGACCCGGTGCTGTTCTACGCCATGAACTGCGAGCTGCGTGCCGCACGCGGCAAGGTGTTTGACCATGATCCCGATTTCCGTCGCTACATGGGCGTCGTCGAGTACTAGAAGGGGCAAAGGCCATGGCATTTAACGTTAACGCGCTCGGATTTGGCGACAACGTCGTCGATCGCTACGAGCATATCCACACCATGTATCCCGGCGGCAATGCGGTGAACTTCGCCGTTTATGCCAAGAAATGCGGTGCCGCACGCTCTGCATACATGGGCATTTTTGGCAATGACGCCGCTGCCGAGCATGTCATTGCAAGCCTCGAGGATGAGGGTATCGAGCTTGACAAGTGCGAGCAGATGATTGGCGAGAACGGAGCGGCTCGCGTGACCGTCGTTGACGGTGACCGTGTCTTCCTTGGCTCCAACGAGGGCGGTATCCGTGGCGATGCGCGCTATGTCCTCGATCGCTTTGACCTTGCGTACATGAAGCAGTTCGATGTGGTTCATTCGGGCAACTACTGCTTTACCGAGCGCGAGCTGCCCAAGTTGAAGGCTGCGGGCGTCACGGTCTCTTTTGACTTTTCGGACGACTCCACCGACGAGTACTACGAGCAGATTGCGCCCTACGTCGATTTCGCTTTCTTTA
This sequence comes from uncultured Collinsella sp., assembly GCA_905205145.1. GTDB lineage: Bacteria > Actinomycetota > Coriobacteriia > Coriobacteriales > Coriobacteriaceae > Collinsella. Next base: position 2,440 of record CAJLCM010000114.1, read on the forward strand.
GTGCGGCGGATGCCGCGAGCGAGGACGAGATTCGCGAGCGTCTGGCATGGGTGAAGGGTCTGGGTCCGCGTTTTGTGTCGGCTACGGCGGGCGCCGAGGGCTGCATTGCTTACGACGGCGAGCGTTATTACCGCCAGCTGGCTAAACCGGTAACGGACATGAAGGACACCATGGGGGCGGGCGACTCGTTCCTCACCTCGTTTTTGATGTGCTATCTCGATTCCGTCAAGCGTGGTGAGGATGGCGCCGAGGCCATCGAGCGCGCGCTCGACTTTGCTGCCGGGTTTGCCTCGACCGTGTGCGGCATGGAAGGTTCTTGGGGCCACGGAGCACCAATCGTCGAATAGCCGAGCGGTCCCGGGGAGGTGCGGGTGCCTCCCCGGGACTCGGTGTGCAAAAAATGCCAAATATGAGTACTGTGACTAATTTAGTCGCAGCAAAATCAACCCCTTCAGATGTGATTTGAGCGTCTGGAGGGGTTTAAGATTTGCGAAAACGCAGGATGAATGGGTAGCGCGCAGAGATGTGGTGTAAGAGGCGGGGCATGCCCCGCCTCTTCTC
>CAJLCM010000115.1:0-2755 GCA_905205145.1 uncultured Collinsella sp.
TGAAGCTCGGCTCTGTCGATACCACCAAGGATACGGCCGTCGTTGGAAATGACGTCGTTATCGGGAAGGGGGAATGATCCGATGATCAATCGCAAGGCCATCGGTTACATCACCGCTAACTACTCTTCGACCTACGGCAGCGTGCTGCTCAAGGACCGCCCTATCGCGTCCGTTCCGTTCTTGGGCCGCTACCGCCTGATCGACTTCCCGCTGTCCAACATGATGAATGCCGGCATCAAGACCGTCGGCGTCGTCATGCCGGGCAACTACCGCTCGCTGATCGACCACGTGGGCTCGGGCAAGGACTGGGGCCTGGACCGCAAGAAGGGCGGCCTGTTCATGGTCCCCGGCAACGCGTACGGCACCACCAAGGGCGGCATGCGCTTCTTGCTGCGCGACATCATCTCCAACAAGACGCTGTTCCAGCGCTCGGACAAGCCCTATGTCGTGATGATGGGCACCAACATCATCTTTAACATGGACCTCAACACCATCATTGACGCGCACGAGAACTCTGGCGCCCAGATGACCGTGGTGTACTGCAAGGCCACGCGCAACGTCGATGACGAGACCAAGCTGCAAATCAACGAGAACGGCCGTCTGACGGGCGTGAGCGCCGGCGTCGTGTACGGCGACAACGCCTCTATGGACTGCTGCATCGTCAACCGCGAGACGCTGCTCGAGATCATCGACCACTACCAGGCCGCCGACTATCTGGACCTGCTCGAGGCACTCCAGGGCGACTTTGGTAACATCGACGTGTGCAGCTACGAGTACAAGGGCGAGGTCGTGGGCGTGTTCAGCGAGAAGTCGCTGTATCGCCGCAGCATGGACCTGCTCGACCAAACCGTGGCCGACCAGCTCTTTGACCCCGAGCGCCCGATCCTGACCAAGGCTCATGACGTGCCGCCTTCGCGCTATGCGACCGGTAGCCACGCGTGCAACTCGATCATCTCGGCCGGCTGCATCATCAAGGGCACCGTGCGCAACTCGATCCTGTCGCGCGGCGTTGTGGTTGAGGAAGGCGCCTCGGTGACCAACTCGATCATCAACCAGAGCTGCATCATCAAGAGCGGCGCCCGCGTCGAGAACGCCATTCTGGACAAGAACAACGTGGTTCCCACCAACACCGAGCTTCGCGGCACGCCCGAGAACATCCTGGTGCTGGGCAAGGCTCCGTTAACTTCCGATACCACCATCGTACGTTAACGTTGGCACCGCAACATCGCTCGTAAACTGCAGAATAGCCGCCCGGTTCGCGCCTGGCGGCTATTCTCGAATAACAACATGGGAGACAATATGGCTGATTCCAGCAAAAAGATGCAGATCGTGTTTGCCTCGGCCGAGTGCGCACCGTTTGTAAAGACCGGTGGCCTGGGCGACGTGGCGGGTTCGCTGCCTGCGGCGCTTGTGCGCGCCGGCGCCGAAGTCATCGTGATGGTACCCAAGTACGCCACCATCAAAGACGAGTACAAGGCGCAGATGGAGCACTTTTCCGACTTTTACGTGAGCCTGGGCTGGCGCAATGAATACTGCGGACTTGAGAAGCTCGAGCACGACGGCGTCACCTATATGTTCATCGACAACGAGCGCTACTTTGCGCGCGACTATCCGTACGGCTTCTTTGACGATGGAGAGCGTTTTGCGTTCTTCTCCAAGGCCATCACCGAGAGCCTGCAGCACCTGCCGGCCGGCTTTGAGTGCGACATCCTGCACTGCAACGACTGGCAGACGGCACTGGCCCCCGTGTTTTTGCGCGAGTTCTACCAGGGCCTGCCGCTGTACGACCGCGTCAAGACCGTGTTCTCGATCCACAATGTGGCGTTCCAGGGCCAGTTTAGCGACACCGTGATGGAGGACATCCTTGGTGTGGCGCACATTCCGGCGGCCGCCTCGCAGCTGCGTTGCGACGCCTGCAGCATCAACTACATGCTGGGCGCCCTGCGCTATGCCGACGCCATCACCACGGTGAGCCCCACCTATGCCAACGAGATCCAGACGCCCGAGTTTGGCGAGGGCCTGGACGGCGTACTGCGCGAGCGTTCCTACGCGCTGCAGGGCATTTTGAACGGCATTGACATTGCGGGCTTTGACCCGGCAACAGACAAGCGCATTGCCGCCAACTACACCGTCGAGGACCGTTCTGGAAAGGCCGTGTGCAAGGCTAAGCTGCAGGAGGAGCTGGGGCTCGAGGTTCGCGACGACCGCCCGCTCATGGTCATGGTCACGCGCCTGACGCGCCAGAAGGGCATGGACCTGGTCATGTACGCGCTCGACCGTATCCTGGCCGGCGGCGTGCAGGTGGCGGTGCTGGGCACCGGCGACCGCGATTACGAGGACGGCCTGCGTTACTTCCAGAACAAGTACCCCGGCACCATGGCCGCACGCATCGAGTTCGATCCCGCGCTGTCGCAGCGTATGTATGCCGCCGCCGACATGTTCCTGATGCCTTCGAAGTTTGAGCCATGCGGCCTGTCGCAGATCATCGCCATGCGCTACGGCACCCTGCCCATCGTGCGCGAGACCGGTGGCTTGAAGGACACCGTGCAGCCGTACAACGAGTTTACCGGCGAGGGCACGGGCTTCTCGTTTACCAACTTTAACGGAGACGAGATGGGCGATGCGGTATTCCGCGCGGCGCGTCTGTTCTGGGATAACCGCGACGCCTGGAACCAGCTGGTCACGCAGGCCATGAGCCAGGACTTTAGCTGGACGCGCTCGGCCGACAAGTATCTGGACCTGTACTTCTTTATGC
>CAJLCM010000116.1:0-1878 GCA_905205145.1 uncultured Collinsella sp.
CGGCGCTCTGCGCCTGCTCGCGCTGGCGCTGCGCCTCCGCCTCGATGCGCTCCTGCTCGAGGACGGCGAGGCGCTGTTCGGCCTCGTCGAGCTCGGCCTGCTTGGGGAACGGCTCCCTGGCGGCCTTCTGCGCGTCGGCGAGCGCGTGCTGCGCTTCGCGCAGCTTCAGCTCGATCTCGGCGGGGCCCTTCGCGTCCCGGGCGATGATGCGGTCCATCTGGGTAAGCACGGTGAATGCTCCTTTCTCTCCGGAAGGGAAGACCCTGTCCGACATGTGAACGTGCTTGGCGGCATCGACCGCCAGGCCGATATAGGGCAGCCAGTCGTCGTCGAGGACGCGCTGGCGGCGGCACACGACCGAAAGGCCGCGGTAGGTTCCGATGATCTCCTCGCAGCCGGGTCGGACGCCGTAGGCGGCGCGGCGCAGCGCGCGGATGGCCTCCTCCTTGTCGGCGATGTGCGTGCCGCCGACGGTGAGGGAGCTGTCCTTGGAGCCGAGCGTCTGCTGGCGGACGAGGTCCGCCTCCGCGAACGGGATCTCGTCGTCGGCGAGCATGTCGCGCTGGGAGGTAAGCGCCTCGACGAGCGGGCGGTACTGCGTCTCGATCTTGTGCTGGACGTCGGCCAGGCCCTCCAGGTGCGATGCCATCATGAGCTTGAGCTGGCCGATCTTGTTCTCGACGTCCATGCGCTCGGCCACGGTGGGGTCGCCCTCGGCGATCTGCTTCATCTGCGCGAGCGACAGCACGGTCTCGTCCAGGTCGTCCATGGTGCGCACGGGCGACTTGTTCGTGAAGACCTGGCTGATGAAGCGCTGCTTGCGCTCGACGATGGAGTACAGGTAGCTGTCGAACGTGCCGGTCGAGACGTAGCGGAAGTCGTGGACGTGGTCGAAGCCGTTGCCCTGGCGCACGATACGCCCCAATCGCTGCTCGAGGTCGGACGGTCGCCACGGGCAGTCGAGGTCGTGGATCGCGGCGAGGCGCGTCTGCACGTTCGTCCCGGTGCCGAGCGTCGTGGTCGAGCCCAAAAGGATGCGGATATCGCCGCTGCGCACCTTCTCGTACAGCGCCTCCTTCTGCTTCGACTTGCCCTTGGCGTCGGTCACGCAGGCGATCTCGGACTCGGGGACGCCGGCCTCGATGAGGCGGCGGCGCACGTCGTCCTGGATGTTCCAGCGCCCGGAGGCGGGCGTGGAGGAGTCTACGAACACGAGCTGCGCGCCGCGCTCGGCCTCGGTGCGCCTGCGGATGTCGAGGATGTTGCGCACGCACTCGTCGACCTTGCCGCCGGAAAGCGGCTCCATGTCGGGGTCTTCCTCGAGGTAGAGCAGCTTCGGGTCGAGCGCGACCTTCCTGCCGTCGCCGGTGATCTTGAGCATGTTGTCCATGCTTGGGTCGCAGCCGGCGTGGACCTTCTCGCCGCGCTCCACCAGCGCCTCGACCTCGGCGAGCTGTTCGGGCGTCGCCGGGACCGCAACCGCGTGGCTCTCGAGCTCGGGGAGGTCGAGGTCGAGGTCGTCGGCGGTCATGATGTCGCTGTAGCAGTGGAACGAGCTCATGAGCTCGGGGAGGTTCTGGAACCTCGCGAAGCGGCGCTTGATGTCAAGGCCGCCGCCCTCGGGCTTGGGCTCCAGGGTCTCGGTGACCTCGCCGAAGGTCTTGGCCCACGCGCTGAAGTTCGAGACCCCCTGGCTGTCCAGCAGGTTCGGCGAGAGGTAGCGCTGCATGTTGTAGAGCTCGGCCATCGTGTTCGTGACGGGCGTGCCCGTGGCGAACACGATGTTGTTGCCGCGTCCGTTGCCGCGCAGGTACTCGCACTTCATCAGGAGGTCCTCGCACTTGGCCGCGTCGCTGGTCTGCATGCCGGGCACCGATC
>CAJLCM010000117.1:0-1872 GCA_905205145.1 uncultured Collinsella sp.
ACTTGCAGCGACGGACCTCAGGACACTCTTACACCACGTCTGCGCGCGCGACCCTTCAGCCAACTGGTAAAAGCCTTTACTTTGCAGAATACTCTCGATTTTGCACGTCGCGAGAGGGGGTACCTTTGCTTAAGGCAGGATATGGAAGCCGAGCGCGGCGATATCCTTGGCAAAGCCGCGCACGGTGTCGAGCGAAACCTCATACGGGTCGCGGCCGATATTCTTGCGCTTGGCCAGGATGTTGTTGGGCACCGTGATGATCTGGCAGCCGCAAGCTTCGGCCTGGTAAATGTTGATGAGTTCGCGCGTGGACGCCCACAGGACCTCGCAGTTGGGCTTGGCGGCCGCCTTCTTAACCGACTCCGTCATAAACGGAATGGGATCGACGCCGGTATCGGCGATACGGCCGGCAAACAGCGAGATGATGGACGGGGTCTCGGCGTCGACGGCCGCGACCATCTCGTCGACCTGCTCGGGCGTGAAGATGGTGGTGACGTTGACCTTGATGCCGTCTGCAGAGAGCTTGTGCACCAGCTCGGCGGTGGACTCGCCCTTGGTGGTCACGCACGGGATCTTGACGTAGACGTTGTCGGCCCAGGTAGCGATCTCGCGGGCCTCGACCTCCATGGTCTCGACGTCGTCGGCAAAGACCTCAAATGACACGGACACGTCAGTGATGTGGGCCAGGACCTCCTTGGCAAACGCGCGGTAATCCGTCACGCCGCCCTTCTTCATAAGAGACGGGTTGGTCGTGAAACCCTGAACGTTGCCGTTCTCGTACATGTCGAGCATGCCCTCGAGATTTGCACCGTCAGCGAACACCTTGATTGCCATCTGCCTGATCCTTTCGTTTGCATACGAGCGTTGAGCTGCTAAACACTTTACCTACGTTTATCAAGGCGTGAACTGCGGTTTTTTATCTTCTCGGCGAACGGTATAAACACCTGAGCGTTTGAAAAGATAAATCGATTGAGCATGCAAAAGTAGAGAGTCTCAGTTTGAGCAAACGTCAGAACGCGGGATTCATTAGATGAGGCCGAAATGCTGCATCGCTGTGACGGTGCCGTCGTGCTCGACGTCGTCGGTCACGTAGTCGGCGACGGCCTTGACCTCGGGCATGGCGTTGCCCATGGCAACAGCCGTCTCCACGGCGGCGAGCATACCCAAGTCGTTGCCCGAATCGCCAAAGCCAAAGGTGCGCGCATTGCCCGCGCGACCCAGGTATTCCAACGCGCGGGCCACGCCCACGCCCTTGTTGATGCCCTTGGGGGTCAGCTCGCGATTCTTACCGCCGGTGTTGCACAGTTCAAAGTTTCGATCGATAAAACCGTCGTCATTGGCAATGCGCGCCAGATCCTGCGCAAACAGGCACACCTTGCCCAAGCGCAGGCGGCCCTCAATGCGCATCTGATCGGCATCGTGCACCACCACGGTGCCAGACAAATACGACTGCTCAACGCCCGCAGGCTCCAACGCAAAAGTCGTGACATTGGTCTCGAACATAGCCTCGGCGCCGGCAGCTGCCATGCGACGCGCGAGCTCCCCGACTACGCCCTCGTCAATGCAATCTTCGTGCACCATATGGCCCTCGATCTCAAGCGTGGCCCCACCCATGGCGACGATGCCTTCAGGGTCCAGTGCGCGCAGACCGTCGGCGATGAGCCACAAAGGGCGACCCGTGCAGATAAACGCCTTGTGGCCCGCATCGCGCAGTTTGCGAAACGAATCAATCACCGCGCGCGAAGGACGAATTGCCGTGAGGTCCTTGTCAGTCAGGTTATCGGGATCGAACGACGTCAGCGTGCCATCCACGTCAAAAAACAGCACAGCGGAATCGGGGCACGCATCGATCATATGAAGATCGGAAGAGCG
>CAJLCM010000118.1:0-1851 GCA_905205145.1 uncultured Collinsella sp.
GCCTGGCCTGCGCGCTCACGGTGAGCTCGCTGCTCATGCCGAGCGTCTCGCTCGCGGCCGAGTGGGTGGACGTCGGCGGCGTCCGCCACGAAGCGGCCGCGGGGCCCGCGGGAGACGCCGCCGGCACCTGGAGCTGGGACGGCGCCGATGACATGAAGCTCAACGGCTATAACGGCGGCGCGATCGAGGCAGCGGGCAAGCTCAACGTGAGCTACGAGGGCGACAACATCGTCACTAACGGCGACGGCCGCGGCATCAAGGTTAAGGATGGCGCGAACGAGAACGCCGAGCTTAATATTCAGGGCGACGCGTCCAGCACGCTCAACGTGACATCTTCTCGTGACGCCATCACTTCCGTCGGCAGCATCAACATCGACGGCGCTGGCACTGTCAACGCCACGAGCACCGAGCACGATGCCATCGATGCCGGGGGCGATGTCACCATCAAGGGCTCGGGAAACGTTAACGCCACGGGCGATTCGGATGGCATCAGGGCCGACGGCAACATCACGATCGACAACAGCGGAACCGTCACCGCCAAGGCCACCGAGGATCAGGGTATCGATGCTAACGAGAACCTCATCATAAAGGGCGGCGGCAAGGTAGAGGCAAGCTCTATCAAAGACAATGCGATTTGGGCCGACGGCAACATCGAGATCTCGGGTGGCAGCCAGGTCAAGGCAAGCTCCGAGGAAGACGCCACCATCGACGGTAAAAACAGCCTCACGGTCACGAACGCTTCCCTCAACGCAAGTGGCGTTGGGTATGGCATCTATGTCTACAAGGGCATCACGTTCGATGGCGCAACCGTAACGGTCCGTGCAAGTGCAGGGAACGATGAAGCCAGCGCCCTCTTCACCGACGAGGACGACATCGTCATCAAGAACGGCTCGATCGTGGATGCGTTCGCAGAAGGCCAGTTCTCGACCGCAATCTTCACCAGAAACTACTACCCCAACGAAGCGGGTGGTCACATCTACATTAGTGACTCCGTTGTCAAGGCTATAGCCCGCTATGTCGAGTCCGGTAGCGACGGCCCCGATCACTACAGCAACGACCAAAGTGGCGCGGTCATTCCCGAGCATAGGGGCATGAACATCGGCATCTTTGCCCGGACCAAGGAGGGCATCACGCCCGCGACCATCTCGATTGTCCGCAGTAAGGTCACAGCTGAGGGAGACACGGCGGCAATCTTCGCCCTTGCCGTGAGCGCGGACGGCGAGACAATCGGCACCATCGAGATCGAAGGCGCTCCCATACAGACGCCCACAGGCGGCAAGATCATTGGCTATCGCAACAAGGAAGAACTCGATGACGGCATCTTCTACGTGGTGGGTCAAACCATCGGCACGGGCGACGCTGTGATCGACTCCCCCTATAACGAAGCTGTCGCCAAGAGCACGGTCATCGCGCCTCCCGAGGAGATCAAACCCGAGGAGAAGCCAGGCGAGACCAAGCCCGAGGGTTCCAAGTCCGAGGGCACGAAGACGACCAAGACCGTTGCAGTTGCAGCCACGGGAGCAAAGATCGCCGGCAAACTCGCAGCAACCGGCGACGCCTCGAGCGCAGCCATCGTGGCAGCCGCCCTTGCGGGAACAGCCGCCATCGCCGCGGGCGCCGTGGTGAGCCGCAAGCGCTCGTAAACACTTTTTCGCACGGGACGGGTGGATCGCGGCCCTTGCCTTCCTCGTCTACTTCTTCGTAGCGTAAGGGCAAGGCTGCAAAAGCTGAACAATAAAGCGCGGAGTCGCCATGCGGCCCCGCGCTTTTCTTTTAGCGCCGGTCCCTGCGCCGGCGTGCGGCCTATTTCTCCCCCATTTTGGCCATTTTGCCCTCCAAACGGCACTACCG
>CAJLCM010000119.1:0-1822 GCA_905205145.1 uncultured Collinsella sp.
GGTGTGCTGACGGCGATCGTCGCCATCGTCATGCTCATCGTCGTTTCCATGGTGGCCTACATCCTGTTCGAGGGCATCTCGACGCTGTTCCAGCCGGGCTTCCTCACGCAGCCTGCGCGCGCCAACGGAACTCAGGGCGGTGTGCTCTACCAGCTGTTCGACTCGTTCTACCTGCTGCTGATCACCCTGGTTATCTCGGTGCCCATCAGCTTGGGCGGCGCGGTCTTTTTGGTCGAGTACGCACCCAATGGCCCCATCCGCGACATTGCCTCCACCGCCATCGAGACGCTGTCGTCGTTGCCGTCCATCGTCGTGGGCATGTTCGGCTTCTTGGTGTTCTCGGTGCAGCTGGGCTGGAAGTACTCCATCATCTCCGGCGCCGTCGCGCTCACCATGTTCAACATCCCCATCCTGGTGCGCGTGATTCAGCAGGCGCTCGAGGACGTGCCGCAGGCCCAGCGCGATGCGTGCCTGGCCATGGGTCTTACCCGCTGGGAAGCCACGCTGCACATCCTGATCCCCGAGGCCATGCCCGCCATCGTGACCGGCATCGTGCTTTCGGCCGGCCGCGTCTTTGGCGAGGCCGCGGCCCTGCTCTTCACCTCGGGCATGAGCTCACCGGTTCGCCTGAACTTTTTGAGCTTTAACCTGTCGAGTCCCACCTGCGCCTGGAACGTGTTCCGTCCTGGTGAGTCGCTCGCCGTGCACATCTACAAGATCTACGGCGAGGGCAGCCCCGAGGCTCAGCAGATTGTTTGGGGCACTGCGGCACTGCTGATGATTTGCGTGCTGCTGTTTAACGTGATCGCCCGCATCGTGGGCAAGCAGCTGGCAAGGAGGATGACGGCCGAATGAGCGAGATGAATGCAACGCCCGCAACCGAAGCGGCATCGTCCGAGACCCAGGACTTTCTGTCGAGTGTGGGGGAGAGCGAGAAGCGCGTACGCGTGAGCGGCAAGGCCGTGAGCGACGAGGTCGTGCTCTCCACCAAAGACGTCAACGTGTATTACGGCGACCACCATGCACTGCACGACACGTCGCTTGACTTTCACAAGGGCGAGATTACGGCGCTCATCGGGCCTTCGGGCTGTGGTAAGTCGACCTTCTTGCGCAGCCTCAACCTTATGAATCGCGAGATTCGCGGCTGTCGCGTGGAGGGCGAGATCAACTACCGCGGGCGCAACGTCAACACCAAGACCGAGAACACGTACGAGCTGCGTCGTTCCATTGGCATGGTGTTTCAGCAGCCCAACCCCTTCCGTAAGTCCATTCGCGACAACATTACGTTTGCGCCCAAGCGTCACGGTATTACCGACCGTGACGAGCTCGACCGCATGGTCGAGGAGAGCCTGCGCGGCGCGGCGCTGTGGGACGAGGTCAAGGACAAGCTCGACAAGAGCGCCTACGCGCTTTCGGGTGGCCAGCAGCAGCGTCTGTGCATTGCGCGCACGCTGGCGCTCAACCCCGACGTGATCCTGTTCGACGAGCCCTGCTCGGCGCTCGACCCCATCTCGACGCTGGCGATCGAAGACCTCATGTCGTCGATCGTTGCCGACCGCGCCATCGTCATCGTGACGCACAACATGGAGCAGGCGTCGCGTGTGTCCAACCGCACGGCGTTCTTCTACATGGGCGATATGGTCGAGTACGACGAGACTGACGAGATTTTCCAACGGCCCAAGGATAAGCGGCTGAATGATTACCTCACCGGCATGTTCTCCTAGTCCGGGACATGCTTGAGGCCCGCGGTGGCCACGGTCGCCACGGGACTGATTGGAGAGGCGGGTCATCTCTTGTGGGAGCTGGCCCGCCTTTTTGTGTC
>CAJLCM010000120.1:0-1739 GCA_905205145.1 uncultured Collinsella sp.
GAGAAGAGGCGGGGCATGCCCCGCCTCTTACACCACATCTCTGCGCGCTACCCATCGTCGACGGCAATGGTGGCAACGAGCTCGCTGCCACGATCATTTTTTATCTGGGCTCGGGCTTTTTCGTGGTGTTCTTTACCACAAAATATGCCGCCGTCTCGCTCTATGCGCGCTGGTCATATTTTTGGCCGTGCATGGGTCGCGTCGTCAACAACGTGTGCTCGATGCTCGTGACGGCGCCGGCGGTGGCGATTATCTCGAGTCAAAACGTGCTGGCTGCGGTCGGTGCGGCGCTCGTGATGTTTGTGGGCATTGCGATTACGCTGCTGGGGCAGTTGGGGCAACGAGCCGATGATGCCGTGATGCAGGATGGCCTGCCGCTTGCCACCGACGATCTTGGTGGGGATCTTGCGCCCACATGCTCCGACTCCGAGCCCGTGGAAGCAGCGGAGCTCACGTCCGATGAACGCCTTGATGCCTTCGTCGCCACCTTTGGGCTTACAGAGCGCGAGCGCGATATTCTTGAGGTCTTGGTCGTTTCGGACCAGAGCGTTCAGGACATCGCCACAACGCTCTTTCTTTCGCGTTCCACGCTCTATCGTCACATTTCCTCGATCAACAAGAAGACCGGCACCGCCTCGCGCGTGGCCCTTATCAACTTCTTCTGGTCCTGGACGCCCAAGGACTAGCGTATGAGCCGCCGCCCAGTTCCTTACTCTAACGGGGGGATGTGGCCTCAAAGCACGCCCACATCGACGCCTCGCCTGCGCTAAACTGAAGAGCACGTACGCAATTACGAGAGGAGCCCGCATGGAGGCTTACAAGCAAGAGTTCATCAAGTTTATGGTTGAGTCCGACGTTCTTAAGTTCGGCAGCTTTACGCTCAAGAGCGGCCGTCAGTCCCCGTTCTTTATGAACGCCGGCGCTTACGTGACGGGCTATCAGCTCAAGAAGCTGGGCGAGTATTACGCTCAGGCCATCCACGATAACTTTGGCGACGACTTTGATGTGCTGTTTGGACCGGCCTACAAGGGTATTCCGCTGGCCGTCGTGACCGCAATTGCCTACCACGAGCTGTACGGCAAGGAGGTCAAGTACTGCTGCGACCGCAAGGAGGCCAAGGACCACGGTGCCGATAAGGGCAACCTGCTGGGTTATGAGCCCAAGGACGGCGACCGCGTGGTCATGGTCGAGGACGTCACCACCAGCGGCAAGTCCATCGACGAGACCTATCCCAAGGTTAAGGCTGCTGCCGATGTCGAGATTAAGGGCCTGATCGTGTCCCTCAACCGCATGGAGGTCGGCAAGGGTGGCGTGACCACCGCGCAGAAGGAGATCGAGGCCAAGTACGGTTTCCCCGTCGCGAGCATCGTCTCCATGGCCGAGGTCGTCGAGACCCTCTACAACCACGAGATCGACGGCAAGGTTGTCATCGATGACGAGCTCAAGACCGCCATCGACGCCTACTACGAGCAGTACGGAGCACGGGAGTAGGTAGTTACGCGGGTTTACCAACCCGTGTAACGGCTCGACGCTGCGCGGGCCGCATTTGGACAATCTGACGTTCAACTTCAAGGGCGCGACCAGAAGGTCAGCGCCCTTTCGTTTCACGTCACCTTGTCTCAAATGCGGCCCGCTCGCTGTCCGTTCTCTACCTGCGGCGTCGTCTTGCTCCGAATGCGGCCCGTTCGCTCATATGACCCAATCCGCTGTCAAGAGCCACAATGGCCCCGCCGACCGCT
>CAJLCM010000121.1:0-1659 GCA_905205145.1 uncultured Collinsella sp.
ATATAACCGGCCTGCTGAGGACGCTGTCCATAGCGGGTCGAACGACCGCCCTGAACCATCAGGAAGCGCCCGTTATCGACCGAGGAACGCGAATTGACGTAGCCGGCGGCGTCCTGAAAACGACCGCCCTGCTGCGACGTCTCGCGTTCGTATGCCATCAGATCGTCAAAGTAGGCATTGACGACCTCGCGCGGATTGAGGCCCAAAAAGCGAGCATAGCTCGAAATCATGCCCTGTGCATAGCCGCGCGGCGGCATCGAAGCAAAGTTACCGGTCTCGAAAAACTCGATGATCTGCGGCCTGATTTTGATGGTGTTGGCGACTTGCTGAATGGAAAGGCCCATTCGGCGACGCTGCTCAAGCAGCATGTCACCAAAGCGTGCAGCCATCAGAATCCTCCAAACTCACGATCTTCACGTGCCATCTCGGCGTCGACAGACTCCAGCGCGGCAAGCCCCTCCTCGTCCAACAGGACCTCGCGCGGCTTGGAACCGTCGGGCGGGCCGACGACACCCTTTTCTTCCAGCATATCCATAATACGCCCGGCACGCGCATAGCCAACCTTCAGACGACGTTGCAGGCCAGATGTGGAGCCAAGCTGCGATTCCACCACAATATGGGCGGCTTCCCAAATGAGCGGATCATCGTCTTGCGGCTCGGCGACTCCGGTACGGACAATGCCGCCGCCACCCGCCATGGACATGGAAGCGGGCGCCACGGCAGACAGGATCTCCTCGTGGTAGTCGGGCTCGCTCTGCGACTTGACGAACTCGACGATCTCGTTGATTTCATCATCCGAGACAAAGCAGCCCTGAATACGGCGAGGCTTGCCCCAGTCGACCTTGGAGAACAGCATGTCGCCCAAACCGGTAAGCTTTTCGGCACCCATCTGGTCGATAATGACGCGCGAGTCGATGCCCGTGGCGACGTTAAAGGCGATGCGGTTGGTGATGTTGGCCTTGATGAGGCCCGTCACCACGTTGGAGCTGGGGCGCTGCGTAGCCACGATAAGGTGAATACCGGCGGCACGGCCCAGCTGGGCGATACGCACGATCGAGGCCTCGACATCCTTGCCGGCGACCATCATCAGGTCCGAAAGCTCGTCGATGATAATGACCAGATAGGGCATCTTCTGGGGCGGGTTGTCGTAATGCTCAAACTCGCCGGCGGCCTGCTTTTCGTTGTAGGTCGAGATCTTACGCACGTTAAGGCGCTCGAAGACCTTCAGGCGACGCTCCATCTCGGACACGGCCCATTGCAGAGCGCTCGCGGCCTGCTTGGGCTCGGTCACCACGGGCACATAGAGATGCGGCAGACCGTTATAGCCCGCAAGCTCGACGCGCTTGGGGTCGACCATGATCAGGCGAACGTCCTCGGGAAGCGCGCGCATGAGCAGGGTCGTGATGATGGAGTTGATCATCACCGACTTACCGGAACCCGTGGTACCGGCAATAAGCAGGTGGGGCATCTTGGCGAGGTCGGCGACAACCGGCGTGCCCTCGGCATCGCGGCCGATGGCGAGCTCGAGCGGACCGCCCTTCACATAGGGCAGCACGTCGCCCAGATTGACGTTTTGGCGCTTGCGATTGGGAATCTCGATACCCACGAGCGACGTGCCGGGGATCGGGGCAAAGATACGAACCGACTGAGCTGCGAGCG
>CAJLCM010000122.1:0-1651 GCA_905205145.1 uncultured Collinsella sp.
CTTGACAATGTCCTGCTCATATTAAAAGGAGCGTCCCTAACTGCCGCATCCGGAGTAAGACAACGCCGCAGGTAGAGGACGGACAGCGAGCGGGCCGCATTTGAGACAAGGTGACGTGAAACGAAAGGGCGCTGACCTTCTGGTCGCGCCCTTGAAGTTGAACGTCAGATTGTCCAAATGCGGCCCGCGTAACTAAACCCGCTCCGCGATTTCGTGGATGAGGTAGTCGGTCTTTTCCCAGCCCAGGCACGGGTCGGTGATCGACTTGCCAAAGACACCGCCGTCGACCGGCTGGTTGCCGTCCTCCAGGTAGGACTCGATCATAAAGCCCTTGACCAGCTTGGAGATGGACTCGTTGCGGCGGCAGCTGTCGAGTACCTCCTTGCAAATGCGATACTGCTCCAGCGGACGCTTGCCCGAGTTGTCGTGGTTGCAGTCGATGACCGCCGCCGGATTGGCATAGCCGGCGTGCTCGGTATAGCGCTCAGCCAGACGTTCCAGGTGTTCGTAGTGGTAGTTGGGGTAGGTGCGCCCATCGAGACCGATGTAGCCACGCATAACGGCGTGCGCGAGCGGATTGCCGTCGCACTCGACCTCCCAGTTGCGGAAGATGAAGCTCTGGTGCGCCTGGGCGGCGTAAATGGAGTTGAGCATAACGGTGGTAGAGCCGGCAGTGGGATTCTTCATGCCGACGGGTACCGAAATGCCGCTCGACACCAGGCGATGCTCCTGGTTTTCGACCGAGCGTGCGCCCACGGCAACATAGCTCAGCAGGTCAACGAGGTATTGGTAGTTGGACGGATAGAGCATCTCATCGGCGGTAAAGAAGCCGGTCTCCTCGATGACGCGCAGGTGCATGTGGCGGATGGCCTTGACGCCCTCGAGCAGGTCGTCGGGAGCCTCGGGGTTGGGGTTGTGCAGAAGACCCTTGTAGCCGGTGCCCTTGGTGCGCGGCTTATTGGTGTAGACGCGCGGAATGACGATGAGCTTGTCCTTGACCTCCTCGGCGGTCTTGGCCAGTCGGTTCATGTACTCGAGCACCGAATCCTCGCGGTCGGCAGAGCACGGGCCGATGATGAGCACCTTACGTGCGTCCTCGCCGGTAAAGACTTTGGCGACCTCGGCGTCAAATGCCTGCTTTTTGGCGGTAAGCTCGGCAGAAAGCGGCATTTCCTCGCGGATCTCCATGGGGATCGGCAGCCTGCGTTTGAATTCCATGGCCATAGGGGCCTCCTCAATCTATAGAAAGAGCAATAAGCGTATTCTCGAATGCTCGGCATTATCCGCTGTCGCACGCTAAAGTGCAAGCCCTTGCCACCCCGAAACCTGCCAAAAGGGACAGGTTTATTTTGGCAGGTTTTATATGGGGGAACGTCGGCGGATACCGGGAGGGAGTGGCGTCGCGCGGGACACTAAGGCTATTGTCGGTTCCCCAGGAAACACCCCGTGGGCAAAAAATGCCAAATATGAGTACTGTTGCTAACCTACTAACATATCCGTCTAGCGAGATAATAGACAAAGTAATAAATATGTTCATTAACGTTGGCACGCAGAAGCCTGCTAACGGGCGTTTTGATTAATTTGAAGGCGTATAGAGGTCGCGCGCGCAGACGTGGTGTAAGAGTGTCCTGAGGTCCGTCGCTGCAAGTCC